>NZ_AP025281.1:4901970-5208344 GCF_024347195.1 Aliamphritea hakodatensis
GAAGTATTCGACCTGAACGAATTCATTCAGGGGTAAGTATTATGGAAATTTTTCCGGCCCTGCTCTCTGTCATTACCGATCCGGTATTGCTTGGTGCCATTTTACTGGCGGCGGTCGTCGGCATGATCGTCGGCGCCACCCCCGGCCTGACCGCATCCGCCGCCATTGCGATGCTGCTGCCGATTACCTTTCACATGCCACCGCTGTTTGCACTGGCGTTTCTCTACGTGATCGGCAAATCCGGCCGCTACGGCGGTTCGATTGCTGCCATTCTGTTTAACACCCCGGGTACTGCCGCGTCGGCCGCCACCCAGATAGACGGTTACCCGCTGGCCCGGGCCGGTAAAGCCGGCAAAGCCATGAAAGTTGCGACCATTTCCTCCGTCATCGGTGATTTTATGGGCGACATTATGCTGGTTATCGGCGTCGGCTTCATTGCCGCACTGGCCCTGAAGCTCGGCCCGCCGGAAATCTTTGCCGTATATTTTGCAGCCTTCGTGGTAATTGGCTCGGTGATCGGCAATTCCGTTCTCAAGGGGCTGGCATCCGCCCTGCTGGGGATCATTATCGCCATGATAGGTATCGACCCTATTTCCGGCGAAGAACGCTATACCTTCGGCATGTTTGAGCTGTCCAACGGCATTGGTCTGGTACCTCTGATGATCGGCGTGTTCGTGCTGGGCGAAGTCTTTGCCCAGATGGAAGAACGCCGTAATCAGCCGGCAAAAATCACCAGCAACGAAACCACCGACCCGGACGGTAACCAGCTCAGCTGGGAAGAATACAAACCCTGCCTGCCTCACGCCCTGCGCGGCGGTGTAATCGGTGCTGCCATTGGCGTCCTGCCCGGTTTGGGTTCGGCCATTGCCGCGTTTATTTCCTACGGTGAGGGCAAACGCCGCGCCAAGGACCCTGAACAGTGGGGCAAAGGCAAGCTGGAAGGCGTTGCCGCACCGGAAGCGGCCAACAATGCGGTATCCGGCCCTTCAATGGCACCTTTACTGACTCTGGGAATTCCCGGCTCAACAATTGGAGCGATTCTGTTAGGCGTATTCCTGATCCACGGTATTCAGGTGGGGCCGACCCTGTTCCTGACCGATAAAGAACTGGTTTATCAGCTGTTCGCCTGCGGTATTCTCGGCATCTTCGCCTACGGCCTGATCGGTTACTTCGGTGCAACCAGAGTTTCACGGATCATTCTGAAAATCCCAACCCAGGTGCTCTATCCGCTGATTTTTCTGACCGCCTTCATTGCCGCCTTTTCAGCCAGGGGATCGCTGTTCGACGTGACAGTGATGACCTGTGCAGGCTTTGCCGGCTGGCTGATGCGTAAATATGAATTCAATGTCGCTGCATTTGTGATCTCTTTTGTGCTGGCAAAAGGGGCTGAAGAAACCTTCCGTCAGGCCATGCTGATGTCTAAAGACGGTGCCATGATCTTCATTGAACGGCCCATTGCACTGGCATTCCTGATATTAGGTATCGCCGCCATTGCCTTACGGGTGCGCAGCATCATGAAACAGCGGCGCAAGGTTAAAGGAGCGCTGGCCGATGCTTAACTGGGCGCTGTACGAATCCTGCTTTTCTACGCTGCACATGCGCCAGATATGGTCTGAAGAGGCCATGCTGAGCGCCTGGCTGAAGGTGGAGCAGACGTTGGCCCGCTGTCAGGCGGATCAGGGGCTGATTCCCCCGGAAGCAGCAGAACGTCTGGCTCAGCTTTCCGCCTGCCAGCTAAATGAACAGGCCCTGCAGGACAAGATGCAATTAGTCGGCCGGCCGATTGTCGGGCTGGTTGAGCAACTGCGCCAGTTGCTTGGCCCTGATCACGCACCCTATGTGCATTATCTGGCCACCACGCAGGACATCATGGATACCGCCACCATGCTGCAGATTCAGCGGAGCATTACTGAAATCCAGCTGCAGCTTGAAGCCGTACTGATTCAGTTACAGCGGCATTCACAGGAACAGCGGCATTCCCGCATGCTTGGCCGGACCAACGGCCAGCACGCAGTGCCCCTGCACTTCAGCACTAAGCTGGATGTCTGGATTGCCGAGCTGAAACGTCGCCGGGACAGCCTGCAATACACCACCAGCCATGGTCTGATGGTACAGGTCGGCGGCCCGGTGGGAGATCTTTCCGCCTACCCGGACAGCTCCGGACAGGCAGTAAAAGCGGCCATGGCAGACACACTGAATATGGGCTTTGCTGATCCTCACTGGCAAAACGCCCGGGACGGCATTGCCGATATAATCATGGCGCTGGGCAGCCTTAGCGCCAGTCTGTGTAAGATCGCTCAGAATGCTAATCTGCTGGCGTCATCCGATATCGGTGAAATCAGTGAAGGCCACCGGAATGGCCGCGGGGCGTCCTCCTCCATGGCACACAAGAAAAATCAGCGGGCGTCGGAGTTTGCCGAGGCCTGCGCCCGGCTGGCCCGTCAGCGGGCAGAACAGATCGGTGAGCTGACTTTACAGCAGCACGAGCGGTCCGGCGGGGCAATGATTGGCGAATGGCTGGTGATTCCGGAAGTCTTCCTGCTGTGCTCCGGTGCCCTGATGTGGACCGAGAAGCTGTTCGCCGGGCTGCAGGTGCACAGCGATGTCATGCAGCAGCATATAGAACAACATACTGCGTCTCTCTGAGCACACCACAAACACCGCCCTTTACAGGCCTGCCGCTATGCCCCGGCAGGCCTTTTTTATGCATTCCTCAATCTGGGTAATTATCTGCTCAAAAATCGGGATTGATTCAGCACCGATGCTGGCGGTTAAAAAATGACCTGCTATAATTCCCGGCCTTCAGATGAGAGAACTGGCTGTCCCCGTCTGGAATACCTTTAAAAAATTAAGCCTCAGACAGAGGCCACTGTAAGCACACAGTGAACCGACTGGCATCAGTCAAGGATGAAACATGTACGCCCGCGACCCGCAACAGCAGCCTGTTGAAACGCACACCAGCCCCAGCACCACCAATCAGACTTCCGGCAGTACTGACCTGGCGATCAATACCAGCGACAGTTCCGTGTATCAGCTCAGCTGTGACTGATCCGCAACCGTGATACAGAAATGCCGTCTTCGTGACGGCATTTTTGTTGCTGTATCCAGCACTTCCTCTCACCGCAAACGCTGAATACGCCGTGCTTCCCGAAGCCCCGACAAATAAGCACCCTGGGTTGTGGCGGGGTAGTCACTGCTGGTTGCCTCTCCGGCGAAAAACACCCGGTCGGCCATCGGAGCAGCCAGATCTTCACGCTGTTCTGCCCGGCCGTTCACCGGGGTATAGGAATACGCCCCCAGCGAAAACGGATCGGCCTGCCAGCGGGTGATATGCACATCAACCGGCGCAGGAATATCATCGCCATACAGCGTTTTCAGCACGCGCATTGCATCTTCAGTCACAGCATCATCTGACTGCTGCTCCAGTTCCCGGGCATATTCGGCGGCATTAAACGCCAGCAGGACCGGTTTACCGGAATACTTATAGACGTTGTACCATTCCGCAAAGCGGCCCTCTTGCTCTCCCGCATACTGGATCAGATCGGTATCCTTATCCTGTTTCCAGAACACCTCAGGAAAGGTCAGCCAGACTTTATTCAGCAAGCCCATCGCCAGATCATCAATCGCACGGCGCTTACTTTGCGGCAACGCCGGTTCAAACCGGATAGCCCCCGCTTTCAGCACGCCCAGCGAAACCGTCACCAGCACCCGGTCGGCAATAAAGGTTTCCCCCGCGTCGACCTCAACCTGCCGGTCAGAATAGCGAATCGCCGTCACCGGCCGGTTCAGCCGAATATCCAGCCCATCCGCCAGATAATCGGTAATCCCGTCATAACCATCAGTGAAAAGTACATCTTCACCGGGCATATCTTCCCCTTCATCGTAACCTTCGATGCTCAGCCGTTCTGCCTCGCCGGCATACTCATGCTCCATTTCAGTATTCAGCAAAAATGCAATTTGCCGGTCGCTGAGAAAGTCCAGCTCGCCATCCTTGCGGGCCTGTTGCACGGCATCCGCAACCGACGCAAAAGGATGCTCTTCCAGATACGCTTCAGCATAACGTTCAAAGACTGCCTGATAACGGAAGAACGCCTCGCGGCTGATCTCATCACGGCTGCCATCCGCCCCGTAAATCACTGCATTTTCATACCGGGTAATATCCGTCATGCCGGTACCGGATGCTTCAGCCAGCGCCGTAATGGGATTACCGTCAATACCGTGAATCCAGCCAGCGCCCATGTCATAGGCGATGCCTTCACTGCGCAGCGTCCAGATCCGCCCGCCAATCCGTTCCCGGGCTTCCAGTACGGTGACATCAAAGCCCTGTTCCTGCAGATCCTTCGCGGCGGCCAAACCGGCGATACCGGCCCCCACCACAAGTACCCGTTCCTGTGCTGCCAGCTGTAAACTGAATAAACAGCCCGCTACCAGTAATACACTGCGTTTCATAAAATCAGTCATCTTGTTCTCCTGCCGTCAGCCGGTTAAATCCCGCAGCGCAAAATACAGCATCGCCAGTGCCAGCCCGGGCTTACGTAAATACGTGCCGCCGGGATAGTTACGGTGACGAATCCTGCCAAACAGGTCGAAACGACCGGCCTCACCGGCAATCGCCTGCGCCATCAGTTTACCGGCCATATTGGCCATCAGAATCCCATGACCGGAAAAGCCATGGGCATAGTAGAGGTTATTTCCCAGCCGCCCGATATCAGGCATACGGTTCATCGTCACCGCGATATTGCCGCCCCAGCAATAATCAAACTGCGGATCAGGCAACTGAGGAAAAATATGTTTGATCCGGGCGCGCATCACCTGCTGCAGGTTTGCCGGCTGTTTCTGTGTCAGCCCGGTACGGCCGCCAAACAGTAACCGGCCATCGGCAGACATCCGGTAATAACTGGTCAGATGCTTACTGTCGGCAACCGCCATGTTGTTGCGGATCAGTTCGCCGGCCTGTGCGCCTAAGGGCCGGGTGGCACAGATATAGCTGCCTACCGGTAAAATGCGTTTTTCGATACCCGGTAACAGATTGGCCAGATAAGCATTAGCGGCCACCACCACCTGCCGACAGTGAACCCTGCCCCCGGACGTCACCACCCGGGGGCTGCTGCCCTGCTGTATGTCCAGCACCCGGGTTGCAGAAAACAGCTGTGCGCCTGCTTCCCGGGCCGCACGGGCCAGCCCCTGAGCATAATTCAGCGGATGCAGATGCCCGCCCCGGGGATCAAACCAGGCGCCGTGATATACCGGGCTGTCCAGTTGCTCACGCAATTGCTCACGATCCAGCATCTGCAGGGAATAGTTATATTCACCGGCCAGCAGCTCACAGGTTTCCCTGAATTCATCCATATGTTCCGGGCGGGCCGCCAGTTCCGCCTGCCCGGCCACCAGATCACAGTCAATCCGGTATTCGCTGATCCGGTCACGTACCAGCTGTAAGGCATCCACCGAGATCTGAAACGCTTCCCGGGCATCTTCCCGGCCCATCAGCTGTTCCATGGCCTGCGGTGTCGCCCCGTAGCCCACGATTAACTGACCGCCAGCCCGCCCTGATGCGCCCCAGGCCATCGCTTCCGCGTCCAGCAACACCACACTGAATCCCTGCAGGCTCAGTTCAAGCGCAGCGCTCAGCCCGGTCATGCCGCCACCGACAATACAGACATCTGCTGTCATATCGCCTGCCAGAGCCGGGTCTCCCGGCGCTTCTGCAGCCGTTGCCGCATAATAGGAATCCGGATATACCGGACTGCCTGACCGGCTTGAAATACGGTTATTCAAGCGCCTCTCCCTTACTGATGAACAATGAACACTTTGCGGCTTGGCTGGTGAATCTCCCAAATTCCCAGGCTGTTGGCCGGAAAATACAGCAGGTCACCGGCCCGGATGTCAGTCGTCACCCCGGCTTCGTCGGTATAGCTGCAATGCCCCGCCAGGAAGTAACACATTTCTGCCTGCTCAATCTGCCGGCGCCAGCGGCCGGGGCTGGCTTCCCATACACCCACTTCCACACGGTCATCATCAAAGGTTTGCGCCAAACCGCGCAGCTTAGAGGCCGGACCATCCTCAGGCACCGGTGTATCGCCCCAGTCATCCAGTGCTTCTGTCACTGCCCGCTGTACCCCGGCCATCTTGAAAATTGCCATCACTCCACCCTTTGGTCATTGCTATGAACCCTGATTGTGCCGTCGGTAAGCGCGGCAACACAGCGGGTAAAAGGGACAACAAGGGGTGATATCCGGCCAATTTTTTATCAGTTATGGCCATTTACTACTCAGATGGCTGCTGCCGGTATGCTTTTGGTGTGACCCCCGCCCAGCGGCGAAAGGCCGCCCGGAAATTCGCCACATCCCGGTATCCCAGTTGCAGGCCGATAGTGGCGACTGTCAGTTGGGTGGTCAGCAGTAAATGTCTGGCCCGTTCAAACCGGACCTGATCCAGCAGTGCCTGAAAGCTGCTGCCCTGCAGGGCTAAACGGCGTCTCAGTGTGCGGGGCGATAATGACAACTTTGCGGCTGTTTCCGGCAGGGTGATTTTGCCTTCATGCTGCCGCAAGAGACTTTCGACCCGGGCCGCCACACCGGATTCGGTTTGCAGGGCCTTGATACGGTTTTCACACAGCTCATTCATATACTGGCTGTATTCGGGATGGGCAAAGGGAATCGCCCGGAGACTGTCTGCCGCAGACAGACACAGCATATTGTCCGGCTGACCGTAACGGACTTCACAGCCAAGCTGCTCTGCCCAGTGTTGCTGATATGCTTCACTGACCGTGTGGGTAAAGCTGATCCGATGGCAGCGTACTGTGTCGGCCACCAACTCTGCGGATACCGCCAGTAACATCGCAAAACAGCTTTCAGCTTCGAACACCGACGTCACGGCATCCGTCGGAGCCGGTTGCATCAGCAGACTTAACTGTCCGTCCTGCTCCAGCAGACGAAAACGGCCGGAATAGCTCAGTAAACGGCTATGCCTGACCGCAACCCGCCAGGCATCACCCAGACTGGTGGCGCTCATCATCGCCACACCGAGAATGCCAAAGTCTTTAAGGGTCTGGCGCAGACCGTGTTTTAACGCCAGATAGGGATCACAGTTCAGATTGGCAATGCGCACATACAGGCTAAGTTCCTGGTGCAGCGATAAGCGAATTGCCGGATCAGCAAATTCATCTGCTGACAAGCCCAGCCCCTGCAGCAGTTCATCCAGTTCCAGCTGCTGATGACAGACCAGATCATCCGCCAGTTGCTTGATCTCCAGCCCCAGCCAGATGCGGGGTTCAGTGTTGTCCGGTTTCATCGTATGTTCACACCCATCACTGCAGACATAAAAACGGCGCCGGGTTCGTTAAAACAGGGCGCCGTCATGATCACGTCTGACCGTCACTGGATAACAAAGCTGGTAAAGAACAGATCCGAAACAAAGGCTTCGCCTTCTTCGGCCAGCAGCACTTTTTGCACCGCCGCCAATAAGTCTTTTGCCAGTGCATCCTGTGCTTCAACCGACTTCAGCTGGCTTTCCTGCTTATCGCTCAGAATCATCAGCACTTCATGGCGGATTTCCGGCTTATAGTAGTTAACCGCATGGTGTGCGGCAGGCGTAGCCACCTGAACAGTCACCTGGCACTTGAGAAAACGTAATTTACCGGTGCTGGAAAAGTTAGCAATAAAAGGCTTCATCTCAATATAATTGATGTAATCCTCAGGTACAGCTTCCTCTTCATCCGCCGCCCAGACCGGCGTTACAAAACAGGCCATCATCAATATTAAAAACCAGCGACGCAGCATAGTTCACCTTTCCCCGTACAATTTATCTGATCGCATTAATTATCACAGTAATCAATGACTTTTGCCCACATTGCGCTAGCAGACATCCCCAAAGTGGCACCAGTATACCGCGAACCTCTGCGGTTGCCATATAGCTGATCCTTGCCACCTGCAATCCGTTGGGATTAGTATGTATCGCAGGGATGGAAAAACCAGATAATCAGGCAACTGCCCGCCTGGCTCCGCCGTCGAGAAAACGGACCTGCGGCACCTGTCTGATGTCTTCACTTGGAGACAGCACCTGCAGGACAGCGGTATCTTTCTGCGGGTTTCTAAACACAAGGAACACCACCATGTTAGAAAAATGCAAAACCGCTCAGGAACGTTGGGGCGGTGTGAGTGAAATCATCGATAACTGGCTCACCGAGCGCCAACAACTGATCAGCCACTTCGTCAGCCTCCCGCAGACACCGGTCAATGATCTGGCGGCGCCCATCCAGACTTTCTGTCAGATCCTGATGGACTATCTGTCTTCCGGACACTTCGAAGTCTACGAGCAGCTGCTGAAAGAAGGCGGTGAGTTTAACGATGGCAGCCTGGAAGCCGCCCAGGATCTGTTTCCAAAAATCCAGACAAATACCGACGAAGCGCTGGATTTCAATGACAACTTCTCCAGCTTCAACGGCGAAACACTGAAAGATATGCAGGAACTGGCAGACCGCCTCTCCCATCTTGGCGAGTCACTGGAAGAACGCTTCTCTCTGGAAGACCAGATGATCGAAATTCTGCATATCGCCCATAAAGATCAGGTTTACGACACCAGCACTACCTAAGGAAGCATAATGGGGAATTCTGTTCGCGCATTTGCCACGGCACTGTTAAGTGCCGGGCTGTTATCCGGCTGCGGTTCCGGAGATGCGCCCAGCAAAACCTTCGAATACGCCCAGAAAGGCGCCTATTCGGCAGAAATATCCCCCACCGGTAAATTCACCGTGCTGGGATCGTTTAACCACGGTGGCAGCTTGTGGAATAATCTGCAGCAGGAACGCCTGTATAACTGGAATCACGCCAACGGCGAATACACCATCATTGCTGCGACCGCATTTGCACCGGATGAGTCCTACGCCGCGACAGCAAACCAGCAGGACCTGGTCCTCTGGAGCCTGCAGGATGGCCGCCCCGCCGGTTTCTGGCGATCTCCGGCTGAAATTCTCGGCATGGATTTATCCCCCAATGGCGATTATGCCTTGCTGGGTCTGGCAGACCATACCGCAGTCTATTTCGACATTAAAAACGGCGGTGTTAAACGTACCCTTGGCCATCAGGCCCGGGTAAAAGCCGTCGACCTCAGCGAAGATGCTCAGTTTGCCCTGACCGGCTCCGATGCCTGGAAAACCAGATTCTGGAACGTCGAAACCAACGAGTTATTACACACCATTGAACTGGGTAACGTGGTTGATACGGTGGCACTGGCCCCCAACAACGAAAAAGCCTTCAGTTCTGCCAGCCTGGATGACGCCATCATCTGGAATACCAAAACGGGTAAGATCATTCACACCCTGACCGACAACCGGGACCTGTTTGCCCGGCGCGTCACCTATACGGCCGCAGAGTTTTCTGCCGACAGCCAGCGGCTGCTAACCGGGACAAATTCCGGTTCGGTTCAGCTCTGGAATGTTGCCACCGGTGAGCAGCTGCGTGAGTGGGCCATAGAAAAACGCGACGCTTACGGTCCGAACAGCACGGCGGTTTACGCGGTAGGCTTTGGTCAGGGTAAGTATTACGCGGTGGGCTCCAACGGTCTCTTCAACGAGCTGAAATGACCCGCATCAGCCCTGAAAAGGCCGCTGCTGAATATGGTATGCAGTGCCACCACGAGCAGATGCCTAACGGCGAAACCCGCTTTCGCCTGAGCGGCAATGACGGCAGCGGTTATATCAAAACAGTGGCGGGCCAGGAAGGCGCGTGGCAAAACAGCCACCGGCATCAGCACATTACCGAAATCTACATTGTTCAGTCCGGCTGGATGGCCATGGCGTACGCCACACAGGACAACACACAGATACAGCTGGAACGGCATCTGGCCGGTGAGATCATCCGCATCGGCCCGGGTATCCGGCATAATACCTATCTGCCGGCACACGCAGTGATACATGTCATCAAACAGGATATTCCGGCGAACGGCGACTGGATTGCAGACCCTGAGCTCGATTCACTCAGCAAACCCGTCAGCGAAGCACAGATATTGCAGCAAACCGGAAACAGCGACCTCAGTGCTGGTAAATAAACCCGCCGTACATATATTTGGTGGCTTCGGCACCCAGCACCAGTACCCGCTGACCGCGTTTTAACCTGCCCGATAAAATCAGCCCGTTAAGACTTGCCCAGATTGCTGCGGAACCCAGATTCCCCCAGCGACAGGCATCGTTCACGATCCGCTCCCGGGGTAGCTGCAGATACTCACTCAGCAAGGCATCAATATGGCCATTGGCCTGATGAGGGAGGATAAAATCAAACTCATCCAGCGAGAACCCCAGCCCGGTCACCGCTTCTATTCCTTTGAGAAACAGCTGCGGACCCGCTTCCCGGACACTGTCTGCCCGGTGTAAGAAATAGGGCAGTTTCTGTTCACACACCGGCCGGGCAGAACCGCCACCGCATAATTCAAAGCCGGGGGCCTTGTGCAGCCCGATGTGGCCGCTGAAACAGTGACTGATGATCTGCTCATCACTGCCGTCGTCCCGGTCCAGCACAACCGCCGCTGCGGCATCCCCCATCTGTACATAGTTGATTAACTGGGCGGTGTCGATAAAGTCAGCGGCAATGTCAAAAAACACCGAGCCCACTTCTGTACCGACAATACACACCGGCTGCATCTGCGGATTATGGTGCAGCATCGGCACCGCAATCTGCAATGCACTGGCGAAACCGGTACACGCCTGTCTCAACTCCATGTAAGGGGCCTGCAGCTCCAGCTCTTCAGCGATCCAGGCGGCACTCGAGGGTAACAGGGTATGGGGAGACGCCGTATGGGAAATCAGATACCCCAGTTCCGTATCCGCAGGGCAGCTGCTCAGGGCCTGACGGATCGCCCGGGCTGAGAGCACCGGTGCCGTTTCCTGGGGTTCAGATAAGGCGGCATCCAGCCGGCGGCTCACATACCGCCCCTCAATGCCTAACCGCCGGGCAATAATCCGTGCCTGACGGGCGGTTTTCCGGTCACATAGCTGTTCCAGATGATCCAGCAACACATCATTACTGATGTGCTCTCCCGGAAAGGCGTTGCCACAGCTACGCAGTTTTACCCGGCCGGGTGCTACCTGAACACTCATTATGCTGCTCCTTTAATTGCTGAACCGGATACCGGTGCCATCTGTACCAGACGCTGAAACAGTGCATCGGCATCAATGCCCAGCATCTCAAACGCCGCGGTCTGTTGTTGAAGTAGACTCACCAGCCCCTGATGAATACAGAAATCCAGCGGTGGCTGTTCATATATATCCTGCTGTAACCGGAGCGCATGACGCCTGGCAATGCTGACATGCCGCGCCTCATCCCGCTTAATCAGGCTGAAAAGCCCGGCTGCCGCCGTGCCTTTAATGCTGCTGTTGGCAACGGCATTCATCAGCACACACACGCAGGCGTCCAACTGACTGATGGTGTAAAAGTGCCGGGCGACGCTATCGCTGGCCTGCTGAATACGGGCGTAAAATAACTGTGCCTGGCGTTTCAGGCGGTGGAGATTCTCATACTCGGGAACTTGCTGCAGCAGGCGCTGTAATGCTATTTCGTGAAGCCGTTCATCCGCTTCGATCTGCGCCAGATAAAACTGGGAATCTTCCCGGCGACTGTACTCCGTATGAAAGACATGAATGGCGGACTGCTCCCCGCACAGTAACAGTGGCACCAACCGGGCCAGTGCCGTCTGCTGTAATGCAGACAGCCCCACAGACAAGTCCGGATGGCGCTCCAGCCAGTGCCGCACCGGATGATTATCCGGTTCGGTAATAGATGCTTCTGGTAACGGAAAACAACGCTGGTTCATATAAGGGTCCGGTCAACATAACGGTCAGATAGCCCAGCATCTATATTAAGGATTTACCTGAAATGCCGCTGAAAAAAGCGCATTTTTAACAGGCCCGGCAATAAATACATATCCGCCAGTAAGGCGATAAAGATAATCACAATGCTGAACAGGCTGATCTCAAAGATAGGCTTAAAATCCGATAACAGGCCAACCGTTAAGGCCAGAATCATGGTCAGGCTGCTGATAAATACGGCCGGAATGACATCGGTCCAGAGCCGTTGCAGCGCCGCCGCTTCCGGCTCACTGCGACGGTAACGGCGATATTTAAATAAGATATGCAGGCTGTCATCCACGATAATGCCGATAATCATGCCCATGACCACCGCACTGCCCAGGGTAATCGCGCCGCCACTGATACCCAGCAATCCATAGGCAAGAATCAGCGGGGCAAAATTGCAGATAAACACCAGTGTCATCAGCCGCCAGCCCCGGAACATAAAGCCGATAAACAGACTGATCGCAAACAGCGCAACGAGCAACGATAACAACATACTGCGGGCGTTACTGATACTCAGATGCGCAAACATCAGATCTGCACTGCCACCGGTATAAATATTCAGGGTACCGGGGTTCTCCTCAACCCACTGACGGACCCGGTCATCAAAGGCGATCATCGCCCGGGCGCTTTGCTGGGGCATACGTACCCTCAGCTTGAGCATATGGGTATCCGGGTTATACAACTGTTCCTCAACCAGCCGCGTCCAGCTGTCCGGCTGTTTCAGTGCGCCACTGCCGGGCACAACTTTCAGCACCTCCGGCTGCGCTTTCAGCCAGCCGGTAAAGGCATCAAGGGTCTCCAGATCCGCCGGCGCGAACGCCCGCCCTTCCCCGGCGCTGATCACATAGCTGATACCTGACGCCCCGGAAAGCTCCTTATCAATAATATTCACCGACTGACGAAAACTGTAATCTTCCGGAAAATATTCATAGACGTTGTCATCCACGGTCAGTTGCGTCAGCCCCCAGCCCCCCAGCAGCAAGAGTAATACCGCGGCACTCACCACCCGCTTCTGGCCACCGCAGGATAAGCGGGACACATTCAGCCGGGCCATACAGCCGGCAGCCACCTCTGCCGGTGGTGCAAACCGGCGTAACCCTGCCTGTAACCAGCTGATCGTCAGCAGGTAAGACACACCCAGCCCCACCGCCGCGGCAATCCCGGTTACCATCACTGGCGGAGAAGGGCTGAACAGCAGTGCGAGAAAGCCCACTGCGGTCGTCAGACAGCTTAAAGTCAGGGGCTTAAGGTTCATCTGAAAACTGTCTTTCACCGCCTGCTCTGCACTTTTACCTTCGGCCCGTGCCTGATAAAACGACAGCACGTTATGCATGGCGGTTACCAAACTCAGACCAATGATAATGATCGGCGTAAAGGCATTGATGGCGGTGACGGAATATCCCATCCAACTGATGGTCCCAAAGGCTGCCAGTGTGGACAGCGTCCCCACCCCCATCAGCATCAGGGGAATGGCGAAACGCCGGAAACTCCACCATAACAGGCCAAACATAATCCCCAGCAGCACAGGAATAAAATATTTCAGATCATGGCGAACGGTATCGATGTAAGCGTTATTCAGCGCCATAGTACCGGACAGATACCCGGCAATATCATCCGAATAAGCAGCATCCACCAGTGCGGTCACCTGGCCGTTGAAGGCCAGAATCTGCCGGGCAGATTTACGGTTCTGCAACGCCACGTCCAGCACGATCAGGGCGGTACTGCTGTCGGCCGAAATAAAGCTGCCATCGAGCGCGGTGCGGGCCCGGGGGCTGAGGAAGATGTTCGACTTCAGCTTCAGAGCGGTTAAAAATCCCCGCACCCGGACGACTTCCGGCAAACCTTCCAACTGTTTATGTAAATCCCTGCTCTGACGGTAAAAGCCGTCTGCTTCCAGCAATGAACCACCATCTTTACGCTGCACCACCACCAGCAAACGCTCTCTGCTGGTAAAATTTTCCTGTAAACGCTGATATTCGGCAAACAACGGATCTTTCTGATCAAAATAGGCCAGAAAGCTGGCATTGGTTGTCAGGTGCTGTAACCCGGCAATGGTCAGCAACAGCAGCAGCAACATGGCAAGGTTCAGATATTTTTGTCCGGAAAAAAGCTGCATCAGCAGTGGCTCCACATTTAATGACGCACAATTCAGTTTGTTTTCACGTTGGAACGGCAAGCTGTAAATCCGTTCATTCATCAGATAGCAGGTAGATTAGCCTTAGTCTGCCTGACTGTGACATACAGACAGAGGATAAAACCATGTTCATTCACCGACTCACAACAGGTTTTGGCCAGTACTGGCGGATCCTGACAGTTATTTTCTTTGCATCCGTACTGTCAGCCTGCACCAGTCTGGCTGATCAGCCAGTTTATCAAAACGAAGCAGGCGCCCTTGAGGGCCATGATCCGGTAGCCTATTTCACCGAAGGTAAGCCTGTTAAAGGCTCAGCAGCTTTCGCCAGCCAGCGTGACGGCACCACCTGGTATTTTTCCAGCGCAGAAAACAAAGCCCTGTTTGACGGCAACCCGGAAAAGTATTCACCACAGTACGGTGGCTACTGCGCCCAGGCAATGGCCCACGGTTTAGTGGTTTCTTCCGATCCGGCCGCTTTCACCATTAAAGATGACAAACTGTTCCTGAATTACAGCCTGGGTGTTCGCCAGACATGGCTGGAAAATGTCGATGCAAACATCAAAAGCGCCGACCGGGAATGGCAGAAGAAAACCGCCAATCCATAATTAAGGCAAGCAAACAGCAGACAAAAAAAAGCCGTTGCTGAGCAACGGCTTTTTTATTTTGGGCTGTCAGGCTGTGATTTCCACCACGCCTTCCGGCGTTCCCATCAGAACGATATCCGCACCGCGCTGGGCAAACAGACCGTTGGTCACCACACCGACGATGTTATTCAGATGGTTTTCCAGCTCTTTCGGCTGTTCGATTTCCAGACCATGTAAGTCCAGAATGATGTTACCGTTATCGGTGACAAAACCATCCCGGTACACCGGCTGACAATCCAGTTTCACCAGTTCACGGGCAACCTGGGAACGGGCCATCGGAATCACTTCAACCGGCAGCGGAAATGCCCCCAGCAGGTCAACCTGCTTGCTGGCATCCACAATGCAGACGAATTCCTTCGCCACCGCGGCAACAATCTTCTCACGGGTCAGTGCACCGCCGCCGCCTTTTACCAGGTTCATCCGGCTGTCGAATTCATCAGCACCGTCGACGTACACTTCCATCTGATCAACCGCGTTCATGTCATATACGGTAATTCCGTGACCTTTAAGGCGCTCAGCAGTCGCTTCTGAACTGGCCACGGCACCGTCAAACAGATGCTTAATTTTCGCCAGTTCATCAATGAAGAAATTGGCAGTGGAGCCGGTACCGACCCCAACAATGGAATCCTGACCCAGCTTACCCTGAATATGTGCCACAGCTGCCTGTGCCACTGCTAATTTCATTTCGTCTTGTGTCATGCCTGCTACCCGTCAGAATGAGAAATAATTGTGCGAATTATACGCAGCATTGACGACCGATGTAACAGTCAGGCCCTGCCGGATAAAACTATACTGAAAAGACGCTAAACTGCAGGCTTCCCTAGACGCCATGGCCGGTAACTTGTAGCATTTGCCCCCTTAAACCGAAGAAAGTACCGGATTTTGCCTGCAAAATTCAGGCACCCGCAAAAAAGAACTGAATCATGCCCGACCGTTATATAAAGAAAATCCTCGAAGCCCGCGTCTATGATGTGGCTGTTGAGACACCTCTGGATGAAGCCCGCGGCTTGTCCGAACGCCTGAATAACCGTGTTTTACTGAAACGTGAAGATGAACAGCCGGTGTTCTCTTTCAAGATTCGCGGTGCCTATAACAAGATGATTCAGCTCAGCGAAGCAGAACGCCAGCGCGGGGTCATTGCCGCCTCTGCCGGTAACCATGCTCAGGGGCTGGCCATGGCGGCCCAGAAGCTGGGAGTGGACGCCACCATAGTAATGCCGAAAACCACCCCGGAAGTGAAGGTTAACAACGTGCGCCGCTATGGCGGAAACGTGATCCTCCACGGCGACGCATTTGACGCGGCGAACATCCATGCCAAGGCCCTGGTGGAAGAGCGCGGCCTGACCTACGTGCATCCCTTTGATGATCCGGATGTTATCGCCGGCCAGGGCACGGTAGCCATGGAATTACTGCGTCAGGAATCCGGCCCGATTAACGCGATTTTTGTGCCGGTTGGCGGCGGCGGTCTGCTGGCCGGTGTATCCGCCTATGTGAAATACCTGCGCCCGGATACCAAAGTGATCGGTGTCGAATCCAGCGAATCTGCCAGCATGCATGCGGCGCTGGCTGCCGGCGAACGGGTCACCCTGGATCAGGTGGGTATCTTCGCCGACGGCGTCGCCGTTGCTCAGGTTGGCCAGTACACCTTCGAAGTGGCACAGAAATATGTCGATGAAGTCATTACCGTCAGCATTGATGAAATCTGTGCCGCCGTGAAAGACATCTATGACGATACCCGCTCGATCTGCGAACCGTCCGGCGCACTGGCCGTGGCAGGTATGAAAAAGTTTGTCGAACGGGAACAGTGTACCGACAGCACCATGATCGCCATTTCATCCGGTGCCAACGTAAACTTTGACCGCCTGCGCCACATCGCTGAACGTTCCGAACTGGGTGAAAACCGCGAAGCGATTATTGCGGTGAAAATCCCGGAACGCCCGGGCAGCTTCAAGCAGTTCTGCAGTGATCTGGGCAAACGCAATATCACCGAATTCAACTACCGCTATGCCAACGATGAAGACGCGCAGATCTTCGTCGGCGTACAGCTGACCCCCGGGCCGGACGCCCGCAGCGAACTGCTCAGCGATCTGAAAGGCAGCGATTACAAAGTGATCGACCTGTCTGATAACGAAATGGCCAAACTCCATGTCCGCTACATGGTGGGTGGGCGGGCGCCTGAGTCAGTGGATAATGAAATCCTGTACCGCTTTGAATTTCCGGAGCGCCCCGGTGCCCTGATGAACTTCCTCAGCAAGCTTGGCGGCCGCTGGAACATTTCTATGTTCCACTACCGTAACCACGGCGCGGCTTACGGCCGGGTATTAGTGGGTCTGCAGGTGCCTGCTGACGAGCACGATAAAGTCTCTGAGTTCCTGGATGACATTGGTTATAACTACTGGGAAGAAACCGACAATCCGGCCTATAAACTGTTCTTAGGCTGAATTAAAAAGCTGAAACAAAAAAGGCGACCATCCGGTCGCCTTTTTAATCACTGTGTTTCAGGGCATTTCCGGAGAATGCCGGAACCCTTCGCCAAAGAAAGCCTGCCAGACAAAGGCCATGATACTCACCAGCCCCCAGGCCAGACCGAACACCACACCGATATCCACAATGCCCCGCCAGGGCTGATCCAGCAGGTGCACCAGCTGTACCATCACCAGAATCCCCGCCAGCAGGCAGTAAGTAACAATCATCCTGCGACGGCGAATATCAAAAAAACCCATACAGAACAGCGGTGCCAGAATCAGGCGCACCGGGGTGACGTTATCTTTAAGGAAGAGTAACCGGGCAGCGACCCGCGGCGAATATGCCTGCTGGAATCCCCGGTAGCCCTCAAATACGCCCATAAATGCAACGCATGTTGCCAGCCCCAGCCAGTGATACCAGTCCAGCGGATAGGCAAAACTTTCCAGGCCAATTGCCCCTAACCGGACAATGGCGTTTCCGAGAATGAATGTCAGCCCTAAAAAACCCCAGCTAACCGCGATGAATCCCAACACAGGCTATCCCTGTTCAAAACTGCAAAGCGGCAATTATAGAGCATCCCCCTGAAGAGACGAAAGATCTGGATCAAACCGTTAACAGACAACCGTTAAATCCTTGCTTAAAAAAACCTGGATGACGAGGGAGGCCACCCAGGCGCTCTGCATCAGAAGCGGAATGGGAACCTCATTGACAGAGCAAAATCGGGCGCATCCGGCGTTAAACCTATACCCAGAGACGTGGACATAGATAATTTATCACTCAGCGCATAAGTAACCCCTACCGAGAAGGTTGCAGCATTACCGTCACTGCCAATTACTTCCTGTTTGGAAGCACCATCCAGCTGGGTTTCACTTTCCTGACTGATCCGCTGCGACAGGGACATACTCATGCTGGTACGTTCATTCAGCGCAAATGCCATACCGACACCGTAGTGTATTGAGTCCCCCAGCTTTACCTTACCCGGCTGATTACCGACAGCGGCACTGATATCTCCAAAACTTTCTTCAAAGTGATGGGTATAACCAATATTGGCAAATAAGATTGCCGGATCGGTGGTTTTTACAAATGAGAAACCGGTTGTCAGGCTGTATAAACCACTCCCGGTGGGTAATTCTTTAGGGAAGGTCAGATCATCGCCATTCGCGGCGGTTTTAGTAATGGTAGGTGTGCCGTACGGATCGGTACCGGTGGGAATTTTTAAACTCAGATTCCAGACGATATCCGGCCGGTCATCGGTCTCTTTATATAACTGATACGCCGATAACAGGGTTATATCACCCAGCCCGCTTTCACTGACCTCTGATTCAACACCGCCGCTGACATTTCGCTGGAAGTTAGTATTCCGGTACACCCACGGAATCGTCATCCCTACCTGCCAGCGATCGGTTACGTTATACCGCCCGGTAACATCAAAGGTGAATATATCAGCCTTCACATCATCCACGGCAATATCGCCAAGGAAGATAGCATCCAGTGCCAGGAAGCCTTCAAGTACCAGATCTTTACGGTCGTAATGGCTGTAATTGAACCCTGCCTCAAGTGTGAACTTATCACTGAAGAGTGCATGCTCTTCCTGCAAAACGTTTTCTACGCTGGAACTGGGACTCGCTGACTTCTTCACTTCTTCTTTTTCAGTCGCAGCAGTCTGTTGTCCTGCCTGCTGCCCCTGTTGCCGGGCGGGTGCCACTTGCGGATCACTTTCCAGCTGCAGCAGGCGTCCTTCCATCTTCCGCAGCATCTCAGCCTGGCTCTTGTTAATAAGTTGCAACTGTTTAATTTCATAGCGCAGTTGATCTGCCTCACTGGCAGTCATTGCTTCACCATTTTCAGCAATTACACAGGTTGAAACGGACATCCCCAACGCGATGCAGACTGCAACGGTACAACGACGAAGACGAAAATAGACTAACTTTTCCATGGTGTTTCCCTCTTTCTTCAGTCATGTCAGAGACCAATGGTTCTGACTGAAAGCGAGACACTGCCTGCACACACTCGATTTTCAGCAGCATGAAACCCCATCCACTGCTGCATTCCCCACCGGCTTAACCGGTCAGCTGTGTTCGCCTGTTTTTATTGTTTCCCTGTCTGGCAAATATTGCCGTGCCTGAAGCACAGCAATACCTGTCAGGCATGCTTTATAACCCCCTCAGATTATTCAGTGCTCTGTGGAAATTTCTGGAGGCTCCGGATAAGTTTCCGGAAGGTGCCAGCTGAACATTTAAACCTATACGGTTAAATATCTGGTTTAAGTTGCTGTTTAGCTGAGTACTTTGAAGGATGTTCCCCGCAGACAGGATCTGCCGGCGGGATATACGCTGAGCGACGGTGCCGACATCCGGCACGTCTACCTGATAACCGATTCCTGCGCCATTCGCCTGAACCTGAGTGGTCACCCCTTCATCATTGGCAAAGCTCTCCCGGCCTGCACCGACCTGTACCAGATCAGGCCCGCGTAACTGAGGTGTTCCGGACGCATCTGTCACCGTCCATTCCACATTATTGTGAACCCCGTTATTGTCCCCTGCGACCTGAATGTTCTGCACAACCCCCGCAATATCATCTAACGCTCCGTTATCCGATACGCCACTGAGAACCTGATTACCTGCACCGGTACTGGCTACCCCCAGATCACGGGTACGGTAAATGGTTATATTCGGACGGAATCCCCGCCCGGAAAAGCTGATATCCATATGCAACTCCATGCTGAAATCCTGTCCGGCACGGTGCCAGTCGGTCGCCATCACGACGCCAAAGAAACTGACGTCACGGCCATCAACAAAACGTCCCCGCATGTCTGCTAGTACAGCATCCGGTACATCATCCCCTTCCAGACCAAAAGGTCCGGCTACAGCAGTTGGAGCCAGTAACCACACACTAGTGGCGAGAGCTCCAGGTATTACTTTTTTCAACCATCTCATACCTTTCATGATGGTATCTCCTCCCGAAACGGGCGGTTAAAACAGCTCCGCATGGGTAAACCCATGCTCTAACAGCTGTGCATCACTCAGTGGCGCAAATACATTCACCAGACTTCTGGCGGTAAGCGGTGGCGGTGGATTCAGCAACACACTGTTACGGTCAAATCCTTTACCGATAACAGCAAATACCACACCGTTCCAACTGGAAACGAACTCGTCTTTAGGCATAATTTTATTCCCGAGGGCCGGGTCTGCGATGTAAACCAGATCATCAGTGGTTTTTTTCAGCACAACAAAATGCTTATAGCCTTTAAGGTCGAGCAGCACGATCGTGGGTATCTGAATATCTTTGAGCTTATCAGCACCAACCTGATAACCCCGTCCCCGCATACCAATCTGTTCCACGTAATGCTTTATATTTAATAAGGAAAAGCCCTGTTCCCGAACCAGTTCAATATCACTGACTGCAAACAAACCATCCAGCATATCCTGCTCGGTAACCTTCAGTCCGTAAGCAAAGCGCATAACGGTTGCCAGTGATGCCGCACCACAACTGAAATCCGTCTGCTGACGGATAAGGTGATGGAAGCGTTTCTCACGCATACTTAACACACGTTTATTAATGGTTGTGTGCTGAGGCACTACAGCACTGAACTGTATGCTTGCCGCCTGAACCTGGAAGGTTGTTAACCATGCAACACTCAGCACCGCAGCCAGCAAACAGCCGGGCAGCCAAGTGTGGAATTTAGAGGATGGTCGTTCTGCAAAACTGGGCATATCCATCTCCTGGGAAGGTTTCCGGACCCCGGGGATAATTCCTGCCTTATCCACTTCCGGAAACCTTGCAGATCCGGGTGGTTACCATCCTGATAACCACCCGAAGACTTACCAATCAACACGTTATGCTATTACCGGAATCCTTATCTGAATGCATACGCTGTAAGGCTCTGAAGCAGTGAATTACTCACCACCACCGGTTTCGCCACCACCTGCCGCAGGTACGGCATTCACACGGCTGATTGCCAGGCTGTTGTTCTGCAGGTTAGCGGTACCGGCAGCACTGTTCACCCCGATGTTACCCCGGGCACCGTTCAGCGCGTTACCCGTCAGAACAGCATTGTTCTGGTGACGTACATAACGGCTGACAATATATTGTGCAGAACCGGTCAGGGTACCGCTCAGTTCCTGAGTACCCACTTCGCTAAAGCCCAGACGGCCACTTTCACGGCTAGGTCCGACTGTACCCCGTTCACGGCTGGCGCCTATACGGCCGCTTTCACGGGAACCGCTGATAGTACCTGACTCATTGAACTCAAACTTACCAACCTGCTGACCCAAATTATCAAAATCCAGGTGGCCGATCATAGTATCACCCTGTGGGTGATCATCGCCGAGCCAGATTTCAGGATATACATCGTTGCTCTGCTGAGAAGAACCGTTATACGTCGCAGGGCCATTAGAACCCACATAGCGGGTACCAAAGTTTGTACCGCTATATCTTGCAGGTCCGTTGGTACCCCGGTATCCACCGGAACCGTCACCTTCATAGGTACCGGTCAGTGAGCCGCCAACACTGAAGTTGGTGGTCAGCACTTCATGAGTTTCTTCCGGAATATTCGCGGTCACGTTATGTTCGGCCTCCTGCTTCACTGAAACCGTTGCTTCCCCCATAGAACCGGAAGCCACCGCACCGGCAAATGAATTGCCCTGTACGTTACTGTTACCTGCTGCACTGTTCAGACCGATGTTACCCCGGGCATTACGCAGGGCATTACCGCCAACGGCCGCAGTATTGATAGTACCGTGGTTCATTGTTTCGTTATCATCAGCGTTCTGATCCACAAATACTTCGGCATCCGCTGATCCCAGTACAAAAGCAGCATCTGCGGCAGCCAGTGCAGCCGCGTTACTCTGCACGTTGGTACCACCGGCAGCGGAGTTCACCCCGATATTACCCTTGGCATTGTTCAGTACATTGCCACCGAACAGGGCATTATTATCAACCCGGTCGTTCATAACAGAGTTGTGATCACTGTCCTGCTCCATATCGATCACGGCCATACCCAGTGAATCGACCCGGATAGTCCCCCTGATCTCAACTTCACCGCTGTACTCAACATCTTTCTTAACTTTCACGTATTTCTTCAGCGTGGCACCATCCCCATGGTCCCCCCGGTGTCCACCATTTCCTTCAGCAGCGGCTGTTCCGGTAAAACTCAGTGCAGCGACGGCTAATGCCAGTGGTGCAATTTTGAATACCTGTTTCATGGTCTTTCTCCTTATTTTCCCCTGAGTTCGGACATCTGCCCGATCATTGCTCGGCTCCGACCGAAACGGTCAGGCCAAAACTGTTACTGGTTGCGTTTCCGGAACCCGCTAACTGATTGATCTGCACCACACCACTTGCGCCTTCAAATGCTGAGCCACTGATTGCGGCTTCACGGTGTTGCTGTATCTGATTCTGGTTCGGCTGGACGCCGGGTTGACCGGTGACCGTGAGACTGAGCTCACTTTCGGTCACCGCAACCCCGCCAATGGCGAACCCGATTGCGATATCATTAACCTGTGCGTTTGCTACGCCACTGGCATGGTTGACGGAGATCATTCCAGAGGCATTTGAAAATGCGTTCCCCTGGATCAGACTCACTGCAGAGTCCGGTGCGTCACCCGGCACCTGAACATGTTGCGCTGCATGAACTGTAGCGCTGGCAACCCCCTGCCCAACACTGAATGCCAATGCTCTGGCGTTCAGCTGGGCATTAGAGTCTCCGGCAGCGATATTGACGCCAATAACGCCGGCACTGCCTTCTAAAGCCATGTCCTGAATAACGGCCTGGGTGGAATATTGCTGCATTTGAGGTACCGGATCAGCGATCACCTGCATCGCCGTACAACCCAACAACCCAACAAGCAGACTTGCCTGAATCTTTAAGGGTGTCATGATTAGCGACCCCCCAGATTTACTTTAATTGTTATGACCTGGTTGCCCTGATGCACCGAGCGGTTTCCCCTTCCTTTGTCGGATGAATCTTCATCCCAAAGGATGACTTCATGCCTCTGTGCCGCAACAACCAGTGCTTCACTTCCCTGTCCCCGCATACCTGCGAGATGCTCATCGGATAACTGATAGACTGCAGTCAGATTCAACCCTGCCAGATCGGATAAAACTGCTTCGGCGTCCATTGCTGCAGGCTGAGCGACAACACTGCTATGCCAACCGGCAAACAGCAGCGAAAATGTAGCTACGGTCCTGGTAAGCGCTTTAGTGTTGATATGGAAACTGCTCATTTTTCTTACCTGCCTATCGAGTTATCTCGGTACAGGTATTGCGAAAACGGGGCCAGTTTTCATAACTGACTGAATTTGAAAGGAATAAAATAAAAAGAAAGGAATCTGACTCAGAAAAGGACCTGAACCGGGTCGGTAAGTGTTTCAATTATCTAACACTCAATCTGTGCATAAACAATAAAACCATTAATAAACAAAAGCTTATATGAAAATTCGATCCTGTTACCCAAGTGTGACATATACCGAACAGGCCGGATTCAATGCTTCATAAATGTTACATATCTGCAACACAAGCATGACATAGAAAACGCTAACCAACTGATAAAAAAGAAAAAACCCGCATAATGCGGGCTTCATAATTAAAAACATCGGTAAACTGGAATCAGCTCACCATACTGCTGTCATCAAAACCAATGTCATACTTGGCCAGTAACCGGTACAGCGTGACTCTGGAGACGCCTAACGTCTTGGCAGCCTTACTCATGTTAAAACGACAGTGCTGCAAAGCACTCTCTATCGCCTGGCGTTCCGCAACATTTCTGGCATCCGCCAGCGACATCACATCCCGGGTGACAAAACCGTCCACCAACCCCAGATCCATCGGGCACACCAGCCGTCCTTCGCACATCACCACAGCCCGTCTGACCCGATTGATCATCTCCCGGACATTACCCGGCCAGTTATAGGCCGTCATTGCCTGCAGTGCCTGTTTGGAAAAGCCTTTGATCTTACCGTGTCCTTCAGCCCTGAAATGCTGAAAGAAAAACCGGCCAAGCAACTCAATATCCCCCTCACGGTCCCGTAATGCCGGTGGCCGCAACTGAAGAACATTCAACCGGTACAGTAAATCCTCCCGAAACTTCTTTGCCAGAACAGCCTCATCCAGATCCACATGGGTTGCCGCAAGCACCCGGACGTCTACCTTAATATCCTTGGTTGAGCCAACCCGCTGGATAACCTGCTCCTGAAGAAAACGTAATAAATTCACCTGCAGCGGCATCGCCAGATCACCGATTTCATCCAGAAACAGCGTGCCACCGTCGGCGGCTTCAATACGACCAATCTGTCGCTGTATCGCACCGGTAAACGCACCTTTCTCATGCCCAAACAGCTCCGACTGAATCAGATGCTCAGGCAACGCACCGCAGTTAACCGTGATAAAGGGCTTACCGGCCCGGCTGGAACGTTCGTGTACCGCCCGGGCAATTAACTCTTTACCTGTACCGCTCTCACCACGAATAAGCACCGGCGCATCAACAGCTGCTACTTTGCGGATACCGCTAAATAATTTCAGCATTGACTGACTGCTCCCCACCATGTGGTAGTCGTCATAGTGTCCTTCAGTGAGCTGCTTGGACAAACTGGCCATGCCATAAGCATGGCCCAGTGTCGTGACCAGGCTGGACACCCCGCCATCATCCAGTGGCAACGTATAATAATCGTAACAGGCGTGATGAATCAGTTGGCACAGGTCACTCTCATCCAGACAACAATG
Source organism: Aliamphritea hakodatensis (assembly GCF_024347195.1). NCBI lineage: Bacteria > Pseudomonadati > Pseudomonadota > Gammaproteobacteria > Oceanospirillales > Oceanospirillaceae > Aliamphritea > Aliamphritea hakodatensis. Next base: position 4,926,779 of record NZ_AP025281.1, read on the forward strand.
TCGGGTCAGCAACAGCCATTCTGTGTTTTTGTTTCGGGCAAACAGATCATCGGCAGCCAGTAAGTCTGCCGTCTCTACCTGCTCCAGATGTACAATACCTACCCGGTAATCTTTTGGCCGTGTCTGTTGATGGGCCTGTTGGAAAGTATCTACGCGGTCAACCCGCCACCCGTGTTCAGCAATAATTTCACTCAACTGCGTTGACCTGGCGCCGGTCGTATCCACATAAAGTAACGGCCGCCCCTGGTCAGAAACCAGTGAAGTATCCATAAAAATCCCCCGTTGAAGCTCCCTGCCTTCTCATCCCTGATTATTGTTTTTGAGAAACACTTTTCATGTGTAGCAAGATTGAGGATAGTTAAAAAATGTACCTAAGATGGGAAAAAAATTTATAGTACCCATTTATAGGTGATTATTTTTCACACAAAAAAGGCCGCATTATGCGGCCTTAAACAAAAGTATGTTTGGCTTAGTATCCCCGCAGTTCGTCGATATATTCCGGCAAGAATAAAGATATTTGCGGAATATAAGTGATCAGAACTAAGAAGAATAAAAGTAAACATAACCAAGGCAGACATGCCTTGATAACCCAGACCATATTCTTGCCGGTTATCCCGGCGGTGACGAACAGATTGAGTCCCACCGGCGGTGTCAGCATACCGATTTCCATATTCACCACCATGATGATGCCCAGGTGAATCGGGTCGATACCCAGCTGCGTGGCAATCGGGAACAGAATCGGCGCCATGATCAGGATAATCGCCGAAGGCTCCATAAAGTTACCGGCAATCAGTAACAGAATGTTCACCACAATCAGGAAACCCCAGGCTGGCAGGCCCCAGGTGATGATGGTTTCAGCAATGGCATGGGGAATCCGTTCAGTGGTCAGTACATGGGCGAACAGCATCGCGTTAGCAATGATGAACAGCAGCATCAGGGATACCTTAGCGGCATCCATAATCACCTTACGTACTTCCGGATGACGGACCGACTGAGGCATAGCCCACAACATCTGTAAACAGTTACGGCCAATCGCCCGTACCAGCGCTTCCCCTTCATTGCGCCAGGCAATACCCTTCATCGGGCCGATGTCCCGGTAGCCCATCACCGATACCAGATACGCATACACTGCAGCCACGGCCGCCGCTTCTGTCGGGCTGGCAACCCCTCCGTAAATAGACCCCAGCACGATAAAGATCAGCATCAGGCCACCCAGGGCGACGAAAAACGACTTGGCCAGTGCGCCAAAACCCGGAAATTTTTCTGCCGGCAGTTTCATGATCCGTGCGGCAATGTAAATCGCCAGCATCAGAATACCGCCCATCATCAGACCCGGGATAAAGCCGGCCATAAACATCCGTGAAGCAGACACCTCAGTGGCAGCCGCATACACCAGCATGACGATAGAAGGCGGAATCAGAATTCCCAGCGTACCGGCGTTGGCAATAACACCTGCCGCAAAGGACTCCGGATAGCCGGAACGCACCATACCGGCAATAACAATGGTACCGATTGCTGCAACCGTCGCCGGAGATGAACCGGAAACCGCTGCAAACAACATACACGCCATCACCGACGCCATCGCCAGACCACCACGGATATGGCCAACGCTGTCGATAGCAAAACTGATCAGACGCTTCGCCACACCACCGGTAGACAGAAACGCAGAAGACAAAATGAAAAACGGTATTGCCAGCAGCGTATAATGCTCGGATGTTGCCTCAAAAAACTTCAGTGCAACGGACGCCAGCGAGTCGTTCGAGAACATCAGGATGGTTGCCACACTGGACAGACCCAGCGCAATGGCAATCGGCATCCCGATAAAAATACAGCCGAACAGCAATATAAAAAGAATAGCAGTGGTCATGACCGGTCTCCCTTATGCTGATCCTGTTGCGGGCCCTGTCCTTCTGACGCACGCTGACTTTGTTCAGCCTGTAACTCTTTGGCAATCTCCATACTTTCTTCCGCTTCATCAGTGAAGTGGAAGCCATTTACTTCGCCTTTGATGATCTTCAGGCCCAGCTGTAGCAGACGAATAATCAGCATGACGAAACCGATCACCAGAATGCTCATCACCGTCCACTTCGGAATCGGTAAGTCTTCCAGCTCAATGCCGATCATTTTCATCTTGCTGAGATAGATCCAGGAACCGTACAGCAGCAGTCCGGCATAGGTCAGGCACAGCCCCAGCGCGATAATCGTCAGCGCCCGGTAAATCTTTTTCGGCAGCAATTTCACAAACACATCCACACCGATGTGCACGCCGGCCTTAATGCCGTAAGACGCTCCATACAGAACGAACCAGGCAGCAATCAGCAGGGTAACTTCCTGCGCCCAGTGAATACCGGCATTAAATCCGAAGCGCATTACTACTTCGGCAAATACCAACAGGGTCATGCTGACCAACAACAGAGACAGAAATGTTTCTTCCAGCTCCGTAACAACTTTACGAACCATATGGCCCCCTGCACGGGTGATTCCCGTTATTCTTATGATATTCCCGGCACTGCAAAGCCAGTAAGTCATCACTTACTGTGAAAATTCACATGCCGGGAAAGCAAATACTTTGCAGATATCCGTCGGGCCTGGCCGGTATTAAGCCAGCGGGCCCATCTGCAAAATATCCGCTGTATGAAAGGTGCCCCGACCGGCCCTATACACCGGCCGGAGCGATACAACTCAGCGGATCTGATCTTTAGTTGTTAGACTGGGCAGCCGCCTCAATCAGGTCAGCACCGATCTCATCAGAAAACTGGTTCCATACCGGCTTCATTGCGCTTACCCACTGAGCACGTTCAGCATCGGAGATTTCCAGTACTTCAGAACGCTTGGAATCAATGATCGCCTGCTTGTCGCTCTGTGCTTTTTCAGCCGCGACCTGGTTACCGAACGCAATGGCTTCATCCAGCGCTTTTTTCACCTCAACGCGGATATCATCATCCAGACCGTTCCAGAACTCAGCAGAGCTCACAACCATGTAGTCCAGAACACCGTGGTTAGACTCGGTGATATACGGCTGAACTTCGAAGAATTTCTTGGAATAGATGTTAGACCAGGTATTTTCCTGACCATCAATCGCTTTAGTTTGCAGCAGGGTAAATACTTCAGAGAAAGGCTTCTTCAGAGGCACCGCTTCAACCGCTTCGAACTGTGCCTGCAATACGTCAGACGTCATGATGCGGAACTTCTTACCGGAGGCATCGGCAGGGACACGCAGCGGATCGCTTGCAGACAGCTGCTTCAGACCGTTATGCAGGTAACCCAGACCTACCAGACCTTTGGACTCAACGGAAGAAAGAATCTTCTGACCGGCTTCGCTCTGCTGGAAGCGCTCAACAGCCGCCATATCTTTAAACAGGAAAGGCAGGTCAAACAACTGCAGTTGCTTAGTGTATTTCTGGAACTTGGACAGTGACGGCGCAGCCATCTGCACATCGCCCAGCAACATCGCTTCCAGTACTTTGTTATCGCCGAATAACTGCGAGCTTGGGAATACCTTTACTTCCACCTTACCCGGCAGACGCTCAGCAACCAGCTCAGCAAACTTATTCGCCATCTGACCTTTAGGGGTATTTTCTGCCACCACGTGGGAAAACTTGATTTCAATTGGCGCCGCCGTTGCGGCAGTCGCACCAAACATTAAAGCCATTGAAGTAACAGCTGCAGTCAATAAACGCATAACGCTCTCCTGTTGTAATTATTCGCGTTGTCATTGAGCTCACCGGCCCAAAGATCATGTTTCTCAGGATTGAGATGCGTATATCTTTTGCAGAGGTCGTGCCAGCTTGTAAAAAACATCTGAAATTTAAAATAAAACATATAATATTCAATATGTTAAAACATCATTAGAAAAACTCACCCAAACCATACCCGATTAACTTTTGGGTGGCTTCCCACCCATTTATAACGTTTCAAACAGGGGAAACTCACCCATTCTCAGGTAAAAAACGCAGAGGATAATCACAAATAATTTTTCTGAATCCGCCAATAACTTGCGCTGGATCAAATGATTTTTTGTCTCTTATCAGCGACTACCCAATTTAGTTACTCCCTGTATAGAAACCCTTAAAAATGGATGGTTATATGAACGCTAACTGAACAGTTATCTTCTTCTCAGGCCTGAAAAAAATGACGATCCAAAGCAAAGTAAACCTCAGCCTCGCGGCTGTTTTTCTTCTGGTATTGCTCACCTCAATTACAACGATTTATCAGAGTGAATCATCACTGGCGCTGACGGTTGCCGAACACAATACCCAGACCACCGCTGATAACTATTTCGACAGCATCAATATCATGATGCTCAGCGGCGCAATGGCTAACCGTAAGGCTCTGCAGGATAAAATCCTCAGCAACCCGGAATTAACCGAAGCCCGCATCATTCGCGCTGAACCGGTCAGCAAAGTGTTCGGCCCGGGCCTGCCCGATGCAGTGGTCATTGACGAACTGGACCGCCGTGCCATGGCCGGTGAAGAAATCAGTGAAGAAATGAATGATGAGCAGGGCCACCGGCTCACTGTGGTTAAACCGATCATTGCCAGCTCCTCTTACAAAGGCACTAACTGCCTGACCTGCCACCAGGTAGAAGAAGGCACCATTCTTGGTGCCGTCCGGGTCACTTACTCTTTTGAGAGCCTCGACGCGTCCATCATGAGCAATGTCACCCGGGTAGCACTGCTGGAGCTGGGCATGTTCATTATTGCCCTGTTTGTCATCGGCACATTACTGCACCGTATCGTGGTGAAGCCACTGCGCCAGATGAGTAAAACCATCCACGATATCGAGCAGAACTCTGACCTGACTCAACAGCTGGCTATCCAAAACAATGATGAAATCGGCCAGACAGCCGCCTCATTCAACAGCATGCTGCAAACCTTCCGGGGCAACATTCAGCACGTTGTTACCTCGATTGATTTACTCAGCAACAGTAGCCAGCGTATTTCAGACATCACAGTGCAGGCCAGCAGCTCATCCCAGAACCAGATGCAGCTGGCCAGTGAAGTATCTGACGCCATGGCCACCATGAGTGACGCCACTCAGAGTGTCTCCAGCAGCGCCGATGCCACCGTATCCGCCTCCGGTCAGGCACTGACTGAAAGTAACAAAGGAGCGCAGGTATCAGCCCAGACCCAACAAATCATTGAACAGCTGCAGGGTAAGATTCTGCAGGCGGCGGAAGTGATACAGAAACTGGAACAGGAAAGCCACGAAGTAGACACAACCCTGAGTGTAATTCAGGGCATCGCCGAGCAGACCAACTTACTGGCACTGAATGCGGCGATTGAAGCCGCCCGTGCAGGGGAACAGGGCCGGGGCTTTGCGGTCGTTGCCGATGAAGTACGCTCCCTGTCACAGCGTACCCAGACAGCGACCATCGAAATCAACACCATGATCGACTCGTTCAAAAATAACGCGCAGCATGCGGTGAATGTGATGCAGGAAGCCAGCAACAGCACCGAGCAAAGCGTTGAACAGGTTCAGAGCACGGTTACCTCGCTGACCAATATCACCACTGAGATGGAGGCCATTGCCAACACCAACAGCGCCATCAGCGATGCCGTGCATCAGCACAGTGATGCGACCGTGCGGGTTGAAGAAAGCATTGCCACCATTAACCGGGGCACTGAAAGTGCCATCAACCGGGTAGAACAGCTCAGCGAAGTGTCGCAACAGATCACCAATCTGGCGGAAGAACTGGAACAGCGGGCCCAGCAATTTAAAGTGTAATACCTGATCTTCAGGCATAAAAAAGGCTGCCACCGGCAGCCTTTTTTACATACGTTCAGTGCTTAAATTCGCTTTTATCCAGCCCGTACTTCTTCATTTTGTCATACAGGGTTTTACGGGGCAGCCCCAGCTCGGTCTGGGTATCCTTGATTGAACCCTGACAGCGGCCCAGCGCTTTCTGCAGGATCAGCCGTTCAAACTGTTCCACCTGTTCCGGCAATGTCAGCCCGGCCTTGGCAACACCGTCCGGCTCGTCAAAATCAAAAGTGTAGGCGTCACCCAGTAATACATATCCCTCGGCAACATTGCGCAGCTCCCGGACATTTCCCGGCCAGTTATGGGCCATCAGCAAGGCCAGTTGATCACTGCTCAGCTGCGGCACCTCACGGTGATACTGAGCTGAGGCGATCAGCGCGAAATGCTGAAACAGCATGGGGATATCTTCGCTGCGTTCCCGTAACGGCGGAATTGGCAGCTGCAATACATTCAGACGGTAGTACAGATCCTGCCGGTACTCCCCTTCCTCGCTGAGCTGTTTCAGATCCACCTTGGTGGCGGCAATCACCCGCAGATCCAGCGGAATCTGCTGGTTTGACCCCAGCCGTTCAATGCTGCGCTCTTCCAGCACCCGCAGCAGTTTTACCTGCAGGGCCAGCGGCATACTCTCAATTTCATCAAGAAACAGCGTGCCACCGTTGGCATGTTCAAACTTTCCGATCCGGCGCTGTTTGGCATCCGTAAAGGCGCCCTTTTCATGACCGAACAACTCACTCTCAATGAGATTTTCCGGTACCGCACCGCAGTTAATAGCGACGAAGTTTTTATCCCGGCGGTTACTGTGCTCATGGATATACCGGGCCACCAAGTCCTTACCGGAGCCGGTTTCGGCGTGTAACAATATATCCGCCGGGGTATCCGCCACATGCTGGATCATGTTTCTTAACTGCTGAATGCTCGGCGACTCACCTATAATCCGCGGACCGATGCCGCCCTGCGCCTGCAGCGCTTTGCGCAGCTTACGGTTTTCCAGGGTGAGATTGCGCTTCTCCTGTGCCCGGCGGATCACATCCACCAGCAACTCGGAAGAGAAAGGTTTTTCAATAAAGTCGTAAGCGCCGTCACGCATCGCCTGAACGGCCATCGAAATATCACCGTGTCCGGTAATCAGAATCACCGGCAGATCCGCATCCAGCCGGCGAGCCCGCTCGAGCAGGCCAAGCCCGCCCATGCCCGGCATGCTGATATCGGTGACCACAATGCCCGGCCATTCGCTGTCCAGATGGGTTAATGCCTCTTCGGCGGCTTCGCAGGCAGTTACGTCATAACCGGCCAGCTGAAGGGTCTGCCCCACCGCCACCCGGATATGTTTCTCGTCATCAACGAGCATGATTGAATTTGGCATCTGCTATTTCCGTCCGCGCCTGAGCCCCGATATCCATGCTGATACCGGTGGCAAAACCTGCCCGGATAGTATCACGCCTGAACGGAGGAAGGCACAACCGGCAGCAGTACGGTAAACACCGCACCGCCTTCCGGATGGTTGGTCACCGTCAGTTGGCCACCCATGCTCAGAATGATCCGGTGGGAAATCGACAGCCCCAGCCCCAGCCCCTGTTTATCCAGCTTGGTGGTATAAAAAGGTTCGAAGACTTTTTCCAGATCAGATTCAGGTACCCCGGGGCCAAAGTCCCGTACCGCAATGCTCATCATGCTGCCCTGCCGGCCCGCGGAGATTTCAATCCGGGGCGCCGCCTGCCCTTCCATTGCCTGCGTTGCGTTACTGATCAGGTTGACCAGCACCTGCTCCAACCGGAGCATATCCCCCAGCATGTAAACATCCGCAGCATCCTGGGGCCAGACAATGTCCACCTTTGCCTTGGCCAGTTGCCCATACATGATCGCCATCGCCCCATCTTTGGCAGCCTGCAGGCTGATCGGCGACAACTGTCCGGTGGTTTTACGGGAAAACTCCTTCAGCGGGCCAATAATCTTGGCCATCCGTTCGGTCAGTAAACCTATCTCGCTGAGGTTATCTTTTGCCGGTTCCGGCTTATCCATTTCCAGAAAGGAACGGGCGTTATCCGCATAGCTGCGAATCGCCGTCAGCGGCTGGTTCAGCTCATGATTGATCCCCGCGGACATCTGCCCCAGCACTGCCAGTTTGGCAGCCTGTATCAGTTCGTTCTGGGTGTTTTTATGCTGTTCCATTTCGGTCAGCAGCCGGGCATTGGCACGGGACAGATCTTCTGTACGCTCATCTACTCTGTGCTCCAGCATATCCCGGGCTTTACGCAGTTTCTGCTCATACTGCTTACGCTCGGTCATATCATGCACGGTGACGATAAAATAGCGGTCCCCTTCACGGGTCATCCGACCAATCACCAGCTCCACCGGAATCTGCGATTCATCCGCCCGGCAGCCCAGCGCTTCAATCATCAGCTCAGTATCATCATCGGTACTGGTGGTAATGTGCTGCCAGCACACCGCCCGGTCCTGCTGCGCCAGTAAATGGCTGAAATACTTCCCCTGCACGGCTTCCGCCGGATAACCAAACAGCTTTTCCGCTGTCGGGTTAAAAGATTCAATGCGCCCCAGATGGTCCAGGGTGATCAGACCGGCATGGGTATTGTCAATGATCGCCCTGACCCGGGCCTCGCTGCTCTCAAGCGCCTGCTGTTCCTGACGTTTGAATTCTTCCCGCTGATCCGCCACCCGCCGGCGGGTAAACAGGAACAGTAACAGGAACACCAGCGCCCCATAACTGAAGCTGGCCAGCAAGACGTTGGTAAAGACCTGCCGTTCCACCGCTTTGATATTGGCCAGAATAGAGACATTAAAACCGGCATCTTCAACCTGCCGGGTCTGCTGCAGATACTGACGGGTCTTCACCCCGTCCAGCGATTCACTGGACGCCCAGTCACCGTCCACCAGAGTCACGACCTCAGTACCGTCGCCATGGTCTTTACGGCGGATCACATTCAGGGCCTCCAGCGCCTCCTCGCCATACCGCAGGCTGCTGAGAATCCGCTGTAAGTCCGCCTGTGACAACGGTGTCAGGGTACGGAATTTCCACTCCGGCCGGGTGCTGAGGAAAATCACCCCGTCTTCATCGGTGACCAGAATATCCGTCAGCGGATCATTCCAGTCATTCTCAATATCATTGATATCGATCTTAACGACAATCACCCCCAGCGTTTTCCCCCGGAAATGCACCGGATAAGAAAAGAAATAGCCCCGTTTCTTGGAGGTGGTACCCAGCGCGAAGTACCGGCCGGCCTTACCGCTGAGACCGTCTTTAAAATAGGGCCGGAAAGCAAAGTTACGCCCCACGAAGGTTTTTTCTTTGTCCCAGTTACTGGCGGCAACCGTCAGACCTTCGGTATTCATCAGATAGGCATCCGAGGCACCGATGGTTTCATTGACCTTTTCCAGATAAAGGCTGGCCCGGGCTTCCGCATCACTGCCGGGATGCAACAGGGGATTGAGTAATTCAGAGTGGGTACTGATCAGTTTGGGAATATCTTTGTAGCGGTCCAGTTCCTGCTGCAGACTCAGCGAATAACGGCCCAGATCCGCCGCGGTGCGGTATTGCAAATCCGCCAGCGCCCGCTCACGGCTGATAGTGGCGGTCTGATACACCACCAGAATAAGCACTGCTATTAAACATAACGCCAGGAAAGGCCTGGATGTTAATCGTTCCTGAGTTGCCACTGTTCAGCCTTAGAAATCATCGTCATTCTTATTATTTTTTGCAGGCTAAGGAAGTGTTTCGGACGTGTTCGCCGGTTCCAAAAGCAGCCTTACCGGGATAACCGGCTAGCATTTTCGGCCATCACACCTTGCCGTGTGAAAACATACCATCGAAAAAGCGCCAGTATCCCGTTAGACCTAAGTCGACTACAGCCGTGCCGTCATAACAACCTTTTTAGCCCCTAATCCGACTAAAGTCTAACAGGGTTTTCCGCCATCCGGTGACTACTGCTCTGCCGGGCTGACAGGTATGATAAGCCCTTCTCCGTTCTGAGTTACCCAGGTTTCCGATGACTTCACTTGCCCAAGACCTTGCCACCGATCTGAATATCCGCGCTCAACAGGCTGAAGCCGTTATCCGCCTGCTGGATGAAGGCGCCACGGTTCCGTTCATTGCCCGTTACCGTAAAGAAGCGACTCAGGGGCTGGATGACGCCCAGTTGCGTCAGTTGGCCAAACGGCTCGAACAGCGCCGGGAACTCAATGCCCGCCGGGATACCATCCTGCAAAGTATCCGCCAGCAGGACAAACTCACCCCTGAACTGCAGGCTGCCCTGCAGGCCGCCGACACCAAAAGCCGGTTAGAAGATCTCTACCTGCCCTATAAACCCAAACGCCAGAACAAAGCAGAAATGGCCCGGGCGGCAGGCCTGCAACCACTGGCAGACACCCTTAGCCGGCTGCAGGGCACCCCGGAAAAACTGGCCACCCGTTACCTGAACCCGGATAAAGGCATCAACACCAAAGAAGAGGCACTGGAAGGAGCAAGGCAAATCCTCACCGAACAGATCGCCGAACACGCCGATCTGCAAAGCCAGCTGCGCCAGTGGCTCTGGAACCGGGGCGAACTGAGCAGCAAAGTCATCAAAGACAAACAGCAGGAAGGGGCTAAATTTGCCGATTACTTCGACTTCAGCCAGACCATCAGTAAACTGCCTTCCCACCGGGCACTGGCCATCCTGCGGGCCCAGCAGGCAGGCATTGTCCGTTATAAACTGCGCCCCACAGAAGCAGATGTTCACCGGCCCGCTGAGCTGATCAGCCAGTTTACCCGCTGGCGCTGTGATAACAGCCCGGCCGGGCGCTGGCTGGCCGCCTGCGTTCAGCAGGCCTGGCAGAAAAAACTGCTGCCCTCGCTGGAAAATCAGTTAGTCAAACAGCTGAAACAGGACGCGGATGCCGAAGCCATCAGTGTCTTCAGCCGTAACCTGAAAGATCTGCTGCTGGCTGCGCCCGCCGGCTTAAAAACCACCCTCGGGCTGGACCCGGGCCTGCGCACCGGTGTCAAAGTTGCGGTGCTGGATCACACCGGTAAAGTGCTGGATTACACCACGGTTTACCCCCATGCCCCACAGAAACAGTGGCAGGCGGCACAGGGCACACTCGCCAAACTCTGTCAAAAATACGCAGTCAATCTGATTGCCATCGGCAACGGCACCGCCTCAAGGGAAACCGAACAGCTGGTCAAAGACTTACTGAACGAATATCCGGATATTCAGGCCGTGCCAGTGATAGTCAGCGAAGCCGGCGCTTCGGTGTATTCCGCCTCAGAACTGGCCAGTGAAGAGCTGCCCGCGCTGGATGTATCCATCCGTGGTGCCGTATCCATTGCCCGCCGCCTGCAGGACCCGCTGGCCGAACTGGTAAAGATCGAACCGAAAGCCATCGGCGTCGGCCAGTATCAGCACGATGTGGATCAGAACGCCCTCAACCAGTCACTGGAAGACACCGTCGAAGACTGCGTCAACCATGTGGGCGCAGACCTGAACACCGCCTCTGCCCAGTTACTCAGTCAGGTAGCCGGGCTGAACATGACCACTGCCCAGAACATAGTCGCCTACCGGGATCAGCACGGTATTTTCACCAGCCGGAAGCAACTTTTGAAAGTCCCCCGTCTGGGGCCAAAAGCCTTCGAACAGTGCGCCGGCTTCCTGAAAATCAGTCATGGTAAAAACCCGCTGGACGGTTCCGCCGTGCATCCCGAAGCCTATCCGGTGGTCGAGCGCATCGCCACAGCACAGGGCTGCAAAGTCAGCGAGTTGATCGGCCAGCAACAACGGCTGCAACAGCTACGTTTAGAGGACTACTGCGACGCACAGTTTGGCCTGTATACCCTGCGGGACATTATCCGTGAACTGGAAAAACCCGGCCGTGACCCCCGCCCGGAATTCCGCACCGCCAGTTTTCAGGAAGGGGTGGAAACCCTGGCAGACCTGCACCCGGGTATGCAGCTTGAAGGCTGTGTCACCAACGTCACTAACTTCGGTGCCTTCGTGGATATCGGCGTGCATCAGGACGGGCTGGTGCACATATCCCAACTGGCGGACCGCTTTGTTAAAGACCCCCACAGCATTGTGAAAACCGGCGATATCGTCAGCGTACGGGTACTGGAGGTGGATCAGCCACGTAAACGGATCTCACTGACGATGAAAGCAGGGTAAGCCCGCACAGAATGTCGGATTTTTAGCAGAACCGGCATAATTCGTCGTACAGAGTCAATTCTGAAGGCAACAAACTTGTCCTCAAACAGTATTATGTTGCTTTATCAGTAGGCTATAATGGCCGTTCTTTTTTACCTGCGAAGGAAGCTGTATTTTGTCTGCGGCACTGGAAAAAAATCTGCAACGTCTGGCCGAAAGCGGCCTGGCATCAAGCCTGAAAGGCATGCTTCACGGCATCGAGAAGGAAGGCTTACGGGTCGACGCTGAAGGCATTATCAGCCAGACAGGTCACCCGGCTACTCTAGGCTCTACCCTGACCCACGGCCACATAACGACCGACTACTCTGAAGCCCTGATGGAATTCATCACGCCGGTATTCAGCGAGTCCGGTGACGCCTTACAGTTCCTGCAGGACCTGCACCACTTCAGCTTCCAGAAGCTCAACAGTGAAGAACTCTGGGCATCCAGCATGCCGTGCCGCATCGACGGCGACGCCATGATCCCGATTGCCCGTTACGGCAGCTCCAACGTGGGCCAGATGAAATACACCTACCGGGTGGGTCTGGAACACCGCTACGGTAAAATGATGCAGGCCATTGCCGGCATCCATTACAACTTCTCCCTGCCGGACGGCCTGTGGGAAAACCTGCAAAAGTTACAGGACAATAAAGACAGCCTGCAGACCTTCCGGTCCGACAGCTATTTTGCCCTGATCCGTAACTTCCGCAGGTACTCGTGGCTGCTGTTATACCTGTTCGGTGCCTCTCCGGCGCTGTCCGCCAGCTTCATGGCCGGCCGTGAACACGATCTGGAAAGCTGGGACGAAAATACTCTCTACCGTCCGTATGCAACGTCATTGCGCATGAGTGATCTGGGCTACTCCAACAAGGCCCAGGCGGATCTGAATATCTGCTTCAACCATCTGGACACCTATACCAGTTCATTGCAGAAGGCCATTCAAACCCCCTATGCACCTTACGCTGAAATGGGCATCAAGGTTGATGGCCAGTACAAACAGCTGAACAGCAACGTACTGCAGATTGAAAACGAATATTACAGCGACATTCGTCCCAAGCGGGTTGCCCAGAGCGGTGAAAAGCCGATCCACGCCCTGCAGGAACGCGGTGTTGAATACATCGAAGTACGTAATACAGATATCAACCCGTTACTGCCACTGGGCATCGACCAGAGCCAGTCTGACTTCCTCGATGCCTTCCTGGTGACCTGCCTGTTATCCAACCCGGCGGAAATTCCGGAGCAGGAATGCAAACGCATCGGTGATAACAATGATCTGGTGGTTAACCGCGGCCGTGAACCGGGCCTGACCCTGAACAACAACGGCACGCAGATGACCGTTGCAGAGTGGGGACAGGAAATCATTACGGATATCCACAAAACTGCAGCCTTGCTGGATGAAGTCTATGGCTCATCACGTTTCAGCACTGCTGTCAGCCAGCAACAGGAAAAACTGGATAACCCGGCACTGACCCCATCAGCGCAGGTGCTGGAAGGCATGAAAGCCAGCGATCAGGGCTATGAAGCCTTTGCTCTGGCAAAAAGCCGCGAGCACCGGGCAACCATCAGCCAGCTGCCGATCAGCACTGAACAGCAGGCGTATCTGGAAAAACTCAGCAGCGAATCCCTGCAGGAGCAGAAGGAAATCGAGTTGGCAGACAACACCGACTTCGACCAGTATCTGGCCGATTACATGGCCAAGTAAAAAACCACTGAAAAAAACCGCTGCCTGCAGCGGTTTTTTTATGCCTCAGGAAACCTGACAGGAAGAAGCATGTTCATCGTATCTATCACGTATCAACGCCCCCTCAGCGAGATCGAAGCCTGTCTCGAAGAACATATCGCCTTTCTGAATCATCATTACGCCAGCGGGACCTTTCTGGCATCCGGGCCTAAACAGCCCCGCACCGGCGGTGTGATTCTGGCAACCGCGACGACCAGAGAAGCACTGGAAACCATTCTTGAAGAAGATCCGTTCAAACGTGAACAGCTGGCCCACTATGAAATTACCGAATGGCTGGCCAACCGAAGTACACCGGGGCTGGAACCGCTCCTGAACACATAATTCGCTTCACCAGTGATTAATCCAGTGCCCCAGACGCATAATCTGGCGCCAGCAAAAGCCCATAATCCCCGGAAAGAACCGGGGGAAGCAAATACCAATACATATCAGTGCGCCTAACAGTATCCAGAAACTGCTACTGCTGAGAAAAAGTTCGTTTTGGGCGGAGGGATAGCCCACTGTTTCCTTAGCCCAAACAGTATTCAGCCCAAACCACAGCAGAATTGCCGTGGGCACTGAAAACATCACACTGGCAAACAGATTCATAATAAAACCGATAACCGGCCCTTCTTCCCTGCTCCCTGCCATGACCGTCTCCTGATTACATTGTCTCAGTTACAGCTTAGCTCACCGCTTCCAGTAACCACGCCTTAAACACTTTAGCGGCTTTACTCAGGGGGCTGTCCTGCCGGTGGGTCAGGTAATAGCTTTCGGTACTGCCCACATAATCTTCCAGCGGTGCCACTAACTGCCCGGCGGCTACCTGTGGTGCAACGATTTCGTCATAGCTCAGGCAAATGCCACAATCAGCGACGGCCATGGCGACCGTAGTCGCGGCACTGTCCATTTTGTGAATCAGGGGCTGCTCTTCATGCTGTAAACCGTACTGTGCCAGCCAGGCATGCCAGTTCTGCTGGTTCCCGATGACATTCAGCAACGGCCAGTTCAGTACATCTGCTGTCCGGTTAATCTCAGCAGCCATCTGTGGGCTGCAGTATGGCCGCAGGCGGGGCGTGATCAGCCGGGTAAAATCCAGCTCCGGCCAGTCCCCGGTACCGTGACGCAACGACAGTTCAGCGGTACCGGCGGTAAATTCACTGTCCCAGTTGGCATTAATTATTCTCAGACTTAACCCGGGATACTCATCCGTAAATTTTTTAATGCGCGGCGCCAGCCAGAGAATCCCAAAGGCAGTATTGACCTCAATGGTTACCTCGCCGTCTTTGAGCGGTGAGAAAATATCCGAAGTGCCCCGCTGCAATTCCTGCAACGCCCCCTGCACCACCGGCAGATACGCCCGGCCCCGCTTAGTCAGGCTGATCTGCCGGGGCATGCGGTTGAACAGCGGCTCTCCCAGATTATCCTCCAGCAGGCGGATCTGCTGACTGACCGCCGACTGGGTCATATTCAGCTCCCGGGCAGCCACGGTAAAGTTCAGTTCCCGGGCGGCGACCTCAAAGGTTCGCAACCAGTTCAAAGGGGGTAATTTAACCGGCATATCAGTCTCTGTATTCGGCTTTGCAGCACAGCTGTTTTGATCTGCTAAAGGGTACCATTAGCTGGGCTTATGGTGACCCCCCATATTCATCGTTTGTCGTTTTTTCGCAGCCCATTATCATTTGCAGCCTGTCGCTCACAATGCACATACCAGACGCATTTGAGCCAGTTTTCGGATTTGCATAATAATATGACGGGCACACTTCTATGTTAGACGGTACTCCAACAGCCGGCCGGGAAACCGACAGCCGCATCGCCAATATCACCCAACAGCCACGCAGCCTGAACATCGAATGGGATGATGGTAAGCACGCCAGCTTCCACTTCCTCTGGTTACGGGACAACTGCCCGAGCGGCTTCCACGCCGATACCAAGGAACGTACCTTCGACCAGTTGTCCGTCAGTGCCGACATTCACCCACTGGCCATCGACTATGATGCCGATACCCTGCATATCGACTGGTCTGAAGGCGAGCACCGCAGCACCTTCTGCCAGCAGTGGCTGCGCAGCCATGCCTACTCCGGCAACCTGCGCCAGCGCCAGAGCTCTACCTATCAGAGCTGGAATAACAGCTTCATTAACAACATTCCGGAAGCGGATAATGCCGACATCATGCAGGACGACAGAGCCCTGTTCGACTGGATGACCGCACTGGACCGTGACGGTCTGGCCATTGTCCGTAACATGCCGATCACCGATGAAGCGGTGGTGGATGTGGCCCAGCGTATTGATTACCTGCGCCGGACTAACTTCGGTGTAACCTTCAATGTTATTTCGGTACCGAACCCGATCAACCTGGCCTACACCTCAATCGCTCTGCCACTGCACACCGACCTGGCCAACCAGGAAGTCCCGCCGGGCTATCAGTTCCTGCACTGCCTGGCGAACGACAGTGAAGGTGGCGCATCCGTCTTTGTTGACGGCCTGCGGGTGCTGGAAGATCTGCGCGGCGAATGTCCGGAAGATTTCCGCCTGCTGGCAGAACATGCCATTCCGTTCCGCTTCCACGACGAAGGCCACGACATCCGTCAGCACCATCCGGTGATCAACCTGAACACTTTTGGTGAAATTGTTGAGATCAAATACAACGCCCATCTGGCAGATATTTTCGACCTGCCGGAAGAGATCATGCACGAATACTATCTGGCGTACCGTAACCTGATGGGCCGCCTGCGCGATCCCCGTTACACCATCAAGCTGATGCTGCAGGGTGGTGACATGGTGGTATTCGATAACCGCCGGGTGATGCACGGCCGTGATAAATTTGACCCGAGCACCGGCACCCGCCACCTGCGCGGCTGCTACGTTGACCGTTCAGAATTCCAGAGCCGCCTGCGGGTACTGGGCCAGCAGTACGCCTGAAGCCACCGCTGAGCAACGCTGAATAACGCCGCGTCAGGCCTTCCCTGCCGCGGCGTTTTTACGTCACACACACCCTGAGCCATCCTTCGGCACAAAAAATTCCCTGTTTAACAGATTCTGCGGTAACCTAACGCCGCTGAAAGGGTCATACCTGCATATCTGAAGCTTTCAAGGAATTATTATGTTCTCCCGATACACCACTGCCTTCGTACTGGCCAGTATGGCACTGCTACTGAGCGCCTGCAGCAGCCAGCCGGACATCAGTAACACCCCACAATCGCTGGATGGCAGCTGTGACTATGACCGCCGAACCTTGCTGGCACAGTTACCGGCGCTGGCCATTGAAGTGAACGGTGAGACCGAGCTGCAGAGTGCCAACAATGAATACATCAGCGTGCCGGCCGGGCAGCTGAAAGCCTATCCGAAAGCCCGTTATTTCGAACTGGATGTCAGCACCCGCACTGGCGGCGACTGTCAGCCAACCCGGGTACACAGCATCACTCCGCTGCAAATCGACAATCTGGATATTGCCCCCAGCGACAGCCGGCTCTACCAGAGCAGCGCCGTACTGAAAGCCGCCAAAGCCTGCCTGGGGGAATACTCACTGGGCTTCTGCCGGGAAAATGGTCTGATCAGCACAGAGGATCAGGACCAGGCCAGCCTGGTGCGTCAGAGCCAGCCACGGCTGCTGCGGCAGTGCTCAGTTGATACCCTTACAGCCCTTCGGTCTGAGTTAACCACCGCTGCCAGCGATGCCGGCTACCTGATCTGCTCACCGGGGCTGGACAGCGACGAAATAGCCATTCAGATAAAAGCCTCCGGCGGTGCCGCCGGCAGTATCTACCGAGCCTTCGAAACCCGCTGATATCAGCCTTGCGGACACAAATCGGTTTTCCTGCGGTCAGCCATCGAATTTATTGATAGCTGACCGACGGGAATTGATTGACAGAACAAAAGCTTAGGGCATAAAGTCGCGGAAAAACGCCCTAAGGAACTGCACTCTATGACGGCGACGCTGATCTCCCTGATCGCTCTGTTTTTAAGCGGATTTGTTATATTTTTAGGGCATGGCCTGAATAATATTCTGGTGCCCTCCCGTTTAGCCTCTGAAGGTATCAGTGCTGACAATATCGGCTTAATCATGGCGATGTTTTCTGTTGGCCTGTTAATCGGCGGTCTTTATGCCCGGCAACTCATCGTCCGGGTCGGACATATACGTTTATTTACCGCCAGCGCAGCCATTGGCGCCATCAGTATCCTGGCCTGTTATCTCTGGCTGAATGAATGGATGTGGGCTGCCATGCGGGCATGCATTGGTTTCAGCATTGCGGTCATTACCATAGTGACGGATGGCTGGTTAAGTGAAAGAGCAACCAGTGAAACCCGCTCACGTATCTTATCCATTAATCAGGTTGTTTTACTCTCCGCGATGTTCCTGGGTTCTTTCCTGGTCAACCTGGCCCCCGTCAGCGATGCGCTTTTATACATTATTGGCGGGTTGGTGTTCTGTGCAGGTGTCGTCCCGATTGCACTGAGTAAAGTATCAGCACCCGTCGTGGATGACTCACCCCGTATGCCTATGCCGGAGCTGCTAAAAATCTCCCCAGCCGGTGCATCTTCTGTATTCATGTGCGGCCTGTTGCTGGGTTCAATACTCTCCATGCTGGCCGTCTACGCACAAAATCAGGGCATTACCGGTGTCGACGTTTCATTACTGGTAGGTGCTGCGATTCTGGGTGGTTTTCTCTTACAGTTTCCCATTGGTTACCTTGCCGACCACTACAACCGCCGTACTGTCATTCTGTGCGTAACCCTGGTCTCTATGATCGCAACGGCCCTGATACCTTTCACTGTAGGGCTGGACTGGTTCATCATTACCCTGCTGCTGGTCGCCCTGAGCAGCGGCATTATGGCAACGCTCTACCCGCTGGGTATCTCTGAAAGCTTCGACCGTTTACAGCAAAGTCAGATGAGCGGCGCGATGGGGTCGATGATGATCATATACGCAGTAGGCGGTATTTCCGGCCCCAGTATTGCGGGTTTTATCATGAAGCACTTTGGCGACAACGCCTTTTTCACCATGCTGGCCGTCATGCACGCTTTGTTTGCACTGTTCATTTTCTACCGCACCAAAGTACGGCAAGCCATTCCGGTCGACCAGCAGGAAGCATTTGTTTCCCAGGGGGCAACCGGTATGGTCAGTGCCGACCTCGACCCCCGGACCGAATACTCTGATACCGCGCCGCAGCTGAGCCCCGCTGCCCAGACTGCCATAGATATGGCCACCCATCACCCGGAACTGGCCATCGACATGGTCATGCTGATTGCCAGAGCCAACCCGGAACAGGTTAACGAAGTGGCCGGTGCCGTTGCTACAGTAGAGGGTATCGACGTCACCGAACTGTATAACCGCCTCAACGAACTGACCCCGGAACAGGATACCGAACTGGCGCAAAGCATCATTGCCGCTTCCACCGAAGCCCCTGCAGAGCTGGTCAGCGCAGTATTTGAAGACGCTGAATCAGAAGACATTCCGGAACTGGCCGCCTCCATGGCAGAAGCCGCCCCGGAACAGACCCTGGATATCATTGAAGCGGCCACCGAAGCCGTACTGGAAGACGACAATCCGGAAGCCGTGGTGGAGATCGCCGAAGCCTACCTGAGCAACGTTTCCGACAACCTGGAAGACATGCGTTATGCCGACCGTCTGGCGGATGAAAGTGAGCAGAACGTTACCGACATGGTATCCATGATCGCTGAAAAAGCTCCGGAACAGGCAATGGACGTGGCCGCAGCAGCGGTCGAAGCCGTGCCTGAAAGCGCCTCCGATGTCGTCGAAGTGCTGCACGAACATGACGCCATTGATGATCTGGTATCAGATCTGAAAGACAAACCGGAACAGCCATAACCGGCCCTTAGCCGGGCAGACACCCTGCCCGGCTATTCCTGAATACAGTCAAAGAACGCCGCCACGTGAGGATTCTGCCGGCCGTTTTTCAGGCAGACAACTTCGTCCCAGTTAACCGCCTCCATACCGGCCACCGGCACCGCCCGGACACGCGGATCCTGATTCACTTCGCGGTTATACAAAAATCCCACCCCCATCTTACGCACCACCGCCTCGAATACCGCCTCCCGGCTGCCCATCACCAGCCCGGGCTGCACGTGTAACTGACGCTCTGCCAGCGCGGCGGCCAGTTTTTGCTGGGTATTCGAACCCTGTTCACGGAAGATCAGCACCTCTTCACTGAGCTGCTCCAGCGTCAGCGAATCAGCCCCCGCCAAGACGTGATCAGCCGATAACAGCGCCATCAGGCTTTGCCGGGCAGCCAGTTGCTTATGCACCCGCTGATGCGCCGGCGATCCCGCCAGCACTGCCACATCCACCTGTAAATTCAGCAAATTCAGCCAGGTGTGTTCCGCGTTAGAGAACAGAGTTTCCACCTTAACCTGCGGGTATCGGCTGCGAAATTCGGCAATCAGGTCCAGTGCCACATGGGGGCCATCAGCACCGATCACCAGACTGCCCGTATGCCGGCTGTCCGGCGACAGCAACTGCCGGGCCTCCGCCTCTGCCCGGAACATCTGCCGGGTGACAATAAACAGCGCCTGCCCCTCTGCAGACAGTTCCAGCCGGTGACCGGCTTTGCGAAACAGCAGCTTGCCGCTGTCCGCCTCCAGCGCTTTAAGCTGCACACTCACCGCCGGCTGGGTCAGGCTGAGACGCTCCGCCGCATCCTGTACTGATCCCGTCAGGGCCACCGCGTGAAAGGCTTTTAACTGCGCATGGGTCATACCGTCACCTGGCTGTAAAAATAAATTTATAAATTTGTTAACGGCATTGTTTTGACCACCGCCGCCGGCCTGCGGCATAAATACCCCGTGACTTATCGCAACCGGCCAACATCACAATAAAAGACCGACGAGAGCAGCCCAACAATGAACGATACCTCAGCACCAAACTATATCTTTGAAGCCAGCGAGAAACCAACCCGACCGCTGCATCAGGTTCCCCTGATCGTGGCCACGGAAGAATCTGTTAAAGGCTACGGCTGTCTGGTGGATGACCCGGACAACTTTGAAATTGAAATCGTCCGCTGGCCGGCACAGGGCTGGCGGCCTGTGGATGAAGGCACCGGTGACGAAGCCGGCTGGGTAGAAGGCATCTTCCACGGCGAATGGCGCGGCGACATCCTCCACGGCAGCAACGAAGCGGTCAACGGTGAATACGTGCTGGGCTGGTCCTGCGACCCGCAACAGGCCCAAAGTGATGTAGCCAGTGTCCCCCGGAATCAGGTGCTGCTCTGGCACATGAACTATCACCCGGACGGCGGGCAGATGTTCTATCCGCTGGATAACAAACCTTTTGTAGTGCCGGTGGCGCTGCCCGGCGATGACCTGACGCCTGATAAGGTGGTGGCTTTCTGGTGTGATGGTAGCCGTGGCTTGTATATCCACCCGAATATCTGGCATGAGGGTATCTTTCCTGTTGAGGATAAACAGCGTTTTCAGGACCGGCAGGGTAAGGTTCATGCGCGGGTGAGTTGTGACATAGGGGAGGAATTTGGAGTTTACCTTTCGGTACCGTTGAAACGGTAACCAGCTCTCCCAACTCTTATCTGATTCACTTTCAGGGTATTTGCTGGGGCAAATACCCTATACCGGCTCGATAGTTTTGCACATTGCTTAATTCGCCTGCCGACTGAGATTTCAGATGATCTTTTTCGCTTACGCGACTCAAGACCTTTAAACGGCTAAAGGTCTTAAGAATCTAAAGGCCGCCCCACTACTCGCCTGGCTTCGCCAGGTTCCCTGCGCTTCTCATTTTAAAATGGATGCTGCGGAACTCGGCCGCTGCGCGTCCTCAGACAGTCCTCGCATTATTCCATTTTAAAACTGCGATGCTCGGCTTCGCAGAAGGGGATCATCAGGCCGTGCCAACGGAGAGGGTTGATTTATATCTATGGAAATCAAACGCGCCGCTTCGTATAGTCAAACTAGATGGGATGAACTTCAGGAAGGATTAAAAATGGAAATTTTTACACGATTCAATAAAAAGGACATTCAAGACAGGCAGATAGATACCCTTATTGGCCTTAGCAAAGGAATAACCGCCAATGGAGAAGTCGATCAGGCTGAAGCTGAATTTCTTCAAAGCTGGTTAGTTCAGAATTGTCAGTCCGACAATCCAATTGTTCTGAACTTATTAAATAAAGTATCTGAAATGCTGGAAGATGGAATTCTTGATGAAGAAGAATCTTCCGAGTTGTTTTCTATTCTTCATTCTATCTCAGGCGATAAAACAGAACTTGGAGAGGTTTCAAAAACATCCACTCTTCCTGTTTGCGATCCTGCACCTCAGGTTGAATTCGCTGGTAAAAATTTTTTATTCACAGGCACATGCGCGTTCGGCACCAGAAAACAGTGTCAGGAAGCCATTGAATCTCTCGGCGGCATAAACTCTAAAGGGGTTACCAAAAAACTGGATTACCTGGTTTTAGGTACATATGTGACTGATAGCTGGGCTCACGAAAGTTTTGGCCGAAAGATTGAAAAAGCCATGGAATATCGTGAGTCCGGCTTACCGTTAGTCATAATTACAGAAGAACACTGGGCTAATGAAGCAGGCCTGTAGCCAAATAATGAGCGCAAAAGGAAGCAGACCTTTCCTTTTGCCTTTTCAGAGCACCTCACTCACAGTTGGCACCCCGCTTCCCCTTATGCGCAGCTGAGCATTGCAGGCATTGAATGATCAGCAGCGCAAACTGTTTGAGGGAGCGGAGCGACTGAGTTTTTGCGATGCCATTCAATGGCGAAACGCGCAGGGCATCCGGCGAAGCCGGGCAAGCATTGGGGCGGCCTTTAGATTGTTAAGACCTTTAGCCGTTTAAAGGTCTTGACTCGACGAAGTCGAAAAAGATCATCTGAAGAACAAATTGTGCACGATAACAACGACAGGTGCCAAACCACAATAACTCCCATTCAATGCCGAAACACACAAGGTACCCGGCGAAGTCAGGCCTACATTGGAGCTACCTTTAGATTGTTAAGACCTTTAGCCGTTTAAAGGTCTTGACTCGACGAAGTCGAAAAGATCATCTGAAATAAAAAACCAGCACAAAAATAACGACTAGTGCAGTCCATCAGGCCGATCCCCTAAACCTTCAGAAACTTCTGAACTAATTCATCATAACGAAAGTAATCCGGGGAAATTACAACTGAACCTCTACCCGGTTCCGTCCACCCTCCTTCGCCCGGTAAAGTGCCTCATCCGCTCTGGCGATGATCGTCTCAATAGAATCGCCACTCTGCGACAGAGTAAAACCGAAACTGGCACTCAGACTGCCTACTTCCGCAAAACCATGATCAGCAATCTTCACCCGCAAGGCGTCCAGCAATACAGTCACCGCGTCAAGATTCGACTCAGGGAAAATAATAATAAACTCCTCCCCTCCGTAGCGCCCCACATAATCCGTTTTACGTAAACTGCTCACCAGCAGCTCAGAAACTTCCACCAGCACACTGTCACCCGTCTGATGGCCGAAGGTATCATTCACCTGCTTAAAGTAATCGATATCGAGAATAGAGAGGCAGAAATCCCGCTCAAAACGTTCCTTTCGGTCCAGTTCTACCTGCAGCAACTCTTCAAGCTTTCTGCGGTTAAATAAACCGGTCAGGTTATCTGTCAGCGCGAGCCGTTCCAGCGCGATATTCTTCTCTTCAATGTCCTTTTGCGCCTGCTTGAGTAACCTGTTGGCCTTGGTAACTTTGGTATTCCAGTACATCAGCAGCAATACGATCAACAGCGCCACCAACACAATTTCCCAGATCAGCTTATAGTCGATGCCCTTCTCGTATTTGATTGGAATCCACTTATTCAGAATCTTGCGGTGCAACTCATTGGTAATGTTATTCACTGCCTTCTGCAGCACCGCCAGAAGCGTCTCATCATCGTTACGTACCGCAATCGACAGCTTTAACTTCTCATTGATCTTGCCGGCAATTTTCAGCTCGCCGAAATACTGACTCTGGAATTCATAACCGATGCTCGCCAGGGTATCAATAAAGCCAAACAGCTGACCGTCTTTAACTTTATCCAGCCCTTCATTGATATCATCCACCTCCACCAGCTCAAGGGAGGGGTAGCGGTTTCGTAAAATGTCTACAAAGGCATCACCGCGAATAATGCCGATCTTTTCACCTTCCAGATCCAGAATATGATTGATAAAAGGCACATCCACCCGGGTAGCGACTACCAGAGGTACTTCCAGATAGCTGCTGGTGAAGTTGAGATAGCTTTTGCGCTCAGGGGTTTCCATGCCCAGCGCAAGCATGTCACACCGGCGCTGCTGTATATATTCCAGCGACTGACTCCAGCTGTCAGTACTGACCAGTTCAAATTTCGCAGACAGCATCTGGCTAAACAGCTGATAGTAATCAGCGCTCATCCCGATGTGTTCGCCTTTCTCATTCAGCCCCTCAAAAGGCAGGCCCTTAGGGTTAATGCAGTACTTAATCCGGTTGGTATTAACGTAAGCAATTTCATTCTTATTGAGCAGAATATGGCCGCCCACATATTCCTTAATCGAACCTATCCATTTATCACTTAATGCCGCTTTTTCCTGCCTTGTCATGGCACTGAGCGTCTTCTGGACAATCGAACTTAACAGCGGCAGCTCAGGCTGAATGCCAAAGCGCAGATCTTCCCGTTTGGTATTGGGCAGCGAAAGCTCACTGGCCAGGGTGATATTCGTGTAAAGATACTTCTTAATCAGATGATTAATGTTAGGCAGGTTCTGCATCAGCGCATCGATCTTGCCGAACACCAGATCTTTGGTCAGCGCATCATAACTGTCGTAATACACCAGATTCAGATCGCCCGCTTTTTTCAGTTCTTCGATATAGAACACATCTTTCAGCACACCGACTTTCTTACCTTCCAGACTTTGCAGCCCCTTATATTCACCGAAGTCATCCTTCACAAAAATCATGATCGGAATGTTGTAATACGGGCTGGTAAACAGGGTAAATGGCTCGCGGTACTCCTTGTAGGAAATACTGCTGATCATATCCACTTCTTTGTTTTTAAAAGCGTTATAAATCGAAGTCCACTTATCGGTGCGGGTTTCAAAGCGCAGCCCGGTTTTCTCTGATATCAGCGCCAGCAGGTCATGCTCAAACCCCACCAGCCCGGCACCGGACTTATAAGAAAAAGGCGTGAAATCCGGCATCATTGCGACTTTGATCACCGGATGACTGGCAATAAAATTCTGCTCTTCTTCAGTCAGCACTAACTCACTGGCCATCGCACTGAACGAAAGGCACAGCATCAGAAAAAATTGGGGAAAAAAGACCTTCATTGCAATCCCTGGTATCTCACTTTTGAAAGGCCAACGGACAACACGAGCGTAAGATAATCAGCTCACCGCAAAGGCAGCATTAAACTTACCATTTAGTAAAGTAATTATCCCCACCCCGGCACTCACTCTGATCAGTAAAAAGCCATTCAGTGAAGAAGAACATAAACACAGGGGAACGGGATACAGGCCCGGCACGGAGAAAAGCGAAAGCTATCGGAATAACTCGCTATGCGAGCCTATTCGGGCCAGCTTGAGGGAGCCTTCATCGGTTTTATAAATCAAAACCAGATCCGGCTTAATATGGCAGTCACGATAATGTTGCCAGTTACCCGATAAAGCATGATCAACGTACTTCTCAGGTAACCTTCTGCCCAACTGTAACTCTTTGATAACATGCCCGACTTCTACAACATCCGGAATCGGAAGCTTCGCGATTTTCCTGAAATCTTTTTTAAACTGAGTGGAATACTCAAGTCTAAGCATCTGTAAGCTTACCTGCCTTCAGGTCATCAAACAGCTCTTCTACATTATCAACTGTATTCCCCTGACCGGACTCCAGCTCTGCAATCGCATCAGCAGTCAGAGAATTAGGACGCTTCACCTTTAGCTCAAACGGTATCCCGCCATAATTAATTACCGCCTTGGCAAAAAGCTTAATCGCCTGAGAGGGGCTCAATCCCATCTCCTCGCAGACACTGGTGAACGCCAGTTTAGTATCCTGATCAATCCGGGCGCTCAGCATTTCTGTTTTCATAGTGCTACCAATACAATTCGTCTTACAAAGTAAGACAAAGTATAGCAAATCAACACATCCATACCAAAGAAGTAGCACAGATGGGAACATAAACATGTAAACATGCACGAAGACGGCTCTTGCTTTTTTCAGAGCACCTCACCCGCAGCTGGCACCCCGCTTCCCCTTATGCGCAGCCGAGCATTGCAGGGCTTGAATGATCAGCGATACAAACTGTTTGAGAGCGCGTAGCGGTCGAGTTTTTGTAACGCCATTCAAGCTCGAAACGCGCAGAGCACCCGGCGAAGCCGGGCAAGTATTGGGGCTATTTTAGATTCTTAAGAACTCTTTTTGACAAGCTTTGGCCGTTACAAAAGTCTTGAGTCGACGAAGTCGAAAAAGATCATCCGAAGAAAAAATTCAGCACGTTAACAACGACAAGTGCCAAACAGAAATAACACCCCTCAACCCCGAATACACATCAGCAAAAACACTGAATAACAGTCAAAAAACAGAATTAAACCAACAACTTCTCAACCGAAGTAGCCAGTTTAAAATCCCGCTCACTCAAGCCGCCCACATCGTGAGACGTCAGCGTAATATCCACGGTGTTATAGCAGTTAAACCACTCCGGATGATGATTCTGCTTATCACAGATAATCGCCACAGAACTCATAAATCCAAAGGCCCGCACAAAACTGCGAAACTTAAACTGCTTAAAAATTGTATCGCCCCGCCGTTCCCACGGGGTTTCCAGTCCGTCGTTCAGGGTGGCCAGTGCAGCTTCAATCTGTGCTTCACTATAGGCTTCCGACAATGCCATGATCCGTCTCCTGTATTGCTATATCTGTTAGCTTAGTCAGCCTTGCTCCGGCTTTCATCCGGACACAGGCAGATTCATTCAGTTTGCCACTGCGGCCAGTTAAAGCCCACCGGCGTCAGACATAAAAAAAGGAGCATCAGCGATGCTCCTTTGCAGAGTTTAAAAAACGGTCAGCGATCAGTTTTCCTGCGAAACCGCCTCACTTTCACCGGCCTGCTTCTTCTCCATGAACAGGGATTTCAGTACCCCCAGCGTCATCAGAATGATCACCACACTGAGCGGCAGTGCCGCAGCAATATTGGCGGTCTGCAGGGCGCTGAGCCCCCCGGCCACCAGCAGAGCTGCCGCCACAAAACCAATGATAATGCCCCAGAACACCCGGAAGATCTTCGGTGGCTGCTCATTGCCGAAGGACAGAATCGTGGTCAGCACCAGCGTACTGGAATCAGAAGAGGTTACAAACCAGCTCAGCAGCAGGAAGACCATCAGGGCAGACAGAATCCAGCCCATCGTGCCGGTACCGGCAATGCCATCAGCGCTGGCAAACAGTGCCGCCGGCAGGTTCCAGGCCATGACCAGATCAATGATCCCGGCGGTGCCCACACCGGCTTCCGCATACAGCTCCTGATACAGGGCTGTGCCGCCGAAAATACCCAGCCAGACGAAGATGATAATGGTCGGTACCAGCAATACACCGATGACGAATTCACGCAGGGTACGGCCTTTGGAAATACGGGCAATGAACAAACCGATAAACGGCGCCCACGCCAGCCACCAGCCCCAGTAGAATACGGTCCAGCCGTTCTGCCACTTAGCCGGGCCTTCCTCTTCCGGGAACCAAAGGCCCATCTGTACAAAGCTGCCCATATAGTCCGCAATGGAATCACCGAAAATGCCCAGTAACCAGGCAGTCGGGCCGCCGAACAGGAAGAACGCCACCACCAGAATAGACACCAGAATATTCAGCTCGGAAATGATCTTGATGCCCTTATTCACGCCGGACAGCGCCGACAGGATTGATACTACGGAGATCATAAGGATCAGAATCAGTTGAGTAGTTGTACCCGGATCAATGCCGATCAGGCGCTCCAGACCCACCGACATCTGGCTGACGCCAAGGCCCAGCGATGTCGCCACCCCAAACACACAGCCCAGCACACCGAAGATATCCACCGCATGCCCGATCGGGCCATAAATGCGCTCACCGATGAACGGATACAGCGAAGAACGCAGTGCCAGTGGCAGCTTCTTGCGGTAAGCAAAATACGCCAGCGACATACCCACAATCACGTAGACCGCCCAACCGTGGAAGCCCCAGTGGAAGAAGGTTACCCGTAACGCGTCCACCGCCCGGTCATAGCCCAGCGCCGTTGCACCGGCCATATCCGCATAGGGGTTATTCGGATAGCCAAAACCGCCGCTGTTATCCAGATAAAAGATCGGTTCAGCCACCCCGAAGAACAGGATACCGATACCGATACCGGCGGAGAACAGCATCGAGAACCAGGCGAAATTACTGAATTCCGGCCGGCTGTCATCGTCTCCCAGCCGTATTTTACCGAACGGGCTGATAACAATGTAGAAACACACGGCAATCAGAAATACCACGGTCACCAGGTAATACCAGCCAAAGGTGGATTCAATCCAGCTGCGGGCACTGCCAAATACAGTGCCTGCCAGATCAGTGTTCGTCCCGGTAAAGAGTACAAACAGCATCACCAGTGCCGCTGAAGTGATGGTCATTCCCTTGTGCATATCTTTGAATAGCCCGGTCCGGGCCAGCATATCTGCCCGAAACACCGAATTTTCCGGTGCAGGGCTGCGAGAGTCTTGCGACATAACGCATCCTCCATCTTGTTATTTTTGTAGATGAATGAACCTTCCGGTCGGAAGGCAGGAATGGAAAAAGGCCGGCTTGCGCCGGCAAACTCGCTAATCCACCAGCATCTCGCTGGCGGATCAGGCAGGCATTTTCCGAAACTGTCTGGCGCTGCTTTACGCCAGTGTGTGAGTATCACCGTCGACGCTGATCACCTGACCGGAGACTTTCCGGCCGCCTTCAGACGCCAGGAACACCGCCATGGCGGCAATGTCTTCCGGGTCTACAAAGGTTTGCATCGAACACTGACTCACATAAGCCGCGCGTACCTCGGCTTCTGCGCTGTTACGGGCGCGGGCCTCGTTGGCAATCACCCGGTCCATTCGCTCACCGGAGACCGCGCCGGGGCAAATCGCATTCACCCGGATATTGTCGGCGCCGCACTCCATCGCCAGAGATTTTGTCAGCCCGGTCACCGCCCATTTGGCGGCCGCATAAGGGGTACGCAACGGATAGCCCATGATCCCGGCCGTAGAAGATAAATTGATAATCGCCCCGGACTGCTGTTCTTTCATCAGCGGCAGGGCCTGCTTACAGGCGTAGAAAGTGGCATTAAGATTGATCTGTACGGTTTGCTGCCAGGCATCGGAATCCAGTGATTCCAGCACCCCGGCCGGGCCGCCGATCCCGGCGTTATTCACCAGCACATCAATGCCGCCCAGCTGTTCCAGACCATCACGGAAGAAGGCTTCGACCTGAGCCTCATCCCCTACATCCGTCAGGCTGCAGCTGATCTGATCAGACTCCGCCGCCATGGCATCCAGGGCATTCTGATCAATATCACAAATGTGGACCCGGGCACCGGCAGCTACAAAAGCCCGGGCGATTCCCCGGCCAATACCCTGTGCCGCTGCTGTGATAAATACCCGCTGTTGCTGTGACTGCCCGTTCATGAATACCTCCGCCAGCGGCAACTGTCAGTGAAGGCCTCACCTGTCTGTCAGTTGCACGCTTATTGTTATTATCTGCCTGATAAAGTACCCAAGGCAGCGGCTGAGGTTTTCAGAAAAAACGACTATCTGTTGATAAAAATCGAATATACCCGGACAAAAGCGTCAATATGCGCCTAACGCTCGTGACTGGGTTTAGTATTGAAATAGCGCTGGTAGCAGCGGCTGAAGTGCGCCACCGAGCTGAAACCGCAGGCCACGGCAACATCGGTCACACTGTGGCTGGTCTGCTGCAGCATCCAGCGGGCCTGATTGAGCCGCAGGGTGCGATAATAGGTGCCGGGCGTCTGCTGCAGGTAATGTTTGAAAAGCCGCTCCAGCTCCCGGTTGGACACCCCCAGATGCACGGCAATCTCCCCCATGCTGAGAGGTTCCTCAATGTTGTTTTCCATCAGCTGTACCGCATCCGCCAGACGGGGATTGCGGCTGTCGAGCCGTTTTTGCAGCGACGCTCGCTGGGGGTCAGAATGGTGCCGTTCATGGGTAACGATCAGTTCATCCGCCACCGTCACCGCCAGCCCGTTACCATGCTGAGTACGGATCAGGTGCAGCATCATCTCCAGCCCGGATAACGCGCCGCTGCAGGAAAACCTTTTACCGTCCACCACCAGCAACTCCTGCACCCAGCTCACCCGCGGGTAAACCGCCATTGCAGCGGGCAGGTTCTCCCAGTGCATGGTTGTGCGGTAACCGTCCAGCACCCCCGCCGCCGCGACGATATAGGCCGCGGTATCCTGGCTGCCTATCTCCGCGCCGTGGCTGGCCTGCTGCCGGATAAAACTCAGCAGACCCGGCGTAATATGCAGCTCCGGGTTATCACCGGCACACACAATCAGCACCTGCACTTTACCGACATCCCGAATGCTGTGCTGGCTCATAATCTCGATACCATCACTGCTGCTGATCAGCCCGCCCTGCTCACTGATCAGCCGCCAGCGGTAAAGCTCGCGCTCACTGGTGCGGTTAGCATGACGCAAAGGGTCCAGCATGGAAGTTAAGCCAAACAGAGAAAATCCGGGGACCAGCAGAAAATCTATCTGCTGAGGGAAACTCACCGGCCGATCACCGAACATAATGCACCTCCTGCTCAGGCGTAAATAAACCCACGTGTTTCAGGCCCCGCCTGTCACCGGTATAGCATGGTAAATATGAACGATTCCGACAAAACCGCCCGGATAAAACAAGCCTATTAAGATACTGACAAAAACCGACAATCTTTATCCACATACGAATAAAAACATAACACAAGCGAATATATAAGTATGACTTATCCACACTCAGAACATTATCTGCTCCGGACAGAGGTATACAAAAAGCGGATAAATCAGTAACAGAAGAAACATCTGAACAGGGAAAACAATTGCTTAGCCGGCCAGCATCACAACCGTCGGCCGTATCCATCAGGGCAGAAATGCAGTGATGAAAAGCAACAGCCTGCCTTAACAGTCAATCTTAACAGTCAATTTTAACGGTCAGCCCAGGCAGTACAGCCGGGAGAGGATAAATCAGGCCCTGGGCCCGATACACAGCAGCGCTGTCGGTTCCAGTAACCCGGACTGCGGCAGCAACTGACACACTGCCACATCGTCAAAGCCGCCCACCAGCGTCATGCCCAACCCTAAAGCGGTAGCCTGCAAATGCATATTCTGGCTGACCGCACCGGTTTCCATATACACGTAACGTTCACCGCGCCAGCCACGGGGAGCCTGCTCTGCGAATGCCTGTCGCATACTCTGGATATCCGCCAGCACCACAATCACAGCGGCGGCATCTGCCAGCCAGGGCTGCTCACCAATGGCTGCGGCGGCAAACTGTGCGCTGCGCTCACCTTCATCCAGAAAATTCAGGCTGTGACTGGCACCGTTATAGCTGTAGACACCCGGAATCAGCCCCCGCACATGGCGGACATAGACCTGCAGTGACAGAGGACATAAACCGTTCGCTGAAGGGGCCATGCGTTTTCCGTTGGAGGTCCCGCCACGGGTTTTACGCTCCCCCTGACCGGCCCAGAGCAATGCGGATAACTGCTCCAGATTGAGCCCCTGTTCAACGTTAAACGAACGAACCGTTTCCCGCTCCCTGAGGACCATTTGCAGGTCACACGGCGGTAATTGCAGTTCCGGTAACGGCTTGATCATCACATTCCCCTGTTTATTCATGCTTCTGCCAGCTCGCCACGAAGCCTAACGGCGGATTCGCCGGTGCATGCTGTAACTCAGCACAGTAATTACCAATGTTTTCAGCCACTTCCTCAAAACTGCACAGCTGTAACGGTTGTTTCAGTGCCGCCTGTAAAATGTCTGCCAGCGTATGCTGAAACCAGTAATTGGCCGTCGCCTCGTAGGTTTCACCGGTAAAGTAATCCAGCCCCGAGGTGTCTTCAAAGGGTTCACGGTTAAAATACGAATACTGCACCGTGGGGCCCGCATCACTTTCATCGTACATGTTCAGCAATGGGTGAATATCTTCGATGAACAGCTTACCGCCGGGCTTAAGGGCGCGGTTACACACCGCCATGAACGCTGGCAGATCCGGCATCCAGTTCAGCACACCCACGGTAACAATCACGATATCAAACTGCTGCTGTAAGCTTTCAGGAATGGCATAAATGTTGTGGCAGTCAAACTGCATATCCGGATGCCCGGCCAGCGTCGCCAGTTGCTTCGCCTGCGCTACAAAATTCTCAGCACCATCAATGCCGACACAGCGCCCTGCCCCCATATTTTTCACCGACAGCAGATCAATGCCGTTATTGCAGCACAGCTGCAGCACAGCCTTATTCTCTAAGGCTTCCTGTTGCAGCAGGCGATGTAACCCGGCATTAAGATTATTAAAATCAGGCGCCTGAACCTGCTGCTGCAAAGCGGCATTAACTTTCGCATGTCGCGGGGCGGCCTCATTCCAGGAAACCAGGGTGCTGTGTATCAAATCCTGATGTTTAGTATCCATACCTATTCCTTTTACAGGGTTATACGCCATCTGATAACGACTTTTGCCCCCATTGTGGTTTTTGATGAGATTCAGAGCCGCCTGAAAGAGGTGCTTATATAACAATCCGGGTTAACGGTTACTTAAAGCGCTTTACTGAAAACCACTTCCGCCAGCCGGTAACCCTGCCGGGTATAACAATCACGGGCCAGATGATTTTCGGCCAGTGCCGTCACCATAATCCTGGCCAGCCCCATGTTCCGGCAATGCGCCTCAGCCGCTTCCATCAGCCGGGTTGCAATGCCTTTTCCCCTCTGTTCTTCAGCGACACAAAGGTCGGTCACCAGCCCCCAGGTTTTGTACTCCGGGTACAGATGTAAATCATCCACATGCTCTGATTCAGTTATCACCACCAGAAAACCACACACCCGCCGGGCCTGCAGCGCCACAAGCACCTGACCGCCGGAAGCCTCACAGGCCCTGCGCAGGTAGCGGAAATGGCCAGCAGCCACTTCATTACCCGGTGGCCGGTCGCTGCTGAGCTGGCGCTCATAGTCCTGCAGCACGGCCATCAGGGCCACGACACCGTCATGATGTTCCGCTGTGTAAGCCTGAATTTCAGTTGTCACTGCCATTAAAAACCTCTCCCTGTGGATGAAATGTGTACCAGGCGAACCAGAAACTGTTCACCACGGGTAATTCCTGTTCTGTCCCGGCCAGCCAGATACGGCCGCTGCGCTGCCCGGCATCATAACGGATCACTAATTTTTGCCCGGCAAAAGTGTCCTCAAGCTCACCTGAGGGGCCTGCTTTGGCCAGTTCAGCAAATGGATAGGCCTTAAACTGACCGTTCAGTTCCAGCCCCAGTACCCGCTCTTTCGGATGATACGCCTGGCTGAGAAACTCCACCGGGAAGTACAGATTCGCCGACGTATCATAATCGCCATAAGGGGAACGGGTATAGTTTCGGTTAAAACCGGTCTCCCGGGACAACACCAGTGTGTTGGGATACTGAGCCCGCCAGCTTTGCCAGGAGGTATACCAGGACGGCACCATCTGCAGCGCCTGCCCTTTATATTCCCCGGTTACCGCCCGGTTCTGCAGTTGCGACCAGAGAGACTCTGTCTGGCGGTCATAGAGCAGTACATCGCTGTTATACAGCAAACCCGAGACCCCGAATGACAACGCGTTTCCCGCAGGGGCCGCCTGATACACAACGCCGGTGCCGCACAGCGGGCAATAGGTAACCACCAGTGCATTGTCCGGCCCGGCGCCAAAACGGTCGTTGACGATCTCATGCCAGTCGAGAATAGCAATGGGGTAGGCTTTAGCAATGCCGTTATGCACCACTCCCATTATCCGGGCATCCGGGCGCAACCATCCGGCCGCAACGGCTTCAGTAAAACGGGGGTTATCAATGGCAGGAATGCCGTCCCGTGGCGGGCCGCCGGAGAGAATCTGACGGCTATCCAGCAGGCTGTCACTGAGATCAAAGCCATTCAGGGAACGGGCCTGTAAAGACATGCAAACGCTGCTGAACAGCAACCCTGTCAGCAACATTTTTAACCAGAAAATGCGGTAAAACGGAGAGATAAATAACGGCATAGGCTGATCCTCCTGTGGGATCATCATATACCGGGTTGCGGCACATGAGTACCGCCATCCACTGGCTAGCGAATTGCGACTGCAACATCTGACTGTGGCTGCCCTTCCAGCCACTTCAGCCATACCAGCAATACAGCCCCAAGCAACATCATTCCCGCCGCCAGATACAGCCCCTGGGCATAACTGCCACTGCCCGCCGCCAGCCAGCCGGTCACTGCCGGGGCAACAATCTGGGCAACCCCGTAAGAAATGGTCATCCGGCCCATCATTTTAGCCGGGCGGGTCGGGTAATAGCGGCCCGCCATCGCCAGCACCAGGCTGACCATGCCCACAAAGGTTGCGCCAAACAGCGCCGCGCCACACAGGGCAAACCACAGGCTGCTGCCCAGCAACGGCAATACAATCCCCACGATCTGTAACAGACAGGCCAGTAACAGGGCATAGACATCCCCGGTGACACGGGCGACCCTGTCCCAGATAAAGCATGCCGGCATGGCACCTATGCCCACCAGCATAAAGGTAATGCTGCCCTGCCCTTCCATACCCGGCAGCGCTTCCACGATGGCGCTGATGAAGGTTGCACTCACTGCATAGCCAATACCGGCACAGAAATACGCCGCCATAAACACCCAGATAAACAGCCGCCCCGGTGGGTTATCCGGCATCGGCTGCCCGGTGGTGGTCATTCCGCTGGTATCCGGTGCCGGCATCCAGCGCCAGGCCAGCACGGTTAGCACCAGCGCCAGCACGGTCAGCAGATACCACTGCTGCTGCCAGTCAGCGACCCGTACCGTCACTTCCACCAGCATGGCGCAGCAGGCAATACCCAGCCCGATCCCGCCAAAATGAATGCCCAGCTCACCCCGCTGCCCGTTGCGCATCAGCCAGTTCAGCACCAGCCCGGACCCCAGTAACATGCCGGCGGCACTGCTCAGCCCGGCAAAAAACCGCGACACAGCCCAAACCCAGAGATTATCCGTCAGCCCCATCATCAGGGTGGTCCCCACCGCCACCAGTAAGCCAATCCGGAACAGCCGGTCTTTAAGCTGCAAATCACTGATCAGCGATGCAATCACCGCGCCAC
This sequence comes from Aliamphritea hakodatensis, assembly GCF_024347195.1. Classification (NCBI taxonomy): domain Bacteria; kingdom Pseudomonadati; phylum Pseudomonadota; class Gammaproteobacteria; order Oceanospirillales; family Oceanospirillaceae; genus Aliamphritea; species Aliamphritea hakodatensis. The sequence continues at coordinate 4,961,716 of NZ_AP025281.1, forward strand.
TTAAATAGCCCACATAGTTCAGTGCCGCCAGCCAGCCCCCTGCCGCCAGACTCAGATCCGTATGCTGCTGCATGATGCCCAGCAAAGGCGTATAGGCAAACCGGGCCACGCCCATGGTGATCACCAGCCCCAACACGCCTGCCGCCAGCACGCGGAATTTTTCTGATAACTGCAACACTGAATCGCTCCTAATCCATTACATACCGGCATTTGCCGGTTCGGGACACAAGGTACATAATGACAATCATCGCAACAAGCGAATCATTTTGATATAAACATTCTGTATAACAGATACATCAAAAGACTTACTAAAGAGACTGGTTAAAGAGATCAACTATGGACCTGGCTGCCCTGCATACATTTATCAGCGTCATTGAACAGGGCGGCATTCTGGCCGCGTCCCGACATCTGAATACGGTTCAGTCCAACGTCACCTCACGGATTAAACGGCTCGAGGAGGCACTGGATACCCAGCTGTTTTACCGTCAGGGCCGCGGGCTGGTGCTTTCACCGTCCGGTCAGGTGCTGGAAAGCTATGCCCGGCGGATGCTGCAACTGGAAATTCAGGCCACGCAGGCGGTACGGCAGGCGGGAAATCAGAGTGGTGAATTGCGCATCGGCACCATGGAATCCTTTGCCGCGTTGCGGCTTTCGCCGATTTTGCGGCAACTGCGCCACGACCATCCAGGCCTGCAGTTACAGATCAGCACCAACACCACTGATGATCTGATCCGGGCGATACTGCAACATAAACTCGACTGCGCCTTTGTTGGCGGCCCGGTTGAACATCCGGATATCCGGGTCAGCCAGGTGATCGAAGAAGAACTGGTACTGGTCTGCAGCAACCAGTCCGGTACACCGGAGATTGCTCAGTTACCGCTGATCCTGTTCCGGGACGGCTGCGCCTACCGTACAAGAGCCCTGAACTGGCAACAGCACAGTGGCAATCACGCACAACAGTTAATGGAAATGGGCAGCCTGGATGGTATTCTCAGCTGTGTTGCAGCCGGTCTGGGCTGCACGCTGCTGCCGGCGGCGGTGGTTGCCGCCAGCAGTCATCAGCCGGCGCTGCACACAGAACAGCTGCCTGCGGCGCTAAGCTGTGTACCGACACTGATGATTCAGCATAAAGATGCCCTGCCACTGCCAGCCCTGACGGATTTAAGTGAACAGGTCAGCCGGTTACTGGCGGAGCAGGCCGCCTGAGCCGCACACTGAAACGCTCAGGCGATAAAGTCGCGGATCAGGCCAACACGGCCACACTCTTGATCTGGGCATATACCTGACGGCCCGGTTGCAGATTCAACTCAGCGGCCGATTTGCAGGTAATTCTTGCCAGAATCAGATCATTGCCTATCCGTAACCGGACCGTCACCTGCGCGGTACTCGTTTCTGCCAGTGCTTCCACCTGTGCCGGAAAGATATTCAGAATACTGGTATCGCTTTGCCGGTTCAGGGTCAGGCTGACATCCCGGGCCTGAATCTGCAGCCGGGCCCGCTGCCCCTGTGGCATCCGCTCCCCGGCCACCGCAAAACGGCCGCCGGAAAACACCAGATAACTCAGATCATAGGCGGCATCGCGGCCAGCCACGACGGCTTCAATCACAGTTTCCGCATCCGGCCCCTGTGCCAATGGCATATCCAGGCGGGTAAACACCGTTTCCAGCGGGCCTTCTGCAACCGCCCGACCAGCCTGCATCATCACCAGATGATCCGCCAGACGGGCCACTTCATCCCGGGAATGGCTCACATACAGCAAAGGAATATCCAACTGCTGATGGAGGTTTTCCAGATACGGCAGAATTTCCAGCTTGCGGGCATCATCCAGCGCCGCCATCGGCTCATCCAGTAACAGCACCTGCGGACTTACCGCCAGCGCCCGGGCAATGGCCACCCGCTGCTGCTCACCACCGGATAACTGATACGGCTGGCGGTTCAGCAGATGACCGATCCCCAGCAATTCAACAGCGGCATCCAGCGAAATGGCTTTATCGCTGTCAGGCTTACTGCGCTTCAGACCAAACTCGATATTCTTCTGTACACTCAGGTGCTCGAACAGGCTGGGTTCCTGAAACACATAGCCGATCGGCCGCTTATGTACCGCTAACCGTGTACGGCTGTCCTGCCAGATCTGATCATTGACTGTCAGCTCACCCTGCGCCTGAGGCTCCAGCCCCGCAATTGCCCGCAGCAGTGTGGTTTTGCCACAGCCGGACGGTCCAAAAATGGCCGTTACGCCTTTGGCAGGTAACTGCAGATCCACATCCAGATCAAACTCACCGCGACTCAGCCGGAAACGCGCCTGAATGCTCATAAGCGCACCACCATAAAGCGACGGTTTAAGGCATACACCGCCATCAGCATCACGAATGACAGGGCCAGCAAGCCACCGGATAGCCAGTGGGCCTGACCGTATTCAAGTGCTTCCACATGATCATAAATCGCAATAGAAACCACCTGGGTTTCGCCGGGAATATTACCGCCGATCATCAGCACTACGCCGAACTCACCCAGGGTATGGGCAAAGCCCAGCACTGCCGCCGTGAGAAATCCTGGCCGGGCCAGTGGCACCGCCACGCTGAAAAAGCGGTCCAGCGGTGCAGCCCGTAAGGTTGCAGCCACTTCCAGCGGCCGCCGGCCAATTGCCCGGAACGCGTTCTGCAGCGGCTGCACCACAAACGGCAGGGAATAAAAGACGGAGCCAATCACCAGTCCGGTAAAGCTGAAGGGTAACGGATCGCCCCCCATGGATTTAACCAGGCTGCCCACTGGCCCGTCGGGAGCCAGCGCCAGCAACAGATAAAAGCCCAGCACAGTCGGCGGCAACACCAGCGGCAACGCCACAACGGCTTCAATAAGGAATTTATAACGCCAGCGGCTACGGGCCAGCCACCAGGCAAAAGGCGTTCCGACCAACAGCAGAATCAGGGTGGTGACCCCCGCCAGCTGTAAGGTAATCAGTAACGCATCAAGATCTTGTTGAGTCAGCATTATTGGCCATCATCTGCGACACTCTCATAACCGTAACGGCTGATGATTTCAGTGCCTGCCGGGCTTTGCACAAACTGCATAAACTGCTGTGCGGCCGGCGTATCTTTAAGTAATACCGCCTGCTGGCGGATCGGTGTATAGCTGTTCTGGTCCGGTAACCACTGCGACCCGCCGGCATCCGGTAAGGCTTTCAGCTGCGAATAGGCAACAAAACCCAGTTGGGCATTACCGCTGCGGACGAACTGAAACGTCTGACCGATATTCTCGCCCCGCACCGCACGGCTGCGCAGCCCGGGCCAGACACCGGCCCGCTCCATGACTTCCTGTGCTGCCCGGCCATAAGGGGCCAGCTTAGGGTTCGCCATCGCCAGATGGCGGAACGCCTCTGAATGCAGCACCTGCCCCTCCGGATCAATCAGACTGGCGTCCGGGCTCCACAACACCAACTTGCCGGTCGCATAGGTGAAACGGCTGCCGGGCACCGCAATGCCTTCATCATCAAGCAACTTTGGGCGCTTGGTATCTGCGGCAAAAAAAACATCAAAAGGCGCGCCGTGTTTAATCTGCGCGTAATGTTTACCGGTTGAACCGAAAATCAGCTTGGTGCTATGACCACTCTGCGCCGTAAAGTGTTCCGCTAATGCTTCCATCGCGGCAATAAAATTACTCGCCACCGCAATGCGTACCTCAGCAGCACCGGCATTCACGGCCAGCAACAGGCCGCACCCCAGACAAAAACTTCGCAGCAAAAACTTCATTCTCATTCACGCCTATACATATCAGCCAGTGTTCTACCGGTATGACGGATTTATAGCAGATCGGGCCAGCCAGTGGCAGCAGAATTGCCCCGTGAACGGGGCACAGAGATCACTCAGATCAGGTTTACAGTAACATCAGAAGGATGGTGGCGTGTGCGCACTGACAATCCGGCACTGCTTATTGGTTTTATTCCGGAAGCGGTGAGGAATTTTAGTCTGGAAGTTATAGCTGTCACCCTGCTCCAGATTGAAGATTTCACCGCCGACCGTCAGTTCAATTTTTCCTTCGATGACAGTACCGGCTTCCTCACCTTCGTGTTCCATCAGCTCGGTGCCGGTATCCGCGCCCGGCTCGTAACATTCAATAAAGAACGCCAGGGTACGTTTGTTATCCGGGTTACCCACCAGCTTCCAGTGGATGTCATCGGTGCCCATATCGATCAGCTCATCGGGGCGGAATATCACCTGCCGTTTGGCTTCAATATCGGCGGTAAAAAACTCGGTAACCGTCATCGGTATGCCGCTGAGAATTTTCTTCAGCGAAGCCACGGAAGGGCTGACCGCATTACGCTCGATCATCGAAATGGTGCTGTTAGTCAAGCCAACACGCTTCGCCAGCTCGCGCTGAGAAAGCCCGTATATCTGGCGGATTTTTTTTAACCGGTCACCTACTTCCACGCATCTACCTTTCGTTGACAGCTCGTTTGTGCAGCATTGTATCAGCAGACGGCACACGAATGCAGACCCACATACGCCGTGCCGTGCCAAAGCATGACGCTTAACGCAGTTTTTCCAGCATCCCGTAGTACCACATACCTGCTGCCATCATCTGACCGCTGACCCAGTCACCGAACGGCAAACGCACATGGCTGATATCCGCAAAGACATCAAATTTCTCCATCGACCCGGCGACTGCATCCCCCATGATTTCAGCGATGATATGGGTCAGGCCGATACCGTGGCCGGAATAGCCCTGCGCATAATAAACATTATCTGACAGCTTACCCAGCTGCGGAATGCGGTTCACCACAATGCCCATCATGCCGCTCCAGGCATATTCGATTTCAACCCCTTTTAAGCGGGGAAAGGTCTTTTCAATCCCCGGACGCAGCTCTGCCCGGATATCTCTGGATTCCCGCCCGGAGTAATTCGCCCCGCCGCCAAACATCAGCCGCTTATCGGCGGTCAGGCGATAATAATCCAGCACAAAACGGCAGTCATACACCGCCAGATCCTGTGGGTTTATCTGGCTGGCCACCTCATCCCCCAGCGGCTTAGTTACCACGTTGCCACCACAGGCAGGAATGATCATACCTTTCATCTTCATCCCCCCTAAGCGGTGATAGGCATTACCCGCCAGAATCACCGATTTGGCCATCACCTTACCCTGTTCGGTAATCACTGCCGGGGTTGCACCGTGCTGAATGTCCACCACCTTTGAATTTTCAAAGATCAGCGCCCCCATAGACTCCGCCGCCCGGGCTTCACCGATACACAGGTTCAGCGAATGCAGATGCATATTACGGGTATTCAGTACACCGCCATGATATATATCGGTTTCCAGATACTCCGGAATCTGCGCCGCAGACAGCAGGGTGACATCATCCCCCATGCCCCGTTCAACCGCTTCGTTATAGCCTTCTTCTAACTCCTGCATATGAGACGGTTTGTAGGCCGTGTGTAAATGCCCATGTTTGAGATCACACTGAATACCGTACTTTTCAACACGGGACTTAATGATCTCATGCCCCCGCCAGCGCAGGTTCCAGACGAAGTCCTCTCCGGCTTTGCCCATTTTCGGCACCAGCTGTTTCAGCAAGGCCTTATCACCCGACAATGATCCGGTGACCTGACCGCCGTTACGCCCGGTCGCGCCCCAGCCAACTTTATTCGCTTCAATGATGGCCACTTTGTAGCCTTTCTCGGCCAGCTCGACCGCTGTCGCCACACCGGTAAAACCGCCTCCGACGATCGCCACATCCACCTGATGTTCACCTTCCAGCCGGGGGTAGTCTGTGGTTCCGTTCAGGGAATTCGCATAGTAATTGTCACAGTATTGCGCCTGCATCTGCTTTCTCCGAAGTGACTTGTTATGACCGGCTGAAGTGGATTTTGAACATTTATCCGTCCTGTGCTCCATGAACAGAAAACAACAAAACAGACCGGTTTTAACCTTACCAAATCCGGCTGCATTGCAACCACACCAAGCTAAACCATTGATTTAAATTAATTTTAAGGAAAAATCAACGGCAAGACAGTCAAAAACAAGTGATCATTTTTTTGATCATATTATGGATATAAAGGCCTTTAGACAATAGTATTGTAAAAAATATGATCAATTTTCTCTTGACTCAACCCTGCCAAAAACCTAATTTAATACCCAGTTGAACATTATATTGATCACTTGCATAAAACCCGACGCACTTAATAACAGGTTTCCGGGCCACGCAGTACAAAAACAAAAAGGCATCCCATGTCCGAGCAATCACAGAACCACAGTCACCAACACCCTGCCACCGCCACCCTGCTGGATAAGCACCCTGAAATTAAAGCTGTGGATCTACTCATCAGCGATTTAAACGGCGTGACCCGGGGCAAGCGCATTGAATGCAGCGCGCTGGACCATGCAATGGAAGATGGCATTAACCTGCCGGCATCGCTGTTCTCGCTGGATATCACCGGCAAAACCGTTGAAGACTGCGGCCTGGGCCTGCATATCGGCGAACCTGACAGACTCTGCCTGCTCAACCCACAAAGCCTGACGCTGGCCCCCTGGCAGCGCCGCCCCACCGCTCAGGCACTGATGAGCATGTACGAACCGGATGGCCAGCCTTACTTTGCCGACCCCCGCCACGTGCTGAGCAGCATCACCAAACGCCTGACCGATATGGGGCTGACCCCGGTGGTTGCTGTAGAGCTGGAGTTTTATCTGGTTGACCCTAAACGTGACAGCAAGGGCTTCCCTCAGCCACCAATCTCACCGCGTACCGGCCAGCGCGAAGAACATACCCAGGTGTATTCGGTAAACATTCTGGATGAGTACAGCGAGTTTCTTGAAGACATCGCTAACTACACCGCTGCCCAAAATATTCCGGCAGATACCGCCGTCGCTGAATATGCGCCGGGGCAGTTCGAAATCAACCTCAAGCATCAGGATGATCCGCTGGCAGCCTGCGATAACGCCATCCTGCTTAAGCGGGTCATTAAAGCCGTCGCTGAAAAACATGGCATGGAAGCGTCTTTCATGGCCAAACCTTATGAAGAAGAAGCCGGCAGCGGCACCCACATTCACGTCAGTCTTGTGGATGAAGCCGGTAACAACGTCCTGGCCGAAGAAGGCCGTGACTACAGCCAGACAATGGAACATGCCATTGCCGGCCTGCTGGAATTCATGCCCGCTTCCATGGCGTTTTTCTGTCCGAATGTGAACTCCTACCGCCGCATGCGCCCGGAATATTACGTACCCATGGCCCCTAACTGGGGTGTGGATAACCGCACTACATCATTGCGCATTCCCGCCAGCGGTAACAGCGCCAAGCGGATTGAGCACCGGGTTTCCGGCGCGGATGCCAACCCTTATCTGGTGATGGCATCCATTCTTGCCGCTATTCACTACGGCCTGAGCCAGGCACAGGCACCGGCAAAACCGCGAATCGAAGGCAATGCTTTTGCCCAGGACGGTGTCGGCCTGCCAACCCGCATGCACGACGCTCTGCAACAGATGCAGGACAGCGACTTACTGCGTGAATACTTCACCCCGGAATTCCTGGATTTATACATCGTTTGCAAACGCGAAGAGTTATCAGAATTTGAGCGTCACGTCACGGCGCTCGAAAGCCAGTGGTTTCTGACCACGGTGTAAATACCTTACCGGCCCGCGGTACCTCACCGCGGCAACCGGATGTTAAACAACAATAAAAAAGAGGTTACACAAAATGATCGACGTTTCCGCTTCCCGTACCACTCTGGCCACCGCTGTTGCCCTGAGCACCGCTCTGGCCATGCCGGCATCCGCCAGCGAAGAAAGCCTGAAGTTCTACAACTGGTCGGACTACATTGCCGGTGACACCATCGACAACTTCCAGAAAGAAGCTGGCTTTGATGTTACCTACGACGTATTCGACAGCAATGAAGTACTGGAAGCCAAGCTGATGGCCGGCGGTTCAGGGTTTGACCTGGTCGTGCCCGGCTCACAGTTTCTGGGACGTCAGATCACCGCCGGCGTTTTCCAGCCGTTAGATAAATCCAAACTGAGTAACTACGCCAACCTTGATGAAGGCCTGATGAAGGTGCTGACCGAAGTTGACCCGGATAACAAATACGCGGTTCCGTACCTGTGGGGCACCACCGGCATCGGCTACAACGTTGAACAGGTAAAAGCCGCGCTGGGCGAAGACGCCCCGGTGGACAGCCTGGATCTGGTTTTCAAACCGGAAAACATGGAAAAGCTCGCCAAGTGCGGCGTGGCCTTCCTGGATGCACCGGGTGAAATCGTGCCGATTGCCCAGAATTATGTGGGTAAAAACCCAAACAGTTTTGATAAAAAGGATTACAGCAAAGACTCCGCCGCGGGCAAACTGCTGAAATCTGTTCGCCCTTACATCACCTACTTCCATTCTTCCCAGTACATCAACGATCTGGCCAACGGTGATATCTGTGTCGCCATCGGCTGGTCCGGCGACGTTCTGCAGGCCGCAGCCCGCGCTGAAGAAAGCAACAACGGTGTAACCGTGGCCTATAGCATTCCGAAAGAAGGTACGGCGGTATGGTTCGATATGCTGGCCATTCCGGCTGACGCTAAAAACACCGACAAAGCCCACGAAATGCTCAACTACCTGCTGCGCCCTGAAGTAATTGCCGGTATTTCCAACTACGTGGCGTACGCCAACGCCAACAAGGCATCCACCAGCCTGATTGATGAAGCCATCGTTAATGATGAAACCATCTACCCGCCGGAAGACGTGAAGCAGAACCTGTTCTCACTGAAAGTACTGCCGAAGAAAATCGACCGGGTCCTGACCCGTCTGTGGACGGACGTAAAAGCCAACCGCTAATCGCCGTCGGTTGCCGGCAGCCCCCGCTGCCGGTGACACGCCAATGGATAAACCTTTGTGATGACCGCAACCGGCAGACATGACAAAGGTTTATCCATTAACCGTGAGAAGCTGGCACTGCACCGGCCCAGCGCCCGCCGTGCCATGATCATCAATAATTATAAGACGTCATCGGAGGCCTCCCCATGACACACGCGCAACGCATCGATACCGACGGCACTGAACAGCCGAATGCCACCCCGGCGGATCAGATACCCGCCTGGAAACAGGACGGCGCCCAGCCATTTCTGCGGATTGAAAACATCACCAAGAAGTTTGGTGACTTTACCGCCGTGGATAACATCTCGCTGGATATCTATAAGAACGAACTGTTTTGTCTGCTGGGCGGCTCCGGCTCCGGGAAAAGTACCCTGTTGCGCATGCTGGCAGGCTTTGAAGCACCGACCTCCGGTAAGATCATTATCGACGGCGTGGACATGTCCGGCATTCAGCCGTGGAAACGCCCGGTGAATATGATGTTCCAGTCTTATGCCCTGTTCCCGCATCTGAGCGTGGAAGAGAACGTCGCCTTTGGCCTCAAGCGTGAAGGCGTGCCCCGGGCAGAAGTGAAAGACCGGGTGGCACAGATGCTGGAGCTGGTACAGATGGGCCATCTGAATAAGCGTAAGCCTCATCAGTTGTCCGGCGGTCAGCGCCAGCGGATCGCCCTGGCCCGCTCCCTGATCAAGCAGCCTAAGCTGTTATTGCTGGATGAACCTTTAGGCGCACTGGATAAAAAGCTCCGGGAAGAAACCCAGTTTGAGCTGATCAACATCCAGGAAAAACTTGGCGTCACCTTCGTGGTGGTCACCCACGACCAGGAAGAGGCGATGACCCTGTCGACCCGGATCGGCGTGATGGATCAGGGCAAGATCGTCCAGACCGCAGAACCCCACGATGTCTACGAATACCCGAGCAACCGCTTCGTCGCGGAGTTCATCGGTTCGGTGAATATGTTTGAAGGCCGGGTCATTGAAGATGAACCGGACAGCGTACGGATTCACTCTAAAGAAGCCGGCGGTGAGCTTTATGTCAATCATGGCATCAGCTGTTCGCCGAACCAGAAAGTGCATGTGGCACTGCGCCCGGAGAAGATCAAGGTCAGCCGCCGCAAACCGGATCAGGACGTTAACTGCATCGTCGGCACCATCGAAGAAATTGCCTACATGGGCAGCATGTCCGTGTTCCGTATTCGCCTGCCCAGCGGTAAGGAAGTCCGTATTACCCAGCCAAACCTGTCCCGTAACATGGGCGAACGCTTCACCTGGGAAGATCAGGTCTATATGTCCTGGGATGCCGACAGCAGCGTGGTATTAACCTCATGAACGCCCCGGTTTCCCTGAATATCCCCGGCCAGAAGCCGGCGTCAGGTATGGGGCGCCTGATCTATGCATTACGTCACCTGAGTCTCGGCCGCTGGACGGTTATCTCACTGCCAAGCCTGTGGCTGGCCATCTTCTTTTTCGTGCCGTTTCTGGTGGTGTTCAAAATCTCCCTGGCGGAGCCGACCATCTCGATTCCGCCGTACAGCTCCCTGCTGGAGTGGGACCCGGAAGAGTCCTTTGCCACCCTGAAGCTGAACCTGGGTAACTACCTTTACCTGTTTGAAGACGCCTTCTATCTGGAAGCCTATTTAAGCTCGATCCGCATTGCTGCGGTATCGACCTTCTTTACCTTACTGGTGGCCTTCCCGATGGCGTACCTGATCGCCCGCAGCAAATCCACCACCCGGATTTTACTGCTGTCGCTGGTGATCCTGCCATTCTGGACCTCCTTCCTGTTGCGGGTATACGCCTGGATGGGCTTCCTGAAAAAGAACGGCCTGATCAACGAATTTCTGTTGTCTTTTGGCATCATCGATCAGCCGCTGACCATGCTGCAGACCGACTTTGCCGTCTACATCGGCATCGTTTATACCTATCTGCCATTCATGGTGCTGCCACTGTACACCGCGCTGGAAAAAATGGATCTGACCCTGCTGGAAGCGGCGGAAGATCTGGGCGGACGCCCGCTGCAGAACTTCTTCCTCATTACCCTGCCACAGGCGGTACCGGGCATCATTGCCGGCTGCTTACTGGTGTTCATTCCGGCGGTAGGTGAGTACGTGATTCCGGCATTGCTGGGCGGCTCCGATACCCTGATGATCGGTAAGGTGCTGTGGGACGAGTTCTTCCTCAACCGCGACTGGCCGATGGCAAGTGCCGTAGCGACCGTGATGCTGATCGTGCTGGTCCTGCCGATCATGCTGATCCGAAACACTAAAGCCGGGAAGGAGCTAGCCTGATGCAACAACGTAAATCACTGTTCCTGAACACCAGCGCGACCCTGGGATTTATCTTCCTGTACGCGCCGATCATTGCGCTGATCGTTTACAGTTTCAACAAATCCAAACTGGTCACCGTGTGGGGGGGCTGGTCGCTGAAATGGTACAGCGCGCTGTTTAACAACGAGCAGATCATGACCGCCGCCTGGCTGAGTCTGAAAGTTGCCTTCCTCAGTGCCACCATCGCGGTGGTGCTGGGTACCCTGGCGGGCTTCGTGCTGTCGCGGATGGGCCGCTTTCCGGGCAAGCTGGTCCTGTCCGGCTGGATCACCGCGCCGCTGGTGATGCCGGAAGTCATTACCGGTCTCTCCCTGTTGCTGCTGTTTGTGGCGATGGAAGGGGCCTTTGGCTGGCCGTCAGGCCGGGGCATCGGCACCATCATCATTGCCCACAGTACTTTCTGTCTGGCCTATGTGGCGGTGATCGTGCAGTCACGTTTATCTGCCATGGATGAATCGCTGGAAGAAGCCGCGATGGACCTGGGGGCCAAGCCGTTCAGCCTGTTCTTCCTGGTGACCTTGCCGCTGATCTCCCCGGCGATCATCTCCGGCTGGCTGCTGTCGTTCACCCTGTCGCTGGATGATCTGGTGATCGCCAGCTTCGTCTCCGGCCCGGGTAACAGTACGCTGCCTATGGTGATCTTCTCCAAGGTGCGCTTAGGTGTGACGCCGGAAGTGAACGCCCTGGCGACCATCATGATCGGCATTGTGGCGCTGGGTGTGGTCGGGGCTATCTGGCAGATGCGCCGCCAGAACCGAATGATGAACCGGATCGATTAATGCCATTCGCCGCCGTGCCGGTCATAACCGGGCGGCGGCGAAAAACAGATCAGCAGTGGGGATAACGCTGTTAACCCTCAGTGACTGATTATAAAATAACCACATATATCAGGTGCGCCCGAAACCGCACCGGAACAATTTGCAGTTAACTCTTCAGTAAAGGCTTTTTATGAAAGTTGGTATTCTCGCCGCCGGTATCACACCGGAGGAATTACAGGCTCAGTTCGGTACCTATGCCGATATGTTCGTACAGCTGTTCAACACCGCTGAATATGAATTTGAGTATGATATTTATGACGTTCGCGAAGACGTATTCCCTGTCGGCCCCGAAGTGTGCGACAGCTGGATCATCACCGGCTCCAAATCCGGCGTCTACGAGAATCAGGAATGGATGCAACGCCTGAAAACCCTGATCATAGAGATCCACCGACAGCAGAAACCCTTACTGGGGATCTGTTTTGGCCATCAGATAATCGCAGAAGCTTTTGGCGGCAAAGTCATTAAGTTCAACGGCGAATGGGGCCTTGGCCTGCAAACCTATCAACTGGTGAGCGACAGCCCGTATATTCCTGCAGAAGTAGCCGGCAAACCCTTTACCATTAACGCGGTTCATCAGGATCAGGTCGTCGAAAAGCCAGCTAACGCCGACGTATTCGCCAGCTCTGATTTCTGCCAGTATGCAGGCCTGCTGTACGGTGACCGTATCATGACCTTCCAGGGTCACCCGGAATTCACCATGGCGTTTGAAGATGCACTGCTGACATTCCGCGACGGTGACGGCATCCCCCACGAACATGCACAGAAAGGGCTGGAATCTCTGGCCGCTGAAAACGCCAGCATCGATTCTGCTGAAGTGTCCCACTGGATGGCCAACGTCCTGTTGCAGCGCCCGGCAAACTGAGCCAGCCAGCTATTCTCTTGTGAGAAACAAAAAGCCTGTGCACTGCACGGGCTTTTTTATTGACGGCGCCCTCAACCTGTTACTTTCCAACGTTCAGACCCGCCACCAGCGTTCCCTGCAAACTGAATGTTCGTTTATTTTCGGTCGCCCGCCATTCTGTTAAGAACTTCACTTTATCAGTATTCCACGCCCTGTCAGACAGGCCTCTATAGCACGACTGACCCGCAACAAAACCGTCACAACAACTTAACCTGGTACACAAACCCACAGACGACAGGGCCTCCGGACCGGATAAAGTATGGCTGTAACCGCACAGCAACCAAAGTGAAAAGAAACGCGCACAAAACTGTCACATTTTCGGTTTTTAATGTCTGCAACCGAAACATTTTCGCTTCTTTCTTTTTCCGGGTTCTTCTGACGAACCACCTATTTGCGGAGTTATACATGTTAAATACACATTTCAAAAAGGCGCTGAGCGCGGCAGTACTGAGCACAGCAGCAGCCGGTTCTGCACAGGCGGCAACTGAAATTTCCTGGTGGCACGCGATGGGTGGCCAGTTAGGTGAAACGGTTAACACCATTTCTAAAGACTTCAATGCCAGCCAGAGCAGCTGTGTCATCAAGCCGACTTACAAAGGCTCATACGAAGAAGCTATGACCGCCGGTATCGCCGCGTTCCGCGCCAGGCAGTCACCGAACATCATCCAGATTTTCGATGCCGGCGCAGCCACCATCATCAACGCGCCGGGAGCCGCCTATCCGGTGGCTGACCTGCTGAGAGAAAACGGCCAGACCTTTGATTCTCAGGACTACATTGCCGGTGTTCGTAACTTTTATGCTGATGCTGAAGGCAAAATGATCGGCATGCCGTTCAACGCCTCAACGCCGGTGCTGTATTACAACAAAGCACTGCTGGAAAAGGCCGGTGTAAAACCACCGAAGACCTGGGAAGAATTCGAAGCCATTGCGCCGAAGCTGAAAGACGCCGGTGTGATCGCCCTGTCGCAGTCACACACGCCATGGATCTTCTCCGAAAACTTCCATTCCCGTCATAACCTGCAGCTGTCCGATGCAAACAACGGGTTCAGCGGTGTTGCTACTGAAATTAAGTACAACAACCCTGAAATGATCAGGCACTTCGACAAAATGAAGTCATGGAAAGATAACGGCTGGTACGGTTATTACGGTTCTAACTGGGGCGATAACCGTACCCCGTTCGAGAAAAAAGAAGTGGCAATGTGGCTGGGATCTTCCGGCTCATTCGGTGGCCTGAAAACCACCGCCAAGTTTGATTTCGGTACCACTTACCTGCCCTACTGGAACAGCATCACCCAGGGTAAGGAATACAACACCTTTATCGGTGGCGCAGCCCTGTTCGCATTCTCCGGTAAAGATAAAGCGCAGAATACCTGTACAGCTGACTTCTTCGCCTATATGAGCGCACCGAAGACACAGGTTTTCTGGCACAAAGAAACCGGTTATGTGCCGATTACCAAAGCAGCTTATGAAGCGGCTCAGGCAGAAGGCTATTACAACCGGGAGCCAAGTGCCGAAGTGGGTATTCAGCAGCTGAGCCTGCCAGGCGGCGAATGGACCAAGGGCTACCGTCTGGGCTTCTACGTACAGATCCGCGATGTCATGAAGCGTGAGTACGACAAGCTGTTCAACGGCGACATTGACGCGGCTCAGGCATTTAGCACCATTGAAGCAGAAGGCGACAAGCTGCTCGGCAAATTTGCCAAAACACTGGGTAAGCAGAACGTTGCCAAAAATTAAGCCGACCCCTTAGTGATACCCCGGCCGGGTGCTGATGCTGTCAGCACCCGGCTGCTGTTTCTGCACCCCGGCGTGCGTACTTCCAGCTTTTGTCGTATCCGTTATGAAAAAACAACAGTTTCAACATTCAGCTCTGCCCTACTTTCTGATTGCCCCGCAGTTGCTGATTATTCTGATTTTCTTTGTCTGGCCAGCCCTGCAGTCCGTGCAGCTGAGCCTGTATCTTGAAGATCCCTGGGGGCTAAGCAGCACCTTTGTCGGCCTGGATAATTATACTGATGCTCTGAGCAGTGATTATTACCACCAGTCGGCCCTGTTTACGCTGATTTTTTCCAGTGCCGTTACTTTTTTCTCACTGGCGCTGGCACTGTTACTTGCGGTCAAGGCTGACAAGGTCATCCATGCGCAAACCAGTTATAAAATCCTGCTTATCTGGCCCTATGCGGTTGCACCGGCAGTCGCCGGGCTGATCGGTATTTTCCTGTTCGACTCCCACGTTGGCCCCCTGTATCACCTGCTGAATCAGCTGTGGGCCTTTGATCATAAGCTCGACCCCACCGATGCGACGCTGGCGCTGATTCTGATGTCGGTATGGAAGCAGATCAGCATCAACTTTGTGTACTTTCTGGCGGGTCTGCAGAGCATCCCCAGAGCCGTCAAAGAAGCCGCCGCCATTGATTGCCAGAGCAGTTTTAAGCGCTTCTGGAGCATTGATTTTCCGTTGCTGGCGCCGACCACCTTCTTCCTGCTGGTGATCAATATCACGTACGCCTTTTTTGAGACCTTCGGCATCATCGACACCCTGACCCGCGGTGCCCCCGGCGGTGAAACCACCAGCCTGGTGTACAAGGTTTACCGGGACGGTTTTATCGGTGCTGATCTGGGGGGCAGTTCAGCCCAGTCCGTGATTCTGATGGTGTTTGTCATGGCGCTGACGGTTGTCCAGTTCCGTTTCATCGAACGCAAAATTCACTACTGAGCCGCGGAGAATTACTGCTATGCGTACCAAGGTTTCTTTCCTCGATCACGGCATTCTCTGGGCCGGAGTCATCTTCCTGCTGATGCCTCTGTGGATCGCCTTTGCCTCTTCCACCCATACCGCTGAATACATCGCCAATGAAGGGGTGCAGTTCTGGTTTGGGGATAACTTTATTAACACCTATTCAGGGTTACTCAACGGCACCTCGAGTATTTTTCTGGAAAAAGGTGACAACAATGTCACCGGCACCGGCGCCTGGATAATGCTGAAAAACTCACTGATTCTGGGCTTTGGCTTTGCCATCGGTAAGATCATTTTTTCAATGCTGGCGGCCTATGCGATTGTCTATTTTCGCTTTCCGCTGGCGAACCTGTTTTTCTGGATTATCTTCGCCTCACTGTTGCTTCCTCTGGAGGTGCGGATTATTCCGTCCTACGAAATTGTCGCCAGCATGGGGTTAGTGAACACCTACACCGGACTGATTCTGCCACTGATTGCATCCGCCACCGCCACCTTCTTTTTCCGTCAGTTTTACCTGTCGGTACCGGAAGAGCTGATCGAAGCCGCCCGGCTGGATAACGCAGGCCCCGTACGTTTCTTTCTGGATATTCTGCTGCCGCTGTCCAAAACCATGATCGCGGCGATTTTTATCATCATGTTTGTGGTGGGCTGGAATCAGTACCTGTGGCCCATTCTGATGACCACCGACAGCAGTTTTAACACCCTGCTGCTGGGCATCAAGAATATCGTCAACGTCATTGATGAAGGCAAGATCCCCGCTTACAACCGGGTGTTTGCCCTTTCGGTACTGGCCGTTACGCCCCCGGTTCTGATCGTGATCTTTTTCCAGCGCTGGTTCATTAAAGGTCTGGTTGAAACCGAAAAATAACCTGCACAGTGTTTATAACGCTGCGACGGCAGCGGGAGATATACAAGATGTCACAGTTAAGCCTGAGTAATATCAGCAAAGTTTATTCAAATGGCTATCACGCCATCGACAATGCCAGTGTGGAAATTGAAACCGGGGAGTTCGTGGTATTTGTCGGCCCCTCCGGCTGCGGTAAGTCGACGCTGTTACGGATGATCGCCGGCCTGGAAGATGTTTCCGGTGGCGAAATCACCCTTGCCGGCCAGCGGGTCAATGACCTTGACCCTGCCAGCCGGGATATCGCCATGGTATTCCAGAACTACGCGCTCTACCCGCATATGACCGTGTATAAGAATCTGGCCTACGGCCTGATCAACCGGAAAATCGACAAGACTGAAATCGACCGTCGGGTTCAGGATGCCGCCAGCATGCTGCAACTGAGCGAATATCTGGACCGTAAACCGAACCAGCTATCCGGCGGACAGCGCCAGCGGGTTGCCATGGGCCGGGCCATTGTCCGTGAACCCAAGGCATTTCTGTTCGATGAACCCCTGTCTAATCTGGATGCCAAGCTGCGCAATAAAATGCGCCTGGAAATCAAAAGCCTGCAACGGCGGCTGGGAATCACCTCTGTATACGTCACCCATGATCAGGTGGAAGCCATGACCATGGCCGATAAAATCGTCGTAATTAACCGGGGTAATATTGAGCAGATTGGCACCCCCCACGAGATTTATCACAACCCGAACAGCCTGTTTGTTGCGACCTTCATGGGGGCACCGGCAATGAATATTCTGCCGGTACGGATCAGCAACCAACAGTTACATCTGTGCGACGATCAGATCATCAGCTATCCGCACGACTGCAGTTACGGCGAGTATCAGTTAGGCATTCGCCCGGAGGCCCTGAACATTGTTGACCCGGGCACCCCTGACGCATTCAGTGTGACGGTCAGCATTGTTGAGGATCTGGGCGCCCAGCGGGTCATTCACTGCCAGCTCTGTACGGAACACATCACCCTGACAACGCCCCTGACCAGTATCCGTTCCGGCCAGACCCTGCACCTGCAGGCAGATCCTGACCTGATGTATCTGTTTACCCCTGCCGGTGAACGGGTGCTGACCCGGCAGGTTCAGGAACAGGCTGCCTGATATGCTGTGTGAAACCCTTGTTGAGCAGTTAACCCCGGTTACTCAGGCAACCCGGGATCAGATGCAGGCATCCGCAGCCAATAACACAGGTGCCGACCCCTGTGACTTACATCAAAACTGGATGGCAGATACACCCTGTATGCACCAGTTGGAACAGGGGGCTGCAACCGGCACGGATGATCTGCTGAACAGCCATGTGCGGGTGGCAGCCTGGAATATGGAGCGTTGTCTGGATCCGTCGGGCAGTGCCCGCCTGCTGCAGTCACACCGGCCGGATGTCATTCTGCTGTCAGAAATGGACGCGGGCATGGCCCGCAGCGGTCAGCGGCACACGACTCAGGCGCTGGCACAGCAGTTAGGAATGCACTACCTCTACGGGGTTGAATTCGTGGAGCTGGAGTTAGGCTGTGACACTGAAAGACAGCTGGCCAGCGACGACTTCAATGCCCTTGGATGGCACGGCAACGCCATTCTCAGCCGGGTTCCCTTTACCCGGGCGGCGATGCTGCGGCTGGATGACCATGGCCACTGGTTTGCCGGAAAATCGGTCGGCGGTGTATTCGGCCAGCCCCGCGTTGGAGGGCGCATGGCTATTCTGGCGGAAATCGCTACAGAGAGCGGCCCGGTCACCTTTGTCAGTACCCACCTTGAAAGTGATGCAGGTGCAGACAGCGCCGGTGTACGGAACAGCCAGCTACTCAGCCTGATTGATATCGCTGAACATTTCGCTGATTGTAATACTCGGGAGAACCTGTCGCCGATCATTATCGGCGGTGATCTGAATACCGGAAATAATCTGCCCGACGGGCTGGACTGGCAGGCTGAAACCCTGTTTGCCAGCGCCGAAGCCCGGGGTTATCACTGGCAGGCAAACCCACCGGGTATGACCACCCGGCCATCACGCATTACCCTGGAAAATGCCGCGCCGAAAAAGCTCGACTGGTTTTGTGCCCGGGATGTTCAGGCGGATAACGGCCAGATCATTGCAGCACTGGACAGCAGCGGTATACCCCTGTCAGACCATGAACTGATTGTGGCAGACTGGCAACTTTAAGCTGCCAGCACGCTGCTCATTACTGAATGGTCAACGTCCTGTGAGAGTGCCTGGCAAGCTGAGCCGGCGACTCGCCTTTCTCTGAAAAACAAAAAGCCCGTGCAATGCACGGGCTTTTTTATGCTTAACGGCTTGTCATTCTGACAAGGCTGCAATCTTATCCAGCAGATCCTGTGGCACTTCTACGCCATCCCGCTCGTGCTGTTCCCGTAACTGCTGACGGCGCTCGCCCGGAATACGGACGTCGTTGTCATCGGTCAGCGCAGTAAACATTGTTTCCAGATGCTGCAGATACCCTTCGCTGTAAAAGTCCGGGTTGAAGGCGATGATGGTCTGGCCCACGTTTGGTGGCCCACCGTCATTAGTAGAGAACATAGACGCTTCATAGGAGCAGTTACTGCCCGTCAGGGCACCGCCCATCAGGTCAACAATCAATCCCAGACCAAAGCCTTTTGGCCCGCCTACCGGTAGCTGAGCACCTTTCAGGGCGGCCGCGGCATCAGTGGTCGGGTTGCCGTCGGCATCAATGGCATGACCCGGTTCAATCGGCTGGCCGGCGTTAGCGGCTTTAACAATGTTCACCCGGGCGGTAGAGGCCGTGGCCATATCGACAACCACCGGAGGCTGCGGCTCTCCGGAGGCGCTTTGCCGTGGCGAACCAAAGGCAAAGGGATTGGTGCCGAAGAAAGGCACCTTACCACCATGGGCCGCCACCGCTTTAGAGGAGTTGGCAAACATCAGGGAGACCAGCCCACGCTGCGCCAGCCGGCGCACGAACCAGCCCAGCACACCGGCGGAGTAAGACTGCTGAATCGCCAGCATGCCAACCCCTTCACGGCGGGTGGTTTCGATCAGTTGTTCTTCAGCGTGCAGGTAGGCGGTATGGCAAAAACCATGACGGGCATTTACCAGCGTTGCCGCAGCGGTCTGCTTTACCACTTCGGGTTTGGCGTCGCCAATAACCTTGCCGCATTTCAGATGATTCAGGTAAAGATGGATATATCCCAGGCCGACGTTACGAATCCCTTCGGCTTCTGCATCCATCAGTTCAAGTGCTACCGCAGTGGCATGTTCTTCATTAGCACCACAGCGGCGCAGTGCGTCAAAACTCAGCTGACGAATGTCTTCCAGTGATAAAACCGGCATATATTTTCTCTCCTGTCGTTCAATTCCGGAACCTCGGCACAAAACCACGCCTGAAGTGATCACGCAATAAACCGGCTTTCGCCGGTTTTATCACGTATTTTCCAGGCGGTCAGCCCTGTGCAAAAGTCATAATCTGTTGGCTTATGCGCCGGCCCCCTGACGTGAGCTTTCGCTGTTTTCTACCAGTACCGCATTACCGATATCATTGATACTGGCCCACAGCTGCGCATCAATATGAATGCCCTGATCCAGCGCAAGCCGGCCGTTTTCTTCCAGTTGTGCCGGGGTCAGCTCCAGCAAACCTTTGCCCTGGCGCTGATTACGCAGTGACGAGGTCAGGTTCAGCTGCCGGGTGCAGAGCAATGTCAGGCTCTGGTGCTCAACGGCTTCACCCTGTGCTTCAGGGGACAATTCAACCCGGGCGTAATTCGGGTAGCTGTCGCCGGCCCTGATCGCCGCAGTATGTTCGGTAATAACGTCTGAGCCATTCTGCCAGTAGGCAACGGCACTCAGGCCCCGGCGACCACAGTCAGCCAGTGCTTTCATCACAAACATACGGTTATGGCAGTTATGCAGTGTCAGGGTGGCAATCCCCGCATGACGGGCTTTAACCTGCACCAGATCAACCGCGGCGGCCACACAGTTCAGGGCGCTGCGACCGGTACATTCAAGCACCAGCGATGAAGCATCTTCATAGCTGACCTGGCTGCCGGGTTTTACCTGATCGGTTTCCAGAAATGGCAGCGAACGGTACAGTTCATCCAGCCCCTTACAGCCATGTTGTTCCAGCCAGACAATGGCATTGGCGGCATCTTCATACTGGCCAACGCTGTAACCGTTTGCTTCAAAGCAACGGCGCAACGCGGCACTCAGTTCATTCAGTGATACGTACATGGCAGCGTCCTAACGGTCAGTCTGTGGGTTGGATTGCGGATTCAGCGGCATAAACCAGTCATCGGCAAACGGCTTGCCAATGTCTTCCAGTAACGGCGCCCCCTGAAACATGGTGTTACGCACCCAGAGCTTAGAACGCGGATCGAACTTACTGACCCCGAAAAACGCCAGCTTGGCCCGCAATAGGTGCATGGGCAGCACATCTTTATCCAGCAGGTTGGCGCGGATTTCGCCAAACAGCGTGTTACTCATCGCCTGAATACGGCGGACGATGCCGCGGGACTGAGGCTGCTGCAGTAAAAATTCTGCGCAGGTTGCCTGTTCATTATCGGCAAATGCCTGCAGCTGGTCATAGCATTCACGGACCAGATAGCCAATGCCCAGCGGCATTTGTTTGTCGGCACCCGGTTCCAGTGAGCAGTCGCCCAGGCGGGGCTCCATTTTCTCTTCCGAGCGGTACCAGAAGGTTTGCTTCGCGGCCGGTTCAGAGAAGTCGATAGCCAGCGCCCAGTCATAATGGCGTTCAATCAGTGTCTTCAGCTCCGTCAAGGACATTTGTGGATCAAGGTCCATCCCTTCACTGGTACAGCAGTGGTTTTCCAGCTCGTCGACCAGGGTCGGATACAGCTCGAGCAACACAGAAACCAGCAATTCCTGCCCCTGCAGTGAACAGTTTTCAGTGCTCCACTGCAGCAGGCTGTTCCAGTCGCTGATATCGTCCAGCATTTGCTGTTGCAGGCGCTGCAGGTCATCCAGCAGCATGCGGTTATTATTTTCCTGCCATTCGTCTTCACAGAACACTTCGCGGGTGTGCTTATCACAACGTTGCAGTAACGCGCCAAAGCGGTCACGAACACTGCTGTCCGGCTCCGCCATGGCACAGATCCGGGCCAGCGCAAGCTCGCGCATTTCGACCCAGCGGTTGATCAGTAACGGATGGTTAATCAGATAAGGTGCCATGCCCAGACCGGTTGAGTTACCGATACCGAAATAACGCTTCAGCCCCGGTTCCATCGGTGTATAGGTTTCCGGGCTGCGGATTTTGGCAATGTGCTCCGCCTGTAACAGGCTGAAGTTACGCAACATGAAGCAAACAAACATTTCTGCACTGAACGGGCGGGCAAAATCCAGCCAGTGGCTCTGCACTTTTTGCCAGTCAGCCATGCCCAGTTTACCGCTGCCGTATACAGCCGTTGTCCGGTACAGATAACCGACCTTGGCAATTTTCGCGGCATCCGGCTGTTCGCCGCGGGCCAGTTGCTCAACGACATAATCAAAATTACGGGCACTGCGGTTCGCACGGGACAGCACAAACACCCGGCTGTCGACCCGGCCTGCTTCCTGTTTCGGTACATTATCACGCAGTTTTTGCAGGTAACTTTCATCGCCGGCGGCCACTTCAGCGGCCAGGTCACCGGCAACCAGCGCCATGGTCAGATCCCACTGGGTGGCAATGACCCGGTCATTGCGGTCTTCAGGGGACAGATAGTCAGAGAAAAGTACAAAGCTGTAGCAGCCTTGCGGGGCCTGTATACGGTAGATAACCCGGCCATAGCCCTGATCATCCAACTCCATCAGTGCCGGTGTAATTTGCCAGCGCTCACGCATGATGCGCCGCACCAGCGAGCGCATGAAACTCAGCCTGCTCTGGTGCATCGCGCCCAGTCGCTCAAGCTGCATAACCTGCCCGGCGGGCCGAAGTGGCAGTGCATGGCTGCCGTATAGTGATGCCTGAATTGCTGCAGACCCTGTCATTGTCTTAACCTCATGGAACACCTCAGTCTCGTGGTTAGAGAACCTGCGAACCGACTTATACACACGTGTATACGGAAAAGACGGAGGCGCAGATCCCTCAGAGCAGCATAGAAATTTATGGTGCAGTACCCGGACCGGGCCGCTTGATTATTATAGTTAGGGCCAGACAAAATCACCGCGCGTCGCTGGTATTATCCGAAGCTCCCTTACAAACCATAATCAGCGGATTTGGCTGTGGCATCAAATCAAAAGGTTATATCAAGCGATAAGCAACGCTTATTAAATCTTAGAAGATATTATTTTTACTAAGAGTTTACAGGCCTTAGACGGCACTCAGGCCCCGGATAAAAACAGGGCCAGATAAAATATCCGGACAAATTTACCGTTACGACGATTATCTGCCCTGTACAGCTGGCCGCGGCCAATACAAGCGATTAAGCCCTATACACCCGTTTCAGACTCACCTTCCGACTCACTGCAACATTGCTGCAGTATGAACTTATAGAAGGCTTCAGCGGGCGGCGACAGCGAACGGTTCGTCTGTTGTACCACACCGATCCGGCGAATCACCTGCGGGGAGTGCAGCGGCACAAAACTCAGATCGGGATTGTTCTCAGGAAACGCATAGCGCGGCAGAGTGGTGATGCCAAAGCCTGCATCCAGCATCGCCAGCAAAGAGATCATATTGGATACATACAGCGGCGACTTATCCAGCAAGCCTGCCGCATCTGTGCCTTCCAGCAGCCGGGAGGTACCGTTACCGATCAGCCGGTAATTTTTCAGCACTTTCCAGTCGACGCTTTCTTCACCGGCCAGCGGATGCCCTGCCGGACATACCACCCCCACTTCATCCTGCCAGATGGGGGTAAAAGTCAGGTTAGTGTACTGATCCGGCTTTAAAAGGTTAGTCAGACCAAAATCCACCTGCTGATTTTCAATCATCCGGATAACCGCATCAGAATTATCGTCAAAACAGCTGATGTGCAGGTCAGGCGCCTGGCTGACAAAATCCTGCAGCAGCGCCGGCAATACCCGGCTGGCAATGGAAGGCACGGAGGCCAGCCGCAGATGTCCGGTCCGGTGCTTGGCCAGCAGCTCCATATCTTCTGCCACCCGGTCATGATGGCTGATCAGCTCTTTCGCCTTGGGCAGAAAATAATGCCCGAACGGCGTCAGCTCAGTCTTATTGGTCTTCGAGTGATGTTTCTCGAACAGCGCTTCGCCGAGCTTATTTTCCAGATCGCGGATCGATAAGGAGATTGCCGGCTGGGTACGGTGCGCCCGCTCTGCAGCGGCATGAAAGCCTTTGAGTTCAGCCACCCAGATGAAGTGACGCAGCTGCGCGATCTTCAGATCTGCCAACATAATAAGAACTCCTTATCACAAAATATTATTTATTAATTTTTATTATTACAGCACGAGACCTATTATGGTTCCAACAGATTTTTATATTGCGCCCCTTACCTGACAGTTAAGCACAGGCAGTTAAGGACAGGCGCCACATCCCGATAGTCAGGAGATCAATATGTCAGATCAGGTATTTAACAACTACATCGCCGGTGAATGGCAGCCAGGCAACAACGGCAGCATTGCTAACATCAGCCCGGCAGATACCCGTGACGTGATTGGTCAGTACGCTCAGGCTGACAGCGCACAGACTGAAGCAGCCATTCAGGCAGCAATGGCCGGTCAGGTTGAATGGGCCAAGAGCGGTCTGGAACAGCGTTACTCTGTACTGATGGCTATCGGCGACGAACTGATCGCCCGTAAAGACGAGCTGGGTAACATTCTGGCCCGTGAAGAAGGTAAAACCCTGGCCGAAGGTGCCGGTGAAGTTTACCGTTCCGGTCAGTTCTTCCATTACTACGCCGCTGAAGTGCTGCGCCAGATGGGTGAAACGGCTGAATCCGTTCGTCCGGGCATCGAAATTGAAACCCGCCGCGAGCCGGTCGGTGTTGTCGGTATCATCACGCCGTGGAACTTCCCGACTGCGACAGGTGCATGGAAAATCGCCCCTGCACTGGCGTTCGGTAACGCGGTGGTATGGAAGCCTGCTAACCAGGTGCCTGCTTCTGCATGGGCGCTGACAGAAATCATTTCCCGTCAGGGTCTGCCTGCCGGTACGTTCAACCTGGTCATGGGCCCGGGCAGCCAGGTGGGTGATGTGCTGATCAACTCCCGCGATGTAAATGCGCTGACGTTCACCGGTTCACTGGAAACCGGCCGTAAAGTTGCCTCTGCCACTGCCGGTAACCTGGTTAAGTGCCAGTTGGAAATGGGCAGCAAGAACGCCCTGATCGTACTGGATGATGCCGATCTGGATAACGCAGTTGAATGTGCTGTCGGTGGCGCGTTCGGCGGTACCGGTCAGAAATGTACCGCGTCTTCCCGTCTGATTGTTACCGAAGGCATTCACGACCGTTTCGTAGAAGCCATGCAGGCCCGTATGGCCAAGCTGGTTGTCGGTCACCCGCTGAAAGAAGGCGTGCACATCGGTGCCGTTGCTGATGCCCGTCAGCTGGAACAGAACGTTGAGTATTTTGAACAGGCTAAACGCGAAGGCGGCAACCTGGTCTGTGGCGGTGAAGTGTTCACTGAAACCTTCAACGGCGAAGAAGTGGAAGGCTACTACATGCAGCCTGCGCTGTTCACCAACACTACCAATGACATGACCATCAACCGCGAAGAAGCCTTTGCCCCGATTGCATGTGTCATCAAAGTTAAAGATTACGAAGAAGCACTGGCAACCCTGAACGATACCAACTTCGGTCTGACCGGCGGTATCTGCACCCAGTCTCTGCAGCACGCGACTCACTTCAAGCGTAACGCCAAGACTGGCTGTGTCATGGTGAATCTGCCAACGGCGGGTACTGATTACCACGTACCGTTCGGTGGCCGTAAGGATTCCAGCTTTGGCCCGCGTGAGCAGGGTACCTATGCGAAAGAATTCTACACCGTGGTTAAAACCAGCTATATCCGCGCCTGAAGTCAGCCGCCTTTAATCAGTCATCAGGAGAGCTAAACATGCATCTGGATTTACATCGCCAACAGATCGTCATCGATGGCCTGCAGTACTCCAACTGGAGCCGCGAGATTTTCGAACAGCTGCAAGCCGGCGGTGTCACTATGGTTCACGCCACCATCGTCTATCACGAACAGATTCGTGAAACCCTGTTACGGATCGGCGAATGGAACCGCATGTTCGAGCAACACGGTGACCTGATTATGCCGGTTAAGTCCGCTGACGATATCCGTCTGGCGAAACAACTGGGCAAAGTGGGTGTTATGTTCGGCGCGCAGAACTGCTCGCCGATCGAAGATGATATCGACATGATTGCGATTATGCGTGAGCTGAATCTGATGATTATGCAGCTCACCTATAACAACCAGAGCCTGCTGGCCTGCGGCTGCTATGAAGCGGAAGACAGCGGTGTCACCCGCTTTGGCCGTCAGGTCATCGCGGAAATGAACCGGGTCGGCATGATTGTGGATATGAGCCACAGTGCGGAACGCAGCACGCTGGAAGCCATTGAGATTTCCAGCCGGCCGATTGTGATCTCTCACGCCAACCCGAACAGCTTCCACCCGGCAAAGCGGAATAAATCCGATACCGTCCTGAAAGCACTGGGTGAGTCCGGCGGTCTGCTCGGCTTCAGCCTGTATCCGTTCCACCTGAAAAACGGCCCGGACTGCACCCTGGAAGAATTCTGCGACATGGTTGCCCGTACCGCTGATCTTATGGGGATTGATCAGATAGGTATCGGGACTGACCTGTGCCAGCAACAGCCACTGGAAGTACTTGAGTGGATGCGTAACGGCCGCTGGTCAAAAGAGATGGATTACGGCGAAGGCTCAAAAAGCAATGCTGACTGGCCCCGCCCGCTTGAATGGTTTAAAGACAGCCGCGATTTCCCGAACCTGACAAAAGGCCTTTTGGACCGTGGCTTCAGTGAGCAGGACGTTGCCAAAGTCATGGGCCTGAACTGGCTGAACTTTTTTGATGAGGCACTGAAACCCGCATAATAATTAAATAAATGTTATGCATGTTTTTTTAAATGAATATTTAATTAAAAACTGACAGAAATAATATGATTGTCTATATGTAAAATTGCTAATTATTTTCGCATTTATGATATAGGCATTAAATAAACGCTGTTAGATTGAATGGTTAGTCTGGCGACTTATTTTATTTTTATTGGGTGTATAAAAATAAAAATGTTACCTGGAAAGGTAAACGTTGCTACGGTTTCCGGACTAAACATATCGCACCAACAGCCCTCACCACCGCGACAGGCATGCGGCTGATGAGAGACTGAAGGCATAAACGGAATATACCTGTGCGGTATAAAAACGGTGTTACTGAACTGAATCCGGAACTGCCCGGATTTATTCAGCAGCAAAGTTAATATTTTAAGGAAAGGATCACCTTATACGCTCCCGTTAAGTACTCATAAAAATAACAACATGAGGTAATAACATGAAAACCCCACCGCCGTTTACGGATATAGAGGTAAAAACCTCTCCCGAAGGCTTTTATAAAGGTTACAGTTTACCTATCGCTATGCTCAGTAAAGTCTCCATGACATTACTGGTTCTGTGGGCACTGGTCTGGCCTGATAATGCCGGTTCTATGCTCTCTTCATTGAACGGTACTCTGCTGAATACCTTCAACTCCTTCTACATCGTTGTAGTTGGTCTGTTCGCTTTCTTCTGTTTCGCACTGGCGCTTGTCCCTTCCTGGGGTAGCCGACGGCTCGGTAAAGAAGGTGAAAAACCTGAATTCTCAAATTTCTCATGGTTTTCCATGATGTTCGGTGCGGGTCTGGGTGTAGGTCTGATGGTTTACTCCACTGCCGAACCAATGGGCCTGTGGGGCTCCAACCCGGTTGTACTGGCCGGCGATGCGGTTGCCAATACCGCCGGCGCCGTTGAATCCGGTATGCGTTATACCTTCCTGCACTACGGTTTCCATGCCTGGGCAATTTACGTGGTAACCGGCCTGTCGCTGGCGTACTACGCATATACCCGTAATATGCCGCTGACGATCCGCTCCGCGCTGACGCCTCTGCTGGGCCGCCACCTGAATGGCCCGCTGGGTCACCTGGTTGACGTCCTGGGTGTTGTGGCAACGATTCTGGGTGTATCCGTAACCATCGGTTTCGGTATCAGCCAGCTGGTTGACGGTGTCTATGCCATTACCGGTATGGAATGGCTGATGAAAGATCTCGATACGAAACCGGCGCCCAGCACAGTGGGTCTGCTGGCCGCCCTGATCATGATCATGGGTATGTCGATCATTTCTGCCGTATCCGGTGTAGGTCGCGGGGTAAAATACCTGTCTAACCTGAACCTGGTTCTGTCGCTGATCCTGCTGCTGACTTTCGTATTCTTCGGTTCATTCGGCTTCGCCATGACCACCTACGGTACAGCGCTGGTTGATTACATTCTGAACTTCATTTCACTGTCTTTCGGCGCTTATGGCCCGACACCATACGACAGCTTTGTTGCTTCACTGCCTGAAGTTGCCCGTTCTCTGCCACCTGCTGATTTGCAGGCAATGCACGCGACCGGTCCATGGGGCGGTTTCGATTCCTTCAAGGCTGGCCTGCCGGCTGCCCTGCAGGCAACTGAAAACTTCGATGCAACTGCAGCTGCTATCTGGGAAGTAACAGAAGAAGGCCGTCAGTTTGGCTGGCAGTCAGCCTGGACAACCTTCTACTGGGCATGGTGGATTGCATTCTCGCCTTTCGTAGGTTTGTTCCTGGCGCGTATCTCTAAAGGCCGTACTATCCGTGAATTCGTACTGGGTGCGGTTATCGCTCCGGCACTGGTATGTTTCGCCTGGATGACTATCCTGGGCGGTACTGCGATCGATCTGGAACTGTCCGGCGCGGCTGAAGGCAGCATTATCGGTGCATCTGCGACCGCTAAGCTGTTCGCTACTCTGGCACTGATGATTGACGGCGGCCTGCTGTCTGCCATCACCATCATGTGTGTGGTTCTGATCATGACCTTCCTGGTCACCTCTGCTGACTCCGGTATTCTGGTAATGAATACCATTATGTCTGGCGGTGCTCAGGAAACCGGCCACCTGCACCGCATCATCTGGGGCGTGCTGCTGACGCTGGTAATTGCGACCCTGCTGATCGCCGGTGGCGGCGGTATGGACGCGCTGAAGAACGCAATGATCATCGGTGCACTGCCGTTTACCATGATCATGTTCCTGATGTGTCTGGCCATGATCAAAGCACTGATCCGTGACGACATCCGTGACAAAGAAGGTCTGGGCGCTGAACCGACAGCAACCACGACTAACTAAACCGCTGTAATGAAAAAGCCCCCGTCAGGTAACTGACGGGGGCTTTTTTATGTGAGTATCATTGCCAGCCAGCCGTTACAGCTGCTGCTTAAGCTGCTTCAGACGCCGCCGGTACAGCTTCATATTCACCCCTGAGGCAACATCGTACTGAGCCTGCCCGGCCGCCTCTGCCCAGGCCATTAATGCGTCCGCCTGATCCGGCAAAACAGCCGCTGCACGACGACAATATTGCTGCAGGGTTTCCCCGGCGGCCCTTGCCAGTGCCGGCTGTTTACGGCTCAGGCGGTCTGACAGGCGTTCCGCATCCAGTGAAATCTGATCCCGGTAACGGGGTCTGGCCCGCAGCAGCCACCAACCAATCACCACCAGCACAAGGGTGACCGGTAATAACACCAGCAATACTGATTTAAGATAATCCAGAGTGCCCAGCCAATTTTTCAGCAAGTCTTCCTGGCGGCTGTCATAACCCAGCACCCAGCGATGCCAGCTGTAGTTCAGGCTCTGATAACGTAACCGCAACTCGGCTAACAGGGCAAACTGCTGCTCCAGTCTGACCATGCTCAGCGGCTGATCCGCCAGATAACCGGGAGACTGCTGTAACAGCTCCTCTATGCCGTCCATAACCCGTTCCGGTGCGACAGACGCAGTAGGGTCAATCCGTTGCCAGCGGCCATCAAGCCAGGCTTCAACCCAGGCATGGGCATCCCGCTGCCGGATCAGCAGATATTCACTGTACGGATTCCATTCCCCCCCCAGATAACCACCCACCAGCCGGGTGGGAATGCCGGCCATCCGCAGCATCAGCCCGGTGGCACTGGCAAAGTGTTCGCAGAAGCCTTCCCGGGTTGCAAAGAAAAACTCATCCACCCGGTGCCCCTGTAAACGGGCCGGAGAAAGGGTATAACTGAAATGCTGCCGGTACTGCTGCAGAATCGCCGCAACAATCTGCTGCTTTGACAGCCCCTCTGCCAGCCACTGATCCACCTGAGCCCGGGCCCGGGGGTTACCCGCCGGCACCTGCAGATAACGGCGCAGATCCTCCGTGCTGAGCGTCTCACCCGTGCCATCCTGTAACGGCAGGCTGTAGGTAAAACGCTGCTGTAAGGGCTCAGGCGCTCTGACAGTCCCGTCCGGGAACAGCTTCAACCCTCCGGTACCATTGTTTACCGGCGTCAGGGCAATCAGCCATGCGCTGCTTGCCGGTTCAGCAATGACCTGATAATCCCCTGTATAACGGCTATCCGGCAGCTGTCTGCTGGGTTCAGCAGCATCAATCCGCCAGCGCTGGCCGTCGAAATGATCAAAGGTCATCGCCCGCCAGTAACGCCTCTGCTCCGGCACCGGGTCACCGCTGAAACTCACCCGAAACGCCATTTCATCGGAACGCAGCAGATTGCTGATTTCCCCCGGTGCGAGACTGTCGGACAGTCCGGTGCGGGCGGACGGCGTGGCCAGCTCCAGGCTCCACAGCGGGCCTATTCTGGGAAAGATAAGGAAGATCAGTAACGCCAGCGGCAGGGCCTGCAATAACAGCAGACCCGCCGTTTTCAGCGGTTGCCAGCGAACACGCCACAAAGAAGAAGCTTCGCTGTGCAGGGTAATCAGGCTGGCCAACAACACAACGATTGATAACACCCCGTACGCTCCGGACAGCATACTGGTGGAAAACAGATAAGCAGCAGCAATGATAAAACAGTTCACCAGCACCACCACCCAGACATCCCGCCGGGTTCGCAGCTCCAGTAACTTCAGGGTATTGGCCATCACCAGCAAAATCACCAGTCCGAGCAGCGTCGATTTACCCAGTATGCTCAGTGCCGTCACCGTCAGTACCACCAACACCGCCAGCACTTTCAGCAACCGTGGCGGCTGCGCAATGCCCCGGTTCAGGCGCAGCCCGGCATACACCAGCAAGCCCCCGGCCAGCAAAGACATCCATACAGGCATATGCAGCGCCTGAGGCAACATGCACAGCACCGTACTGAAAAATATCCAGCGGCGGGCGTTCAGTGCCGGCAACGCCTCTTTAGGCACCGTTTTCTGATGAGCAAACAAACTCATAACCGTTCCCCGGTATCAGATCCACCGGCAGCACCCGGGCTCAGTGCCAGCTGTTTCAGCACCCTATCCAGATGATTTCGCCCCCGGTCAGGCGGGATTTCTGCGCCACCGAGACGTAATCCGTAGGTTTGATCCTGCCCGTGATACTGCAACGCCTGCCAGGTCATTTCTGACAGTTTAATCTCCTGGCTACCGGGCCAGACACTGGCATCCAACCAGAACTCCTGTCCCTGTTCCGCGGTATAGCTGCGGACCTTCAGCCCCTGGCCACTGGCCAGTTTCTTCCAGGCAATACGGCTCATGGAATCCCCCGGCTGATAGTCATCAAGCCCCTGAAACGCATCGGTACCCGATAACCGGCTGCCCACCGGACGCCCTCCCTCTGCCGCTGCCGGTGACAGCGGTGGGGGCAGCTTTGCCTGTAACGGCTTAGGGTAAACCAGACAGCGGGTTTGCAGCGACGCCCAGCTCCATGCCCGGAATAACCCCAGCGGATACCGGGACTCCACGTAAAGCGCCCCGGCCTCATCCCAGCCCCGCTGCCGTGCCGGCCGGAACAGGGTCAGCCTGGCTGAGCCCCCGGCTTCAATGGCAACTGAACGCAGATCCGCATCATGAATCGCCAGGGTGATCTGATTCACCCGCCGGTCTGCCGCCTGTAACTGATAGGTAAAGCCGATGTCTTCCCCGGCAAACACCGGCTCACAACGGCCGGTTTCGATCACCACGCCAGACAGACAGGCATAGGTATGGAGAATCGACACCAGAAATACCGCCCCCAGCATGAAACACACCGCATAGGCCAGATTATTCTGATAGTTGATGGCCAGCAGCAGAATCAGCAGGTTTACCCCCAGATAGGCAAAACCCGCCCGGGTAGGAAAGATGTAAATGACCCGCTGGGTCAGCTCGATATGATGTCCTGAAGGATGCCGGGATATGGCCCAGCGCCGCATCCGCCGGGCCAGCCGCTCTGCCAGCGAAAACCGGGCAAGCATCAGCTGAGCACGTCTACCTGTGACAACAGGTAGCTGGCAGGATCGTGTTCCGAACCGGGATGCAGTAACTCCCGGCCCACCAGACGGTGCCCGGCAACCGCCGGAAACACCTGCTGAACGTCATCCGGTAAAACATAGGCACGCCCCTGCAAAAACGCCCACGCTTTCGCAGCATTCAGCACCGCCAGACTCCCCCGGGGGGATAAACCGAGGCTGAAATGCTGGCTGTCCCGGCTGTACTGTGCCAGCCGTTGTAAATAACTGACCACCGCTGAGGATACCTGTAACCGGCTGACCAGCCTCTGGGCCTCCAGCAACTGCTCCGGCGTCAGCAATTGCTGCACCCCGCCAAGCTGATCTGCGGCGCCCCCCTGCAACAGCATTTTTTCTTCAGCCTCAGCGGTGGGATAGCCGATGGATACCCGCATCAGAAAACGGTCCAGCTGGGATTCTGGCAATGGAAAAGTCCCGTACTGTTCAGTCGGATTCTGAGTCGCGATGACAAAAAACACTTCCGGTAACACATGGCGCTGGCCGTCCAGCGACACCTGCCGCTCTTCCATTGCTTCCAGCAAGGCACTCTGAGTCTTGGGTGACGTCCGGTTAATTTCATCCGCCAGCAGCAGCTCGGTAAACACCGGGCCTTTATGTAAACGGAAACCGGACTGCTGCTGATCATAAATGGCACCCCCGAGAATATCCCCGGGCAGCATGTCACTGGTGAACTGTACCCGCTGATAATCCAACCCCAGCACTTTTGCCAGCGCATGCGCCAGGGTGGTTTTCCCAAGCCCCGGCAGGTCTTCAATGAGCAGATGCCCCCGTGCCAGTAAACAGGCCAGTGATAAACGGATAACTTCCGGCTTACCCAGCAATACATCATCAATTACCGTTGCCAGTTGCTGCAGTCTCTCCTGCATGGATTGTGTCCTTTTTCAGTTCAGGGGCCGTGAGACAGCCGAATGAGTTCTTTTGTCACATATATAGTGCAGCATTGCAAACCTGATAAATTGTCACACAGGGTTTCACCACCGACGGCGAAATCTGTACAAATTCAGGATCTTATACGTGGATTATCTGTACATATCAGTGATCGGGCTTTTTGCCGGCACACTGGCAGGTATCATAGGTACCGGCTCTTCCATCATATTGCTACCGGTACTCTTCTATACGCTGGGCGCTCAGATGGCAGTACCGGTAATGGCGGTTGCTGCAGTGCTGGCAAATCTAGGCAGAGTAGTCATCTGGTGGCGCCAGATTCACTGGCCAGCGGTACTGGCCTATTCTGTGACCAGTATTCCCGCCGCAATGCTGGGTGCCAATACCCTGATCAGTATTTCAGAACGCCGCGCAAACCTGATTCTCGGCAGCTTCTTTCTGATCATGCTGCCTTTACGCCGCTATTTACAGCGCAGGCAGCTCGCGCTGCAGCTCTGGCAACTGGGTGTGGCCGGTCTGTGTATTGGTTTTATCACCGGAATCGTCGTCTCCTCCGGGCCACTGAGCATCGCTGCTTTTACCGCCGCCGGACTGTTACAGGGGCCGCTTATTGCCAGTGAGGCTGCCGCTTCAATGCTGGTCTATCTGGCTAAGCTAACAGCGTTCGGCAATGCTGATGTTCTGAATACCGGCATTCTGATTCAGGGGGCTGCACTGGGCGTATCCTGATGATCGGCGCCTGGCTGGGTAAACACATCGTTCTGCGGATGAGTACTGCACAATTCAACAGAATGCTCGATTTAATGATGCTGACAGCCGGCATTTCGCTACTCATTGCATCAGTTTCAAGCCATTGAAAATACTCAATAAATAAGCATTTATCACAACAACCAATAAGATTAAATTATTAAAAAATATAAATAATTAATTTTTATTATTAAGAAGATATTTCTATGATTCTTCTCACGCAAACACCGAAGGTTTGCACACTCTTAACTTCACCATGAAAGACTACACAACTGGTACCCCCATGAAACAAGCTGTAAAAACCGACCTGTTCGCATCAAAAGCACCATTAGAATGGGCCGTCACGGCAAACGGCCACCTGTCTACAGCACAGATTCCAATTAATGCTGAAGGCAAGGTTGTTGAAGGCGGCATCGAAGCACAGGCCCGCCAGACCATGGAGAATTTTAAACATACAATTGAAGCCGCTGGCCTGACCATGGCCGATGTTACTCAGGTACTGATTTACGTAACTCACCGTGATCAGCTGCCGATCTTCAATCAGGTGTATGCAGAATACTTTGAAGCCCCGTTCCCGAACCGGGCTGCCATGATCGTTGCCGGTCTGGCCCGTGAAGAAATGCTGTGTGAAATCGTCGCCTACGCCGCGATGAAAAACCAGCTGGCAAGTTAAGGAAACCGCCCGGAAAGGGCCAGCCCTTCCGCTGCGCTGTTTTTCGCGCATCAGGTTCTTTAACCGCCCGCAGAGAAAGCGTCAGACTTATATGCCGCTTCACCAGAGCACCAATCGGCAATGAGATGCCACTCCGACCGGACATCTCATTGCCGATTTTTTATATCCTTCCTGTTACACCCGAGCATACTGCGTACCAGCGTCCATGCGGTTTCTGCTCTGGCCTTTCTGCCCTGTAAAAGATAATACCGGTAATCAATAGCGCCGTTACTGTCCCGGCGAATCCTGTCTGCATGGCTCCGGTTTTCGGTTGTATCTGTCATCTTGCTGTCCCTCTGTCTCAAACCGGACAATCTTTCCGGGTTTACAAAGGCCAGTATAAAGACGACAATAAATCATTAATAACGATTTATAATTATCATATTGTTCGCAAATTACGATTGATATGATTCTGAACAGGTGACCGGTGATGTCAGCTAACCTTTCCTCCGAACTGCTCAATACTTTCGTGACCGTGGTGCATGAACAGGGCTTTATCAAAGCCTCGGAACGGTTACATAAAACCCAGTCAACGGTCAGCCAGCAAATCAAAAAACTGGAACAGGAAATCGGCGTCGCCCTGTTTCAGGCGGAAGGCCGCAAACGGGTACTCACCCCTGAAGGTGAGGTATTTCTGGGCCATGCCCGGCGTATTCTCAGTAGCCATCAGGATGCTGTTGCCGCCATTACCGGCCCCCGCCAGTATCAGCAACTGAAAATCGGTATATCCCAGGCGTTATCCGAAACACTGCTGCCATCGTTGCTGGGCCAGTTCAGGCAGGCCAATCCGCAACTGGCCTTAGAGGTACACTGCGGCTTCAGCCAGGATCTGGGTAAAGAATTTGAGGCCGGAAACTATGATCTGGTGCTCCTGCTGCAACCCCGGCAAAGCGCCCTGACCGGCCTGCAGATCAGCGAAGAGCCGCTGGCCTGGGTGGCGTCTGCTCAGTTTTATCCGCAGCCCGGTACGCCCCTGCCGCTGGCATTTCTGTCGCCCCGGTGCCAGTTCCGCCAGCGGGGCATTGATGCACTGGATCAGGCCGGTATTGGCTGGCAGCAGGTCTACCATACCAGCAGCTTCGCCAGCCTGATGATGGCGGTCCGTGCCGGTCTGGGCATCACCGTCCGGCCGCTGCGCGGCCTCGGTCAGGACTGGCAGCTGGCAGATCTGCCCCACCTGCCGGCGCTTCCTCCCATGTATATCGAACTGCGCAGCCAGCCGTCGGCACCGGCACAGCAGCTGGAAAAGCTGCTTGCCCGGCAAAACCTGATCATTAACTGAGTTGGCGGATTTATCCAATACAGGTTACTTACCGGCGGGTAGGCTGGCATTCCGATATTCAACAGTAAAGGAATCAGCCATGAGCGATACCCTTAAAGCCGCATTTATTTTTATCACCCCGGATGCCAACCCTGAACAGCATCAGGGCTGGGTGAGCACTCCGGGTGTGGCCGTCAAGACCCTCGCTGTCAGCAGCTATCAGCAGGCCTGTGACATACTGCCGTCACTCACAGAGGAAGGCATTACCGCCATTGAACTGTGCGGTGGGTTTGGCCATCAGGGCGTTGCCCAGGTTACCCGGGCCGCCGCTGGCCGTATGCACGTCGGCGTCGTCCGGTTTGATCAGCATCCGTTACTGAATTTTTGCAGTGGTGATTCCCTGACCGCCGCGTAAAATAGCCCTGTTAGCGGCAGAAGGAAGCGCTCTTTTCATGATCAGGCACTGCACTTATCCGGCACCGGCACTGGCCTCTCTGGTGGCTCAGTTCTGGAGCATTACCGCCAGCGGCGGCGCTCAGTTACCTGATTATCTGCCGGGTACCGGCGCCGAAATCCTGCTGAATCTGGCGGACGATACCGAGCTGCTGCAAACCATGCCGGACCCGTCCGGTGAGCCGGTCCATACCCGGCTCAAAGCAGGCGAATCGGTCTGCATTTGCCCCCGCACCACCCGGTTAAAGATCAGATCAGCCGGTGAAGTCCGCCTGTTCAGTATCCGTTTCCGCTCGGCAGGCTTCTTCAGCCTGTTCAGGATTCCTCTGCACCTTGTCTGTGACCGGGTAATCCCCACTGAGGAGCTGGGTATCAGCCTGCCCTGCGCTCTCCACAACGACAGTCACATCCTCAGTCACAACCCCGGTCACAACCACAGCCACGAAATGCTGGCCGGACAACTACAACACTGGCTCGGCACCCTGCACCGTTCTGATGTGCACACCACCGCGTTATCCCATGTGGTTGACCAGCTTTATTATTGCCACCGGACGCTGTCAGTACTGGATATTCAGCAGGCAACAGCCCTCAGCGAACGTAGTTTCCAGCGGCATATAAAGCAGATAACCGGTGTCAGCGCCAAATACTTCACCCGTACCGCCCGGTTTCAGGCGACCCTCAAGCATTTGCTGCAGAGCCCTCTCTCAGCCACAGCCTATACCGATACCCTGCTGACACAGGGCTATTACGACCAGTCCCACTTTATTCGCGATTTCCGGCACTTCACCGGCGCATCCCCCGGTGAATACCTGAACAGCCATCACAAACGCTGCAATTTCTACCTGCCTGCCGGTCACAGCAACACTGATGAACCGTAAAACTTTGTTCGCCCCGGTGGATAATTTTTAACCACACTGATTGACATCCATATTAGGCTGATCTAATTTATATATTCCATTTAGTTTTATGCTTATAACCAAAATATAATAACTTCGGTACAGCCTTATGTCAGCCAATGCCCAACCTGCAATTGTCACCGCCTTTTTTGATGAGCCCTCTTTTACCTTCAGTTACATCATTCAGGATCCGGAATCCAGCCACTGCGCAATCATCGACTCCGTGCTGGATTTTGATTATGCCTCCGGTAAAACGGACACCGCGTCAGCCGATGCGTTGCTGGCCTTCATCGACAAACACTCACTGACCGTTGACTGGATCCTGGAAACCCATGTGCATGCTGATCATGTGTCTGCGGCGCCGTATCTGAAAACCAGAACCGGCGGTCTGATCGGCATCGGAAAACAGGTCTGTACCGTACAGAAAACCTTTGGTCAGGCATTTAACGCTGAGAAAGAATTTGCCACTAACGGCAGCCAGTTCGATGTCCTTCTGGAAGACAACGACACCCTTCAGATCGGCGGGCTTACGGGCCAGGCACTGCATACGCCCGGCCATACACCTGCCTGTATGACGTTCGTCTTCGGCGATGCAGCCTTCGTGGGTGATACCCTGTTTATGCCTGACTACGGTACCGCCCGCTGCGATTTCCCCGGTGGCGATGCCGCCATGCTGTACCGCTCTATTCAACGGATTTTCCAGCTGCCGGATGACACCCGCCTGTTCATGTGCCACGACTATAAGGCGCCGGGCCGGGATGAATACGCCCACCAGACCAGCGTTGC
The DNA here is from genome assembly GCF_024347195.1 of Aliamphritea hakodatensis. Classification (NCBI taxonomy): domain Bacteria; kingdom Pseudomonadati; phylum Pseudomonadota; class Gammaproteobacteria; order Oceanospirillales; family Oceanospirillaceae; genus Aliamphritea; species Aliamphritea hakodatensis. The sequence continues at coordinate 4,999,356 of NZ_AP025281.1, forward strand.
CGCGCAGCGTCAGCACAATATTCACATTCAGGAAGGCATTAACGAAGCTGATTTTGTCGCCATGCGCACCGGCCGGGATGCCACCCTGAGTATGCCCAAACTGATACTGCCGTCAGTACAGGTAAACATGCGTGCCGGACACCTACCCCCGGCAGAAGACAACGGCCAGCAATATCTGAAAATCCCGCTCAACCTGTTCTGATTTCAGGTTAGTCATCACCGGACATTCATGCTCCGGACACACTCTGCGCCGGCTGCATCACTCTGCAGCCGTGTATTACCCGCACTCAGAAAATAAAGAGGACTTCCTCATGGACGTACGCCAGCTCAGCCCGTTTATCAGTATCAGCCCGCAAATAACCTCTGCCGATATCGGGCTGGCAGCTGCACAGGGATTCCGGACCATTATCTGTAACCGGCCAACCGGTGAATCTCAGGACCAGCCGGACACTCAACAGCTGGAAGATGCCTGTCAGCGTGCAGGACTGGCCTGGCATTACTTACCCGTCGAGATAGGCAAAGTAACTGACACAGACGTCACAGCATTCACCACCCTGATGGATCAGGTTCAGGGGCCGGTGCTGGCCTTTTGCCGCACCGGCACCCGCAGCGCCACGCTCTGGGCGCTGTCGCAGGCTCCCCGGCTTGATGTCACCGCCATTCTTAACGCCACCGCACAGGCCGGCTACGATCTGGCCCCCCAGAAAGAGCGGCTTCTGAACGCAGCGAATCAGCAGGAAAGTAATTCGGAAAGCCGGCCGGTTATTGCCGGCCGGCAGCACGATATTCTGATTGTCGGCGGTGGCGCCGGTGGCCAGGCAACAGCCGCCAGCCTGTTAAAACGCCAGCCGGATCTGGACATCGCCATCGCTGAGCCCAATACGGAACACTATTATCAGCCCGGCTGGACCCTGGTCGGCGGCGGCGTATTCAACCGTAAAGATACCGTCCGCCCGATGGCCGATGTCATGCATCCTGACTGCCACTGGTATCAGGCAGCCGTCAGCCACTTCGAACCGGAACAGCGCCAACTGGTGCTCGAAGACGGCGAACGGCTGGGCTACCGTATCCTGATCATCGCCCCGGGGCTGATGCTGGACTGGGATGCCATCCCAGGCTTACGGGAGAATCTTGGCAGCCACGGCGTCACCTCAAACTACCAGTTCGATATGGCACCCTACACCTGGGAACTGATCCGGAACTGCAAGTCCGGCAAAGCCCTGTTCACCCAGCCCCCCATGCCGATTAAATGTGCCGGCGCGCCACAAAAAGCCATGTATCTGGCCTGTGATCACTGGTTACGCACGCAGCGGCTGGACAACATTGATGTGGAATTCTGCAACGCCGGACCCGGCCTGTTCGGCGTCGCCGACTACGTACCGGCGCTCATGGAATATGTAAAGAAATACGACATAGCGCTGCAGTTTCAGCACACCCTTACCGCCATCGACGGGCCGGGTAAAACGGCAACATTCAGCGTCACCGACGGTGAAGGCGAAAGCAGGGAGATTGAGAAAGCATTCGATATGATCCACGTCTGCCCCCCTCAGAAAGCCCCGAAGTTTATCAGCAACAGCCCGCTGGCGGACGCCGGAGGCTGGCTGGACCTGGACCCGGAAACCCTGCAGCATAACCACTACGGCGATATCTTCGGTCTCGGAGACGCAGGCAATACCCCGAATGCCAAAACGGCTGCGGCGGTGCGTAAGCAGGCACCGGTGGTGGCAGAGAATGTACTGTTAGCCCTCAAAGGAGAGGCGCCAAGAGCTATTTACGCCGGTTACGGATCCTGCCCGCTGACCGTAGAAAAAGGCAAAATCGTGCTGGCTGAATTTGGCTACGGCGGTCAGTTGCAGCCGACCTTTCCCACCTGGCTGGTACAGGGTACCCGGCCATCCCGCCTGTCCTGGTTACTGAAAGAAAAGATGCTGCCGTGGATCTACTGGAATGCCATGTTAAAGGGCAAGGAATGGCTGGCGGAACCGGAAATTCTCAGCCACCGGCCGGCCAGACACGAAGCCGCCGACGCGCTGGATAAATAAAAGCGCGGGCATAAAAAAACGGGAAGCCAAAGCTTCCCGTTTTCTTTATGGTTCAGCCCGGAGATTTAGCCTTCCGGGTTAATTTCCAGTAATTCAACTTCGAATACCAGCGTCGCGTTCGGTCCGATGGTACCGCCAGCGCCAGTCGGGCCATATGCCAGATCAGCCGGAATCACCAGACGGGCTTTACCGCCACTCTTCATCAGTTGCAGGCCTTCTGTCCAGCCAGGAATCACACCGTTCAGCGGGAAGGATACAGGCTCACCACGGCTGTAAGAGCTGTCGAACTCAGTACCGTCAATCAGGGTACCTTTGTAGTGCACCATCACTGAATCTTCAGCGGTCGGGCTTTCACCTTCGCCTTCGGTCAGGTGCTCAATCTGCAGGCCGGACTCAGTGGTCGTCACGTTTGGCTTCTTGGCATTTTCAGCCATGTAGTCCATACCTTCCTGCGTGTTCTTATCAGCCAGTGCTTCGGCTTCTTTCTGCGCTTCCTCAACCTTCTTCTGCTGCGCTTCCATCAGTACTTTTTCGACGTCTTCGCGGCTCATCAGGCCTTCATCACCGGCATACGCTGCTTCAACACCGCGGCGCAGTGCATCGTAATCCATTGTTTCGAAATCAGCTTTTAAGCGCTCGCCCAGCACCATACCCAGGCCGTAGCTCAGCTTCTTCGTTTCAGTATCCAGAGTGTAAGGCTTCTCTACCGGTGCAGGGGCTTTCTTTTCTTCACCACACCCCACCAGGAACGCACTTGCAACGGCAACAGCAACCAGCGTCTTTTTCATTTCATTTCCTTAGTTTTGTCTGTCCGAGTATCGGAATCGGCAGCTTTCAGCCTGAGATCTCTGCTTAAAAGCATAGGTACAGAATCTGTACGCAAGGCTCAACTTAACATAGCTGCTTCTATATATCCTGCCTTAGTGGGGGCAGGTAAGGAAAAGTTCAACCTAAATGCCAGTTTCGGTATATAAATCAAGCAATGTCTGCAACAGCCCGGACCACTGTCCCTGCACCGTTTGCAGATAAACTTCCAGATTGGCTCTGGCCAGATCATCCACCGGCAAAGACAGCGCCGGGCAGAGGTCATTTGCCGTTGCCAGGTCGTACAACATCTGCAGTTCGGTTTTTTCACAGGCCAGTTCGGCCTTCTTAAGCTGTTCATAGGCGGCATCCAGCCGGTGATCCTGCTGGCGTTCTTCCCGCACGCTGTAACGCAGGGCCCGTAACGGCAGCAAGCGCTCATAATGCCAGTGCTGCAGCGCTTTATCGCTGAACAGTTCCGCCACAACCCCCTGCTGCTGTCTGGCCAGCCACAGGCAGAAAATCACCCGGTTCACCGCCAGCCCCTGTTCCGACTGTAATCGCAGGCACAGAGGGGCAATTCCCGGACGGCTGTAAAAGGCCAGTGCAAAGTGCCATAAACTGTTATCTGCTGACTGTATTTCCGACATTCTGTGCCTCACTCAAACGCATATTCACCGGCTGAATTGTGCTAGAATCCGCAGCCAAAATCAGCGCCGGATGTTCACCGGCATCCGATATTAGCCTGCCAGTCCGGTAAGAACCATGATTCAGTTAAACCAGCTCAGCCTGCAACGGGGCCCACAACGTCTGCTCGAACAGGCCCAGTTGACCATTCACGCCACCCAGAAAGTCGGCATTATCGGCGCAAACGGGGTAGGCAAGTCATCACTGTTTAAACTGATTCTGGGCGAGCTGCAGGCGGATGAAGGCGACCTTCAGCTGCCCACTAACCTGATTATTGCTCACATGGCACAGGAAGTATCGGACTCTGACCGCAGCGCGCTGGACTATGTGCTCGACGGTGACCGCCGTTTACGCAACGTTCAGCAACAGCTGAAAGAAGCTGAAACCAGCGGTAATCACCACCGCAGTGGCGAGTTACATGCCGAAATGGCGGCGATTGACGGCTACACGGCAGAATCCCGCGCCCATCAGTTGCTGAATGGCCTGAGCTTCAGACCCGGTGATGCCAGCCGGCCGGTCAGCACCTTTTCCGGGGGCTGGCGAATCCGTCTGAATCTGGCACAGGCGCTGATGTGTCACTCTGACATTCTGCTGCTCGACGAACCCACCAACCACCTGGATCTGGATGCCACCATCTGGTTGGAACAGTGGCTGCGCAGTTATCCGGGGACCCTTTTGCTGATTTCTCATGACCGGGATTTCCTCGATGCCGTCACCACCCATATCGTCCACATGCACCGGCAAAAAACCGATCTGTACAAAGGCGGCTACTCAGACTTCGAAGTCATGCGTGCGGAACGGCTTGCCCAGCAACAGGCTCAGTATGAGAAGCAGCAACAGCGGATTGCCGAGATCGAAAACTTCGTCCGCCGCTTCAAGGCCAAGGCTTCCAAAGCCAAGCAGGCCCAGAGCCGGGTCAAAGAGCTGGAACGGATGGAAACCATTTCTGCCGCGCACGTCGACAGCCCCTTCAGCTTCGGCTTTGAGGCCAGCGATAAGATTTCTTTCCCGCTGCTGACGCTGGATAAAGCTGATCTGGGTTATGACAAAGCCATCCTGAAACAGGTATCCCTGAGTCTGGTACCCGGCGCCCGCATTGGTCTGCTTGGCCCGAACGGTGCCGGTAAATCCACCCTGATAAAATCCCTGACCGAAGATCTTTCACTGCTCAGTGGCGAGCGTAAAAGCGGTGAGCATCTGAAAGTCGGTTACTTTGCCCAGCACCAGCTGGAAGCACTGGATCTGGAAGTGTCTCCCAGCCTGCACATTAAACGTATTGCCCCACAGGCCAGCGACCAGGAAATCCGCAACTTCCTTGGCAGCTTCGACTTCCATGGCGACCGGGCGCTGGAACCGGTTAAACAATTCTCCGGCGGTGAAAAGGCCCGGGTAGCGCTGGCACTGATCGCCTGGCAGAAACCCAACCTGTTGCTGCTCGACGAACCGACCAACCATCTGGATCTGGAAGTTCGCCACGCCCTGACGCTGGCCCTGCAGGGCTTTGAAGGTGCGCTGATTCTGGTCTCCCACGACCGGCACTTATTACGTAACTGTGTGGATGAGTTCCTGCTGGTTGCCGATCAGCAGGTGACGCCATTTAAAGGCGATATGGACGATTATCAGCAATGGCTCGCCAGCCAGCGCCGGGAAGACAATCAGACGGAGCAGCCGGAACGGGAAAACCGCTCCGCCAGCGCCGCGGAACGTAAAGAACAAAAACGTCTGGCTGCTGAGCGCCGCAGTATGCTGCGCCCGTTAAAGAAAGCCACCGAGAAGCTGGAAGCGGAAATCGAAACGCTGGCGGAACAGCTGTCCGCCGTTGAAGAAAAACTGGCCGATACATCTATATATGAAGAGGCCCGCAAAGCTGAACTGAAAGATGTCTTACAGCAACAGGCCACGCTGCAACAGCGCAGTGAGGCGGTTGAAGCCGAATGGATGGAAAAGCTCGAAGAACTGGAAGAACTTGAGCAACTGACCGCCGAATAACCGCCGGGCTCAGACCACTGAGCCCCTGCATATCAGGCCTCAAACGAGGCCAGTTTAATGCCGAAGGTCACAAACACTGCACCGGTTACCGCTTTCAGCGCCCGCTGCATCACACCTGCCCGGGAAAATCCCATAAACCGGGACAGCAGTAACACCATGCCTGAGAACCACAGCAGGTTGATCAGAGAATGGATCAGCACCAGCAGAAAAGCCGACGATGCCCCCTCACCCAGGGGTATAAACTGCGGGAATGCCGCCAGATAAAACATCGACACCTTAGGGTTAAGTGCATTGGTCAGAAACCCTTCCAGCCATGCGTGTCTCAGGCTTTGTGACTTTGCCGGCGCAGTGGCGGAAGCCGAACCCACCGTGCCTGCATTGCCGTGCAACGCAGCCCGCAACGCATTGATGCCGATCCAGCACAGGTAGGCCGCCCCCAGCATTTTAACGATAAAGAACAACTGTGCTGACTGCACCAGAATCACCGATATCCCCAGTACCGACAATGCACCATGAAGGTAAAACGCCCCCACAAACCCCGCCACGTTGGCAAATCCGGCGGCTTTGCCGGACGTGGTGACCGATTTAACAATCAGTACGCCATTCGGCCCCGGCGATATCACCAGCAGTGTCGCCACCACCGTAAAGGTCAGTATCTGTGCTAAATCCATGTATCTTCTCTCCGGCTAAAAACAAAAAAAGCGTCACGGCATACGCCAGGACGCTTTTATAAACAGGCTAAGCTTAACTGGCCAAGCTTTACTGACTAAGCTTAGCTGGCCTTTGCCGGTGCGATTGAATTCACCAGCGCCTCCAGCTCGGTACGGTTCTCGACGATCATCTCCAATGCCTCATCGGCGTCTTCGCGGCTGATCTGTAAACGCTTGAACAGTGCGCTGGGAATCTCTTCTTCCGGACCGTCACCCAAGCCCTTTGAACGTAACAGGCGGGATGCAATGTATAACAGACCCACTTCCTGCTGGGCGTCACCCTGATAGTTCGGGTCCTGCTGATGACGTACCGCTTCACAGACTTTATCCGGCAGCGACCAGCTGTCCAGCAGCCATGAGCCAATCTGCTCACGGGTCACGTTCAGTACCTGTTGTTCAATGTATTCAGACGGCATATGCGGGTTCGCCTCAATATACCGGGATAACAGGGAGAAATACGACGGAAATACATGGGCCAGTACCAGATAACCAAAGTTATGCAGTAAGCCAGCCAGATACACCATGCCCAGCTTAGGCCGTACTGCAACCGGTACCTTCTTGCACAGCAGTTCACACAGCGCTGCGGTATACACCGCCTGCTGCCAGAACGGCACACCTTCACGGGGGGTATCATCCGGCACTGCCAGTGTCTGCCCCATGGCGACACCTAAGGCCAGATTCAGTACCAGATCAAAGCCCAGTACCCGTACCACAGCATCATCAACAGACTGTACATCTGTTGGCGCAGCATAATACGGTGACGCCGCCCAGCTCATCACCTGAGCGGCCAGACTCGGATCAACCCGGACCAGCGGCACCAGATCATCAATCCCGGCAATCGGATCAGAGCGCAGGGCAATCAGTTTTTTCATGGATAACGGCAGCGCCGGCATCCCCAGCGTATCTTCCAGACGCTGTTTCACCCGCAAGCTGGTAAAGCGCTCAACCGCCTGGGTAATTACTTTTGCATCACTTCCGCCCGGCTGGGCATTGCTGATAGAGGTGGTAGTCAGCGCCAGCGCCTTGAGTACTACGGGCTGCTGTATCCAGTGACGGCGGATCTCAAAGACCCGGCCGGTATAAGGCTCAACCGCTTCAATGACATCCAGATCATTCAGTCCGGCGTCCATATAGACCCGCAGGCCCATCAGCTTTTGCAAACCTTTTTCTGTTTTCAGGGCAGCCTGACCAAAGAACTTGACCGCTTCGCGGCTGCGCAGAGGTTGCAGGCGTAATTCTGAATGATTCCAGATACTGACCAGATCCAGTAACTGGTCAGACGGCACTAATACCAGCGCTTTCGTGCCGGTATCGTGCACCATAAGGATGCGATATTTAGGCTCAGTGTGAGCGGCTTGCATTGATTGCATACTGTGAGTCGCCAAAGCAATCTCCATCCACCGGTTTATTCAGACTTTTAAATTTGGGCTGCAAAATTTGCAGGCTTCGGATAATCAGCCTACAAAGTCAGCCCGGCAGTGTCCATGCACAGCCTCCCAGTTTGGGGGCTAAAGCACTGCGGTACGGGGTAATAGCGCCGGTATTTTCAGGCAGATACTATATCGGTCAGTGCGACCATTTCATGAACAGAAAATGACCAGCCAAAAAAAAGCACTTCCCGTCAGAGAAGTGCCTGTTTGATCCCGGGAGAAAAGTAGCCGTCAGACGCGGGTCAGTTTATACACCGCCGGCAGGGACTTCAGTTTACGCATGACCCGGGCCAGATGTATCCGGCTGGTAACAGTGATATCCATGTGCACAGTACTCAGAGGTGAGTCCGTCTCTGAAATATCAATCTTAAAGACGTTGGAACCTGCGCCTGCTGCGGTGGTAGCCAACGAAGCAATCAGGCCCCGGGCCGGTTCAACCTGCAGATCCAGGTTAACGGTGAATTCTTCATCGATCGCGGCCGACCATTCCAGATAAACACATTTCTCTGCATCATCTTTCATAAAGGCGATATTACGGCAATCCGTACGGTGGATGACCAGCCCCCTGCCGGAAGAAATATGGCCGGTGATCTTGTCCCCGGGAATAGGGCCACAACAACGGGCATAGTGCATGACCATGCCTTCCGTGCCCTTGATCGCAAAGGGTTTGTCGCTGGTCACCGGGCCAAGATCCTTACTGCCCTCGTCTTCATCAGAGCGTGGCCGTAGCCGGCGCGCCACCACATAGGCCATCCGGTTACCCAGACCAATATCCACCAGCAGATCATCCAGGCTGTTAAGCTGCATCTCTTCCAGCAGTGCCTGCAACTGCGCCGGATCAGCATCATCCACCGAGGTACCGAAGTTACTCATAAACTGATTCAGCAGGCGACGGCCCAGTTCTACGGATTCATCACGTTGCTGCTGCTTCACAAAGTGACGGATCGCGGAACGCGCCTTACCGGTCACCACAAAATTCATCCAGGCAATATTCGGTCGGGCGCTGGCCGTGGTAATGATTTCCACCGTCTGGCCGCTTTCCAGCGTCTGGGACAGCGGCGCCAGCCGACGGTTTATACGGCAGGAGATACAGGAGTTACCCACATCGGTATGTACCGCATAGGCAAAGTCCACCGCCGTGGCACCCTGCGGCAGTTCGTAAATCCGGCCTTTCGGCGAGAATACATATACTTCATCGGAGAACAGATCGGTTTTCACCGTTTCAATGAACTCCATGGAATCGCCGGCACGCTTCTGCATTTCCAGCAGGCTCTGCACCCACTTACGGGCCCGGTTATAACCGTCTACCGCGCTGCTGGAATCACCGTAAATCTTATAGTGGCTGTGCTCTGCAATGCCCTGGCTGGCAACCGCATCCATCTCTTTGGTGCGGATCTGCACTTCGATGGTGATATTACGGGCACCGAATAAATCCGTGTGCAGCGACTGATAACCGTTGGCTTTAGGAATCGCGATATAATCTTTGAAACGCCCGGCAACCGGCTTATACAGGCTGTGAATAACCCCCAGCACCCGATAGCAGTCATCAACACTTTCGGTCACGATCCGAAAAGCAAACACGTCCATGATTTCCTCGAAGGACTTACCTTTGCTCTTCATCTTGCTATAGATGCTGTACAGGTGTTTTTCCCGGCCGGAAACCACCCCGCCAAACCCTTCCTGACTCAGGCGGCTGCGGATCGATTCTTCAATGCTGGAAATAATATCTTTACGCTGGCCCCGGGCCTGTACCACCGCCCGGCGAATATATTTGGAGCGCATCGGGTGATACGACTGGAATGCCAGATCTTCCAGTTCCAGCTGCATATCCCGCATCCCCAAACGGGCTGCAACCGGCGCGTAAATATCCAGGGTTTCACGGGCGATGCGGCGCTGCTTTTCTGGCGGCATGGCTCCCAGAGTACGCATGTTGTGCAACCGGTCCGCCAGCTTGACGAGAATAACCCGGATATCCACCGCCATTGCCATCACCATCTTCTGGAAGTTTTCCGCCTGTGCCTCAGCACGGGTTTCAAACTCCAGATGGGTCAGCTTACTGACCCCGTCAACAATGTCGGTAACCTGATCACCGAACTGGCCGGCCAGGCCGTCCCGGTTTACTTCCGTATCTTCAATCACGTCATGGAGCATCGCCGCCATCAGGCTCTGATGGTCCATGTGCATACCCGCCAGAATAGATGCCACCGACAGCGGATGGGTCACATAGGGCTCACCACTCTTACGCCGCTGGCCATCATGGGCCTGTTCTGCGTAAAAATACGCCCGCCGCACGGCCCTGATCTGCTCGAGATCAAGATAGCCGGATAACCGGTCAGAAAGCGCATCAATGGTTGGCATCAGGTACTCCTGCATGATTTACGGATAACTTACTGTTAAAGCTACAAAACTACACCTGTATTGTGCAAGTGCTAAATACACTAAAACAGCGGATTTGCGCCCGGAATATCAGCTTAGCAGCAATATGCGAGGATTTCTGACTGTATAACGACGTCAATGGCTTACTGGCGGGGTGTTCCGGCACCGCATTTCCGTGCGCCGGAAATAAATATGGCCGGTAAAAACCGGCCATATTTATCTGTGTCATTAACCTGTGCTGTAAACAGTGTTTTCAGCAACCAGCCTGACAATCGAAGCAAGTAAGCAGTTACGCTTCTTCGACTACATCAATTGTTGCATTGCTGACATGCTCTTCAGCAATTTCACGCAGCGCAACAACAGTCGGCTTGTCATTTTCCCACTCTACCTTTGGCTCTTTACCGCCGGTAGCTAGTTGACGGGCACGCTTGGACGCAAGCATGACTAATTCAAAACGGTTGTCTACGTGTTCCAGACAATCTTCAACGGTTACGCGAGCCATTCGGGACCTCGGTACTTTCGTACGTAAAAATGTATAAAAATTGACCCGAAAGTTTACCTAAGTGCGCTTAAGCTGACAAGAGCCCGGCCAGTAAACCCTGATGCTTTCGCTGCTGACGGTCTAATGTCAGACGCTGACCGGCAAATACCGACTGCAATTCTCCCAGTGCGGTCTGAAAATCATCATTGATGATCAGGTAATCAAACTCTGCGTAATGGCTCATTTCGCTGATGGCCTGTGACATACGGTGCTCAATGACCTCTGCTGCATCCTGACCGCGACCGGTAAGACGTTCGCGCAACGCGTCGGTTGACGGTGGCAGAATGAACACGGATACGCTCTCCGGCATCAGGCGGCGAACCTGCTGGGCACCCTGCCAGTCGATTTCCAGAATCACATCCAGCCCCTGCTGCAGCTGCTGCTCAACCCAGATCTGAGATGTACCGTATTTATTGGTAAACACTTCAGCATATTCCAGAAACTCACCCCGGCCGATCATCGCATCAAAGTCACTCAGGGCAACAAAGTTATAATCTTTGCCGTCCACTTCGCCCGGACGCATGTCACGGGTGGTATGGGACACCGATACACAGATCTGCTGATCCTGTTCCAGTAACGCCTTTACCAGACTGGTTTTACCCGCACCGGACGGCGCAGAAACGATATAGAGGGTGCCTAACTTGCTCATGTGGGAGAACTCTCGAACATTAAAAATGCAGGCATTGTAAAACAATCCCCGATGGGCGGACAGCGTTAGCCACCGCACCGGGGACCCCGTCAGGGTTCCTGGCAGCCCGCGAACCGGTTAACCGGGCTCGCAGACCTCACTGTTCAACGGCTTTACGATAGTTATCCGGGTTTTGTGTCAGCGCAAACAACATGCCCTTTTCTACCCAGATTTTAACCGGCAGACCTTTACCGTAAGCAACCACCGGCGCGTCACCCCGGCCAATATCCGGCAGCGGACCAAACACCTCAGGCTGATAATCCACCTGATACCAGGTCTGTTCCTCACCATTCACATCTTCAACCCGGAACTGAGCGGCCCGGATACTGCTCAGGGAACAATACCGGGCCCCCTGAAACACTTCCCCTGCCAACAGGCTGGACAGCACCGGTTCAAACTGCAGCTGGGTGAAATAGCCACTGAGTGTCGGAAAACTGCTGCCACGGGTTTCCAGTGGCCGGCGGTTAAAATGGTTGTACGCCACTTCCGCCGCTATTTCATGAGCTTTCGGATAAGGCCCGCTGGCAATGTGCGGCCACCAGAGCTGCACGGCCAGTAATAACAGCGCACAACAGCCGAACAGCCAGCCGCCATACTGTTTAAACTGCTGACGGCCAGACCAGGATTCGCGGGCCACGGACTGTGCCGGTACCTGCATCGCCTGCAAACACTTCAGTTGCTCCGGCGACAGTTCAATGCGCTGATAATACTCATCCACCATCTGTTTCAACGGTTTTTCACTGTGCTGAGTCATAAACTCACCCCGCAATTATTCTCCCTGGCCTTGCTCTGATGTAAGCGCTGCCGCAAGCGGTGTATTTTAGATAATACGGTCCCCTTTGGTAATGCCATCAGGGTCGCTACTTCCTGCGTGCTGTAACCTTCCACCGCCCAGAGAAACAGCATTTCACGTTCCTGATCATCCAGCATATTCATCAGGTAATGTACCTGCCGCTCGTTCACCATTACCGTTTCCAGCACCTGCAGATCATAGTCTGCGGCTTCTCTGTGTTCATCCTGTAACGGGGTATTCTGCACCTTCTGATCCCGGCGGTAGATATCGATATATCGGTTACGGATACTGGTAAATAAATAGGGGATCGGATCATCAAACTGTTTCACCGGCGGTTCCAGAAAACTCGCCAGCGCGCTTTGCACCAGATCAAAAGCATCATCCCCGTGGCGGCACAAAGACACCGCATAGCGGTGTAAACGGTTCAGCTGGGCCTGGTCAATCATGGGCCACCAGCCATTGCCGGTTTAACCAGCACTGCAGGGTTTCACTGATCGGCATACCTTCTGCGGCGAATGTTTCCACGACCTCAGTCAGTAACATTGTGTTCACATCATTTAACAGCGTTGCCTCCTTAGCAGTCACGGCCAGTGCAGCGATATGCCAGCCCTGTGTTGCCGAGCGCTGCATACTGACCACCAGATTAAAGGTTCCGTGCTGCAACTGAAACTCATCCTCCGGCTGGCGGTGCCACAACCACAGCTCATGAATATTATGTTCACACCTGAGCTGCTGTAAGCTGCGGGGCGTACTGACCCGCAGCGTCTCCAGCTGCTGTTCATCACTCTGCGCCAGCACTGCACCGCTCAGGGCGGTTTCTAACGGCGCAAAGCGGGCCGCCTGCACACACCATTCAAACGCCGCCATTTCGGCCACATAAGGCACCGTCCTCAGTGGCTCACACTGGCGGAGAAAATCGGCAAAGTGATCGCCAAACACATCCAGATCAGCAGCAACGGCCGGGTACTGCGTGACATAATCACCGGCATAGGCTGCAAACGCAGTTTGTCCCAGCAGTTGCTCCAACACCGGAAAGGTTACCTGCAACGCGCGGATGCGCCCTTCCCGGGTATTGTTCCGGTAAGCATCCAGCACGGTTGCCGGTGAGGCATTCCCGGCGGCCTGCCAGTGACGGGTATCCGCCTGCTGCTGCAAAGCGTCATTTAACAGCTGCGGCCAGTACTGAGGTAAAAAAGCCTCGCCATCTGGCAAATTGTGCACAGTCACTAAGCCACCTCCCGCTGCAGCAAAATCTGATCAGCCCGGGCTGCTTCTTCCAGCAAACGCGGCAGTTCGGGAACATCATTGTCCCATTCAATCAGCGTTGGCCGTGGGCCTGTTCGTGCCACAGTGTCCGCAAACAGTTCCCAGACATCCGGCCAGACTTCCCTGCCGTGGGTATCCAGCGCGCCCCAGTCGGTTTTCTGATAGCCTCCCAGATGCATCTGGCGAATCCGCTCTGCAGGCAGGTAGCCAATCTGTTCCCGGGGGTCATCACCGAAATTGATACTGTTCACCTGAAAGTTATTCACATCCAGCAATAAATCGCAGTCCGCCAGTTCTGCTACCAGCGCCAGAAACTGCCCTTCAGGCAAGCCGGCCACCGGCGGCCGTAAATAGGTTGAAAGGTTTTCCAGCAGAATACGCTGTTCCAGATAATCCTGAACCAGCCGGATTCTGGCCGCCAGATGTTCAGCATAAGCGGCCGTCATGGGCAGAGGCAGTAAATCGTGACTGTGGGCATTACCCTGGCTGCAAAAACAGGCATGATCTGATATCCAGGCGGCCCCGGTCGCTTTCGACAGATGCTTAATCCGGTCCAGATAGGCAAAGTCCAGCGGGTCATTACCGGCCAGATTCATTGACACACAATGCAGCGCGACCGGATAACGCTCCGCCAGCGCCATCATCCGGTGATAATCCAGATTACCGGTATGCAAATGGTTATCTGCCAGCAACTCCAGCCAGGCGATATCCGGCTGTTCTGCCAGCAACTGATCAATATGCGGCCAGCGTAAACCTATCCCGGCACGGGCGGGTAATGATCCTATCAGATGATGACTCAATCCTGACTCCTTCGGTCTGCATATGCTCTCTGAAGCGTTCGTGGAGACAAGCGCTTGTAACAGCATAGTCACCCGCCCGGAGACTGCCGGCCTCGCTCCGCCAGCCTCCGGGCAGGAACCGGGTTATGCCTTCGCTGGCTTAACCTTGGCGACATCACCACCGATCTTGGCACAGGTACCTTCCGGCACGTATACCCACTCATTCGCCGCGTTATCTACTGTAGACTGGCCGGCACAACCGTGCTTACCGTCCAGAGCACCACAGTCGTTCTTACCTGCCACTGCCACGCCGGCGCATTTTTCCCACGCAGCTGGCTGATCCGGCACAGCCATCGCTGCAGACGCACCCGCCAGGGCAATACCGGCAATCGCTGTTTTCAGTGCTAGTGTTGATTTAGACATGATCGATATCCTCAGATTTTTTTATATTTTCCTGACTGATCACCAACCTGCGAACAGAACTGTTATTCCCCTTAACATTCGCAGGCCTGCGAGGCAGGTCTTAAGAGTCATTTTTGTTGCGACTCATAAGGGTTAACGAACCTGCTTCAGGTTTGATTGCAAAAAAATAAAAAAAATCAGAATTTATCGCAGAACAGCGATCGGCAAAGCAGAAAAACATCAATCCCGGTGCCGGACAGCACCGGGGAGCGTACTTCGCCAGCCCGTGACAGGCAGGCCACGCCCTCAGTTACGACATGCTTCAGGACAGCGTTTCAGATAGTCACGGTGCTTCCGCTGGCACGGGCCACCCACGCCGGCGTAACAGGCCCCGCCCACGCCCTTATAAAGCGGGCCGCCTTTACCGGCATAGCGCTTACCGCCAACGCCCTTATACCGGGGGCCACCTACACCGGCATAACAGGGGCCGCCCACGCCGGCATAAGCAGGACCGCCCACACCGGCATACGCAGGGCCACCCACTCCGGCATAACACGCACCGCCCGGTTTTTTGTTGCCTTTACAGGCACAGACATCTACCGCATAGGCCGGCAGGGTCATGAAACAGACAAGCAGCAAGGTGAGCAGGCGCATATATAGATTCCCGAATCAGGTGATATCCGGAAAATTGTCCATCAGGCCGGACAGAAATGCAAAACAGCTCCGGCAGAGGCATTTTCATTTCCCTGTTTAATTTGCCCGCATACCGGACAAAACACTCTTACCAGGTAATCAAAACACCATGACTGCCCAAAACAGTGATCCCTGATATCCATAGGATTCACCGTAAAAATACGTTTTTCATTAATAAAATCAGTCACCTGAAATAAATGCCGACTAAAGGCTCAGGGAAAATTTCCTTTCCCGGTTCAAACATTCACCGGTTATGGCCTACATTTAATTCAATAACGCCAATAACGTTCCGCAGCATGCATTCGCAGATACTGAGGCTGTAAACACCATACGGAAATCTACAGGACCAAAATCTGTGGCCAGTAGCAGTGTTGTTAATTCATTGATGATTAAAGTCGGGGCGGTGATCTTTATCACTACCCTGGTCATTGGTTATTTATGGATCGACAGCGAATACCGTGACCTGGCAGACACCAACCGGCGGTTTGCCGAAAATTATCTGGAAGAACAAAAACAGATTTTACGCAATGATGTTCTGCGAATGCGTGAGTTTGTTCATCAACAGCAGGCCCGGGCAAGCACCGATCTGCGCCGTCACCTGAAAAACCATGTTTACCAGGCTCACAGTGTCGCCACGGGCATTCACCGTCAGTACCACAAACGCCTGCCGGACTTTAATATTCAGCAACGGATAATCGACGCCCTGCGTTACAGCCATTTTGCCAGTTCCCGCAGTTATTATTTCATTGATTCATTCAACAAAACTCCCCTGCTTTACCCGCCCGATCCGGCTGTTGAAGGTCACACCATGGATGCCAGCCTGCATTCCAGAGAAAAACACGAAGTCACGCAGAAAACCCTCGAACTGGTCTCCACTGAAGATGAAGGCTACATTCTTTACGACTGGTACCGCCCGGAAGACAACAGCACGCTGGAACGTAAATACAGTTTTGTAAAACGCTTTGAACCCTACAACTGGATCATCGGCAGCGGTGACTATCTGGAAGACTTCGAAAACCGCAACCGCACCCGCATTCTGCAGGACATCGCCCAGACATCCACCTCCAAAATGGCACCGGATTACTTCTCGGTAGTGTCTTACACCGGTGAGCTCTATGCCGCACAGGGCAAATATGTCGCCGGCCAGACCAACATCTGGGACCTGCAGTCCCCCAACGGAAAACACGTTGTTCAGGATGCCGTCAGGCTGGTCAGAGAGCATCCCGAAGGGGGCTTTTACTCCTATTCCTGGGAAAAACCCAACGGTGACATCGCTGAAAAAATAGCCTTCATGGTGGGCATTGATGAATGGCAGGTCTATATCGGCACCGACGCGTATCTGGATACCATCGATGCAGAAATTGCCCGGCGGAGTGCTGAGTTCGCCAGTAAAGTGAACACCCGGGTACGCACCGCCATGCTGATTTTGCTGACCGCCACCCTGCTGATCTTACTGTCAGCCTATTTCTTCAGCCGCCGTTTACAGCATAACCTGACCCTCTTTCAGCACGCTTTTAACGACGCGGTGGAAAATGGCATCCATCTCAATAAAGACAGCATCTTCTTTAATGAATTCAAGCAGCTGGCCGGCAGTGTTAACCGCATGATCGACCGCCTCAACCGGCAAACCGGCATCCTGCGGCATACCGCCCAGCACGATGCCCTCACCGATCTGCCAAACCGTCTGACCGGTAATGATCATCTGGAAACCATGCTGCAAACGGTGGCAGAACATAACGCCTCACTGGCCCTGTTCTTTATTGATCTGGATAACTTTAAAGAAGTTAACGACACCCTTGGCCACAGCGCCGGCGATCAGCTGTTACGCCAGGTAGCAGAACGTCTGCTGGGTACCCTCCGGGAGGAAGACCATCTGGCCCGGTTAGGGGGAGACGAATTCACCATTGTCACCGGTTTTATGCCTGACAAAGACGACGCGGTTACCATTGCTCAGAAGCTGCTGGACTGTTTCACCGCCCCGTTCACAATCGGCGAACAGCAGATTTTTGCCGGGGCCAGCATCGGCATCGCCATCTACCCGGAACACGGTCACACCTCCGAATTACTGTTACGCAATGCCGATGCCGCCATGTATCAGGCGAAACGCAACGGTAAGAACGCCTTCGCCTTCTACGACAGTCACCTGACGGTCAACCTGCAACACCGGGTGAATATGATCGACAGCCTGCGCCGGGCAATTGATAACCGGGAGTTCTGCCTGCATTATCAGCCACAGGTCTGTGTGAAGCGCAGCCTGACGGTCAGCTGCGAAGCCCTGATTCGCTGGCCCCGTGAACAGGGATGGATCAGCCCCGCCGACTTCATTCCCTACGCTGAGTCCAGCGGGCTGATTAACCCGATCGGCCGCTGGGTCATCAGGGAAGCCTGCGAGCAATGGGTGCGCTGGCGGGATCAGGGGCTCAGCCTGCGGGCCATTGCGGTGAATATATCCTGCCATCAGTTGCAGGAACCGGATTTCATTGATCATATTGTGAATTGTCTGGCAGAAACCGGCTGCCCGGCGCAGGCACTTGAACTGGAAGTGACAGAAAGCGCCTTACTGGATACCCCGGAAAAACTCACCCGGCTGTATAACATGGGCATCCGGCTGGCGCTGGATGACTTCGGCACCGGTTATTCATCCCTCTCATACCTGAAACAACTGCCGCTGAACAAGATCAAAATCGACCGCAGCTTCATCAACCATATCGCCCATGACGTCAATGATCTGGCCATTACCCGGGCAATACTTACCCTGGGACTAAGCCTGAAACTGGAAGTCATCGCCGAAGGGGTGGAAGAAAACCGGCAGTTAGATGTCCTGCGGGATGAACGCTGCCCGCTGATTCAGGGCTTTATTTTCAGCCAGGCACTGGCCGCAGATGACTTTTTTGAATATGCCATGCGCCACGGTAAGAACGAAGACCGCATCACCCGGATGGGCTGATCGTGACAGCGCAGGCACTATTCCCAGTGGGCTTCATCTTCATGGAGGAGAAACTCAACGCTGCGCTCATCCCCGGTCAGTTGCTGAATCGTCACCGGTGCCCCCTCGTGATCCAGTTCCAGCCAGCCAATCCCCGACGCATTCAGTAACCGCTCACCGCGGCGGGCATTCGCCGGTTTATAAGGGATAATTTTCATGCCCCGCCGTTTGGTAAACCAGTTCAGCGGCGACAGGGGGGCATACAGCCAGCGGTTCAGGCGGTCGAATACATCCAGTAACTTTTCCGGAAATTCATTGCGGATGCCGCTGCTGGTTATCTGCCAGATTTCCGGCCCGCCCTGCCGGCCCCTTAACTGAATATCGTAAGCAAAGGAGTAATGCACATCGCCGGACAGAATCACAAAATTCTTCGGCGTGCGGGGATGACGGAACATATTCAGCAACGCATGTGCGGAACCGGCGTGAGCCATCCAGTTTTCCGCATCGACCAGTAACGGCTTACCGACCCAGGTAAAGATCCGCTGTATGGTTTCAATCAGTTTCACCCCGAAAACCGGCGCCGGTGACACGATGACCACCGACTCATGGCCCAGAATATCACTTTGCAGATCCGTCAGGGCTTCCCAGTCCATCAGGCCTGAAGGCCAGTTAAGGTTCTTTTCAGAACGCCAGCGGTGGGTTCGGGTATCCAGTACCACCAGCGGTGTGTGATAGTCCCAGTGATAATGCCAGCGGGGAAATTTCAGCAACTCATCCAGCAGGGCTTCATAAGGTTCACCGCCCGGTTGCTGCAGCCCGGTGACCACCTGCTCCAGCAGCGGCTCAGGGAAGTGTTCCGGGGCATTGCCCCAGCCCTGACAGATCAGATAGCCCAGCAGGGCGTTACCGATCACCCGGCGGGAAAACGGATTTGAATACGCCGACTGTTCCCAGCCGGCGGTCAGGTTCCAGTCATCGGTTATATCGTGATCATCAAAAATCATTGCCACCGGTAAGTGGGCCATTACCCGGCGGACCCGGGGCAATCCTGCAATGAAATGATCCAGCGCGTGGCGCTCATCACGGTACAGCGCCTGCTGGGCATCATCCAGCGCCGGCGGGGCCTGCAGTGACAGCTTTTCCCAGGCCGCCGGCGACCAGACCAGCAGATACATGGCCAGCACTTCACCCAGGGTGATCAGGTGGTTATGGGCATGGTCTGAGGTAAAGACAGGCTTTTCAACACTGCGAAACAGCACATCCTGAAGGCCACTGCTCTGTTCTGTCGGCAGCAGCGTATCACGCTGATAATAATGGGCATCCTGATCATGCAGCCGGGCTTCGCTGCCCTGCACCTGGGCAATGGTTTCCACCGGCAAACCCAGCTCAGCCAGCAAACCATGAATGGCCACCAGCATCGGTCCGCCGACATCATCCACATAAACCTGATCACCGGACATCATCAGCACCGATGGCCAGTGTTGCGGGTCGATAAAGTGTTGCTGCAGCTTGGCATCGGCAAACAGCAGACCGTCAGCGCTGTCATAGTGAGGTTTACGGCAGGAACCGTGCAGTACACGGTCCAGCCTTGAGCGCAGCACAAACCCGGGGCGTGGCTGGCCGGGATAACAGATATCACCGGCCCACTCAGTCACCGGTTGCCAGCGTTCGGTGTTTAACGGACGTAACTGCAGGTCATAGCCGACGAAGCTGTCATAGGGTAACGCCTGCTGCAGAGGAATATCGAACAGATAAAAAAACAGCTTTTCACCGGCCTGCCAGCAACGGCAATGGGCACCGGCATCAATCTCCTGCTGTGATTCGCCGTCAGGATACAGGTGTAAGCGGCTCTCCAGCCGCTGCGATGCCGCCAGCCACAGGGTCAGCTTTTCAGGGGTCAGGCGACGTAAAATCGGGCCACAAAGTACCAGTGGCAAAGCAGTAGCAGTCATAGATTCACTATCTGGCGATGTTCAAACACAACTTAAGCATACCCGGGCAGTGATTAAAACCGTCATAGCCGGCGCATGCGTTGATTTTCAACAGTTTCCCCCGAAGCAATCATTTAAACAAGTGTTAGAAAACACCGCTCCGCCGGGTTCAAAATACCATGGTTTTGTTATCCCGAACGGATAGTTTTGTGATAACTGCCTGCAAGAATGTCCTTCATCCACAATACATTGAACGCCTTTGCTGTGACCGAAACGTGCCCGGAATTTCTGATCAGCAGCGGCCTCCCATGAGGTGATGTTATGACACTGCAAACCACAGGTACCGACGGACAGGCTCTGCACCGCCCGACGACCGCACCGAACACCCCGCTAACGGATCCAACCTGCCAGATACCTGCCAGCCATCCGGCCATCACCCGGTTACCGGCAGCAGAGCAACGCCAGTTCTGTCAGTTTGGTACCGGGCCAGCAGTCAGGCCTGATTTTGAACTCATCCATCAGGGCTTTGAGCACTTTGTCGCCCTGCAACCGGATGCCTGTGCAATCCGTGAAGCCGGCGGCCGGGAAGTCAGTTACCGAACCCTGAACACTCAGGCCAATGCACTGGCCGCCCATCTGCAGCGCAACCAGATCAGCCGTGGTGACCATGTGTGCCTGTTTGTGCGCAGAGGCATCGAAATGGTGGTCGGTATACTTGCCTGCCTTAAACTCGGCGCCAGTTATGTGCCTCAGGATATGCAGCTGTGCCCGTCCCGGCAGCGCCGCCATATTGTCGAAACCGTCGCGGCCACCGTTATTCTGACCACCCGCCAGTATGAACAGACTGTCAGCGAAGATGGCGCACAGAAAATTATCGCCATTGACCGTTTTCTGGAACAACCGGCCGGGATTCACATCGAACAGCGTTTCTTCAGAGCGGCCCGTCCGGAAGACACTGCAGTTGTGATCTTCACCTCCGGCACCACAGGTAAAGCCAACGGGGTACAGGTCACACATGCCAACCTTGTGAATATTCTGCTGACAGCGCCCGGCAACATGGGCATCCGCCCCGGTGACAAAGTCGCCCAGCAACTGAACATCGCCTTTGATATGGCCGCCTGGGAAATCCTTGGCTGCCTGGGCAATGGCGGCACCCTGCTGATCCGCGATAAAGACTTTCAGGCCACCGCCGAACAGGCCGATGTATTAATTGCCACCCCCAGCATTCTGGCGACACTGGATGCCAGCCGCTGCCATCAGGTAAGAGCCGTGGCCGTCGCCGGCGAACCCTGCCCGCAACCACTGGCGGATATATGGGGCGCATTCTGTGATTTTTACAATTCCTGTGGCCCCACCGAAACCACCATCATCAACACCGCTGAAATTTACCGCCCGGGGGACCCGGTGCTGAGTATCGGCCGGCCAACGCCAAACAATACGGTGTACGTTCTGAACGACAAGCTGGAACCCTGCAGAATCGGTGAAACCGGAGAAATGTGGGCCGGGGGAATCTGTGTATCCAAAGGCTATATCAACAACCCTGAACTGACGGCAGAGCGCTATCGGGACGATCCGTTCCTCGGGAACGGCCAAAAAATGTTCCGCACCCGGGATCTGGGCCGCTGGACCGCCGACGGCACCCTTGAGCACTTCGGCCGGGTGGATGATCAGGTGAAAATCCGCGGTTTCCGGGTGGAACTGGATGCTGTTTCCGCCGTACTTGAACAGGCAGAAAACTGCAACCATGCCGTTGCCCTGAAGCTCAACAGCCGCCATCTGGCAGCCTTTGTCAGCCCGGCGAATGTGGATCCGGACGAAGCCCGCCAGCACGTCCTCAGTGCCCTGCCTTACTACTGTGAGCCCCTGTTTATTATCGCCGTCGATGAGCTGCCCAAAACCATTCGCGGCAAAGTCGACAAACGCGCGCTGGCCGCCAGCGCCGCTGAATACCACCGCTCTGCTGAAATTTCCGGAGAAACCCCATGACCAGCCAGCACATGCAAATTGATCTGCCGGCCCCCCGTCAGGGCTTGCGCAGCACCATCAAAAAACCCCGTTACATGCACTATAACCGGCTGATTACGCTGATCTTTCTGGTTAACGCGGCGGCGCTGGGATACGGTTTTACCCAGTCATGGTGGACCGGCGGGGGCATTGCCCTGCAGGTACTGGCCGATCTGACCCTGTTTAACCTGGGGCTGGCCATACTTGCCCGTCAGCAATATGTGATTAACTGTCTTTTCTGGTTATTTACCCGGGCCCCCACCAGTTGGCCACTCGCCATCCGCTGGACGCTGGGCAAGGTCTACCATTACGGCGGCCTGCATAAAGGCGGCGCGCTGGCCGGCACCCTGTGGTTCATCATCTTTGCCGGCAGCGCCAGCTATCAGTTCCAGCAGAACCTGCCGGGAATCTCAGCGCAGAGTCTGGGGCTTATTTACGGCCTGCTGGTCCTGCTGGTCCTGATTGTGGTGATGGCTCAGAAAACTGTCCGCGCCCGGTATCATGATGCCTTCGAACGGACGCACCGCTTCGGGGGCTGGCTCTCACTGGCGCTGTTCTGGGGGCTGACTCTGTCCTTTATTGATGATCAGCGCGGGGCGCAAAGCTTCAGCGATGCCCTGACCGGTGCCACCAGCTTCTGGATTCTGTGCCTGCTGACCGCCAGTATCATCCTGCCATGGTTACGTTTACGCCGGGTACCGGTGCAGGTAGAAACACCCTCCAACCACGTGGCAGTAGCAACCTTCGACCACGGAGTGACCCCCTTTGCCGGTTCGTCCACCGCAATCAGTCTGAACCCGCTAATGGAATGGCATCACTTTGCCAATGCGCCCTCTCCGCACAAAGACGGTTTCCGGCTGGTGATTTCCCGGGCCGGTGACTGGACGGGTAATTTTATTGAGCAGAAGCCCAGCCATGTATGGGTGAAAGGCATCCCGCAGGCGGGTGTGGCTTACATCGAAGTGCTGTTCAAAAAGGTGGTGTACGTCGCCACCGGCAGCGGCATCGGCCCGGTTTTACCGCACCTGTTGGCGCAGGACGTGCCTATTCATCTGATATGGTCCACCCGCGAACCGCGCAAAACCTACGGTGACGCACTGGTGGACGAAATTCTCGAAGCGCAACCGGACGCGCATATCTGGGATACCGATGCCAACGGCAAACCGGATCTGGTCAGACTTGCCTATCAGGCCTGCCAGGAACACGGCGCAGAAGCAGTCATTTGTATATCCAATGAAAAACTCACCTGGCAGGTGGTATACGGCATGGAAAGCCGCGGTATTCCGGCCTACGGGGCCATCTGGGATTCATGAACAGGAGCAACACTATGTCTGACTTGCTATCCGATCATAACAGCCCCCTGCTGGCTGAACGCCACGGCAGAGTGGTGGTGCTGCGGCTCAACCGTCCGGCGGTGCTGAACGCCCTCAACAGCCAGCTGATGCAGCTGCTGGTCAGCACCTGCAGCGAACTGGATGCTGATCCCGATACCGGCTGCATCATTCTCACCGGTAACGAACGGGCTTTCGCCGCCGGTGCAGACATTGAAGAGCTGGCCGCACAGCGGCATCTGGATATGTTTCAGCAAGGATTCTTTGAACCTTGGGACCGGTTTGCCGCTCTAAGAACTCCGATAATCGCTGCGGTATCCGGCTACGCCTTAGGCGGCGGCTGTGAACTGGCTATGATGTGCGACATGATTTTTGCCGCCGACAACGCCCGTTTCGGCCAGCCGGAAGTCAAAATTGGCGTCACCCCCGGCATGGGCGGCTCGCAACGGCTGACCCGGCTGGTAGGTAAATCACGGGCCATGGATATGATCCTCACCGGCCGGATGATGAATGCGCAGGAGGCTGAACGCGCCGGTCTGGCCGCCAGAGTGGTCCCGGCAGATGCGCTGTTCAGCACCGCGCTGGAAGCCGCTCAGCAAATTGCAGGCTACAGCAAAGCCGTCACCATGACCGCCAAGGAAATGGTCAGGCAGGCAGAGCAAACCAGCCTGCAGGACGGCGTACTGTTCGAACGGCGCAGCTACTATGCCCTCTACGGCAGCGAGGATCAGATCGAAGGTATGCAGGCGTTTATGGAAAAACGCCCGGCGGTATTCCGGCGTTGAATACCGGTTATATACAGGACGTGACCGTGAGACAGGATTTGCCCATGGAAAATAAGAAAATACTCATCGTAGAAGATCAGGACGAAATTGCCGATCTGTTACAATTGCACCTCTCGGATCTGGGTGCCGAAATCACCCGCGTCAGTGACGGCCACAGCGGTATGCGTATGGCCTGCAGTATGGACTGGGACTTACTGATTCTGGATATCCAGTTACCCGGCCCGTCCGGGCTGGAAATATGTCGCAGCGTCAGACGTAACCAGAACTATGTGCCGATTCTGCTGCTTACCTGCCGTTCCAGCGAGCTGGACCGGGTACTGGGGCTGGATCTGGGGGCCGATGACTACATCACAAAACCCTTCAGCGTGATGGAGCTTATTGCCCGCATTAAAGCGATGTTCCGCCGGGTCAGCGCCATTCAGAACGCCAATCCCAAAGAGCAGGACACTCTGAGACTGGGAAAGCTATCCATCGACGAAAAACTCCATGAAGTAAAACTGGCAGGCAAAACCATCGACCTGACCGCCCGGGAATTTGACCTGCTGCGTTACTTTGCCTGCCAGCCGGGCCGGGTCTTCCGCCGTTCCGAATTACTGGACAATGTCTGGGGTTACGGCCACGCCGGCTACGAGCATACGGTCAACTCCCATATCAACCGGCTGCGGGCAAAAATTGAACATGATTCCAACAACCCGGAAATCATCGTCACCGTCTGGGGGGTAGGCTATAAGCTGGATACCGAGAGGCTCAGCCTGTGACCCCGGCTGAATCTGCCGGTCAGTCAGCCGGGCGAATGCAGAAAGGCTTAATCAGCACCTTGAATACCCGGCTATCACTGGCGCTGATGTTCATTGTTATTGCCGTGGGCGTGGCGGTTATGCTGGTCAGCCAGAACTGGATGCGGGCTTATTATGAAGAGCTGACTCAAAAACTGAATTTCAGCATTGCCATGTACGTCACCGACACGTACAGCCTGATCACTCAGAACGGCGATACCGCCCGGGTGCAGGTCGATGCGATCGAAGCCCTCGCCCAGCAGGCAATGGTAATAAACCCGCTGGCAGAAGTGTACCTGCTGGATGCCCGGGGCAATATTCTCGCCCATGCCCTGCAGGACGATAATCTCGCCCGGCGCAACATTCCGCTAGGCCCCTTGCAGGCCTTTATCCGGGGCGACATTGAATACCCGTTACGCGGTGCAGACCCCCGCCATACCGATGCTGAAAAAGTATTCTCTGCTGCTGAAATCCGCCAGAACGGTCAGTTACAGGGGTATCTGTACGTGATTCTGGGCGGCCAGCTGTACGACAACATTGAAGATGGCATTCAGGACAGTTACAGCCGTTCCATGGTACTGGTCGCCATTGCCGTGATTACCCTGGCGGCGATCCTCGCTGGCTGGCTGATTTTCCGGTTACTGGTCCGCCGTTTAGGCATGCTCAGCCAGGCCATGCACAGCTTCAGCGAACAGAACCTGGATCACTGCCGTAACGACCTGCAGCAGCCGGCACAGGCCCCCCTGCCTAAAGATGAAATAGACTTACTGGCGCAGACATTTGAACGGATGTCAGAAAAAATCGGCATGCAGTTTGAGATGCTCCGTGAAGCAGACCAGACCCGCCGGGAGCTGATCAGCAATGTCTCCCACGACCTTCGCACCCCGTTATCGACCATTCAGGGCTATCTGGAAACCCTGCTGATCAAAAACAGCAGCCTGAATGACACCGAACGTATGGCGTTTCTGCGCACCGCCATGCACAGTTCGCACCGGCTGGGGCAACTGATTCAGGATTTATTCGAGTTATCTAAGCTGGAAGCCAAGCAAATGAGCGCCAGCTGTGAACGCTTTTCACTGGCTGAGCTGGTGTTCGATACCATTCAGGAATTCCGCTTACAGGCGGAGGCCAAAAATATTCACATTGAAGTGGTCAACCTGCAGAACAGCGCTTTTGTCTATGCGGATATCAGTCTGATTCAGCGGGTCTTTGAAAACCTGCTGCGCAATGCGGTTACCTACACGCCTGCAAATGGTGAAATCCGCCTGCAAATTGAAGCGGACGCTGCCCGGCCGCAGGGCGCTATCAGCATCAGTATTGCTGATAATGGTCAGGGAATCAGCCCGGAACACCTGCCGCATATATTTGACCGTTTCTATACCCAGCAGCAGGCCAAAAGTACCAATACCGGCTCCACCGGGCTGGGGCTGGCGATTGTAAAACGTATTCTTGAACTGCACAGCAGTGAAATCGAGGTACAAAGTCAGCTGAATCAGGGCAGTTGCTTCCGCTTTTCCCTGCAGGCTGCGGCCTGAACACCGTCACCAACGCCCGCCACTGGCAGGGCGTTTTCTTTAAAGTTGCCTGAAAGCTGGTATGAATGACTAAGGTCAACTGCCCCCGTTGACCTAAGACGATTCTGTTTATACTCTATCTGACACATTAAGCCCGCATTACATAGCGGAATTACAGTGGATGATCTGCAGCGTCAGTACCTGACAGAGCTCATCACTGTAGGAGACCACGACAGCGTTCTGCAAACATCAGACCTGTATAAGCTCCCGGATTTTCCTGAAGTATTAAACGGATAAACAGTTTATAGGAGCTATCAATGAGCGTCTCCTGGTGCAAGTCGTATCTGCTGCCAGCCAGCCTGTTGTTAACATTCTGTCTTAGTCTGAGTGGCTGTATTGATCAGGAACCGGACACGATTTCCTGGCGTTTACAAACCCAGGCAACCAAAGAAAGTATCGATTATAAGGGGCTTGTGGAACTGGCGGATAACGTCAGTAAAATGAGTTCCGGCCGCCTGCAGCTGGAAATTATCCCCAGCTGTGAAGTGCCCGCCGGACCGGATATTTACACCGCGGTTCAGGAGCGCCGTATTGAAATGGGTAACGGCTGGCCGAACTGGTGGTCCGGTCAGCACCCGGCATGGGCCCTGATGAATGCCGGCCCGTTTGACTTCATGAACCTCGATGCTTCCATGATGTTCTTCCTCGCCGGCGACGGTACCAAACTGGCTAACACCCTCTCCTCGCCTGACGGCATTATGTGGCGACCGGCCTGGTGGCCGGGCATGGAATTTGGCCTGATCTCCAGAGAGCCCATCACCGGGCTGGATGATCTGCGTAACAAAAAAGTCAGGA
This sequence comes from Aliamphritea hakodatensis, assembly GCF_024347195.1. NCBI lineage: Bacteria > Pseudomonadati > Pseudomonadota > Gammaproteobacteria > Oceanospirillales > Oceanospirillaceae > Aliamphritea > Aliamphritea hakodatensis. The sequence continues at coordinate 5,026,678 of NZ_AP025281.1, forward strand.
TTGGCCCGGGGCTGCCCAGTGAAGTACTGACCGCCGCTGCCGGTGCCTACACCATACCGCTGGTGCCGAACGAAATCCGTCCGGCACTGGAAAACGGCGACATTGATGCGGTTGAATGGACCACCGCGCGCGGTGCCTGGGATCTGGGCCTGCATGACATCGGCAAAAATGCCATTGTCCCGGCAATCTGGCAACCATCAGTATTATCTGATTTCCTGATCAACCAGGCGGCCTATGACGAATTGGCGCCGGATCTGCAGGCCATCCTGGAGTCGGCCATTAAATCTTATACCCTGAGCATCACCATGAAGGCCAAAGTCTCTGACTTTAAAGCCTTTAAGCAACTCGCCGGCAGTGGTGTCAACATCAACCGGTGGTCGCAGGAAGACATCGACCGCTGGCGTGAAGAGTCAGATAAAGTACTGGTTAAGTACGCCCAGAGGGACCCGCTGACAAAAGAAATTATTGAGAAAAAGCGCAACTTTAAAAAGGAATTTAACCAGTATTACGACTGGTTCGGGAATTATGAGCAGCAATGATTAACCGCTTAACGATCCGGCTGTTCTGTATCGTTAGCCTCATCACCCTGCTGGTGATGAGTTCCTTCGTCGCAGTACGTTATGTGGCTAACGCTGAACTGATGGAAAGCACCTCCCAGGAACGGGGGCTGGCGGTTGCCAAACGGGTAGCCGCCTCAGTTAAACCCACCATCTGGAACATCTACAACAAGTCCTACAACCGAACCTATACCGCGGAATTTGCGGATGCCATTCTGGATGCAGAGATGGACTCGGAGTTTATTCAGGGCATCAAGGTATTCGGCAATTTCGGCCACCTCTATATGGGGAAAATCAAGCGGGACAATCAGCAGATTGAACGCTTCAACGCCGACAATGATGAACTGAACTGGAAGCAACAGCCCAACCGGATCAGCTACCCGGTATCCCTCGGCGCGATGACCATAGGCCATGTCGAAGTCAGTTATTCGGATAAAGAATTTGCCGAAACCCTGCGCAGCTCCCTGTGGGTGGATATTACGCAGGTGGCCATTGTCAGCCTGTTGTTCGTCGGTTCACTGTATATTGTGCTGCGCCTGGCACTGGTCTCCCCGATGCAGTCCCTGCAGGTGGCCCAACATGCACTGGACGCTCTCAACGAAGCGGTGTTTGTGGTCAATAAAGACGGTCATGTCATCGACATAAACCCCAGTTACACCACCATCACCCACTATAAAGAATCCGAAATACTCCACCGCCCCCCTGCCATCTACGCCACCGACCGCGCTCAGTTACCCATTTTCCAGTTTGCCGCCGACACCCTTGAGAAGAAAAAAAGCTGGTCCGGTCAGGTGGTCGGCCAGCGCAAGGACGGTACAACGTTCCCGGGCTGGCTGAACATCAACATTGTGGAGCCGGTTGATGGCGTACTGAGCGACGCCAACACCACCTATGTAGGGGTGCTGACAGACATCGCAGAAAAACAGGAAGCGGAGCAGAAACTGCACCACCTGGCCTATTTTGACACGCTCACCCAGATCCCTAACCGCTATTCTTTTATGCTGCGTCTGGAAGCCGATATTCATCTGGCCAGCCGTCAGTCCAGCGCGCTGGCGCTGCTGTTTATTGATCTGGACAATTTTAAATGGACCAATGACAGTTTTGGTCACGAAGCCGGTGATCTGTTACTGATCGAAATTGCTAACCGGCTGAAAGCCCGGCTGCGTAAGTCCGATACGGTATACCGGATCGGGGGCGATGAATTCACCGTCATAGTGTCCAGCTACCTGGATAACGACAGTCTGGTACAGCTGGCTGAAGATCTGGTCGGCACCATCGGCCGCACCTTCTATGTGGATGAACACAAGATCAAACCCGGTGCCAGCATCGGCATTTCCACCTTCCCGGGTGACGCCGCCAACGCCCATGAACTGATTAAACGGGCAGACTCCGCCATGTTCCAGGCCAAGGAACAGGGCCGCGGACAGGTCTGCTTCTTCTCCTCCCATCTGGAACAGCAGCGGCAGCGGGATCAGATGATTATAGAAGGCCTCAAAGAAGCCATTCAGGAAGATGAGCTGGACCTGCACTATCAGCCGAAGGTGATGCTCCGCCCGGACGGTTTTGAGGTTATCGGTGCCGAAGCGTTATTACGCTGGCACCGTAACGGTGAGGTGGTCTCCACGCCGGACCGCTTCATTCCGATTGCCGAACAGAGCAACCTGATCTGCGAGCTGGGCTACTGGGTCATTAACAAATCCTGCCAGCAAATCGCTGAATGGAAACAGCAGTCGCTGGGCCCCCTGACCATCGCCGTTAACCTGTCCCCACGGCAGTTCAAAGACAGCCAGTTATGTGATTATCTGGACAGCTGCCTGCAGAAATACGGGATTCAGCCCGGTGAACTGGAGCTGGAAATTACCGAAAGTGCCGTTATCGAAGACATGGAAGGATCGATTAAAACCCTCACCCGGCTGCAGTCCATGGGCATCTCAATTGCTATGGATGACTTCGGTACCGGGTATTCTTCGCTGGGCTATCTGAAACAGTTACCGATAGAAGTGCTGAAAATTGACCGCTCCTTTATCAGCACCATTCCGAACCCGGATGATAACGATGCCATCGTCAAAGCGATCTTTTCCATGGCCAGTGCACTGGGGCTGGAAGTGGTCGCTGAAGGTATCGAAAACCAGCAACAACTGGAGTTTCTGGTGGCCAACAACTGCCAGGTAGGGCAGGGCTATTACTTCTCCCAGCCACTGCCGGTGAAGCAGTTCAAACGCTGGCTGACCGCGCAGGCCCGCCCTCTGCTCAGCAAGGTATAAGCCTGAAAGCAACGCCCGGATAGCCTACCAGCTGTCCAGTGCTGAACGGCAGGGTCTGCCAGACACCGCTCACCGCACGCCTTCCACCCTGCCCGGTAGCACAACTGCAATCAGCAAAAACACCCCATGCAGCCCGCCTGACAACCCTGCGCGACAGACCTCCGGGCATAAAAAAACCATGCAGCTGCATGGTTTTTGGGTTTAACCCGATGTTCAGTCCCGCGGGCTGAAAGCACCGCTGGTACGCATCTCACCGCCGGAAACAGGCTCTTGCGGCGCAGCAGACTCTGCGACCTCAGCCCCTTCATACTCTTTGGCATATTCCTGCTTCAGTGACCGCAGCAACGACCAGATCATAAAGCCGATACCAATCGCAAACGGGCTGCCCGCCACTATGGAGGCGGTCTGCACCGCTTTCAGTCCGCCACTGAGCAGCAGCACAATCGCCAGCATACCGGTAAACAGACCCCAGGTGATCTTCATTCCGAAGGCCGGTTCATAGGCACCCTTGGACATCTGCATCGCCACAAAGAAGCAGGCAGAGTCTGCCGAGGTCACCAGGAAGATGATCATGCTGACAAACACCACCAGGCTGAGCAAACCGCTCATCGGGAAGCTGTCGAGCATCACATAAATACCGGAACCGACATTCGCCTGCACCGCGTCAAACAGTTTCACTTCACCGCCGGCTTCCAGCCCGATTGCTGAACCGCCGATCACCGCAAACCAGAGCATGGAGCACAGGGTCGGAGTCAGCACCGCAAAGAGGATAAATTCACGCAGGGTACGTCCACGGGAAATCCGTGCCACAAAGCCACCGACAAAAGGCGACCAGGAGATGACGATCAGCCAGTAAAACACGGTCCACCAGTTAATCCAGCCACTCTTTTGCAGCGGATCGGCCCAGAACGTCATCGGCAGCAAGTTACCCAGATAGTTACCGATGCCGGTAACGTAATATCGCAGTAAGGTATTAGTGTCACCGGTCAGCAGGATGAATACACAGAATGCCACCACGATCGCCACGTTAATGGTACTCAGGTAGGCAACGCCACGCTTCAGGCCGGACACCGCTGACAGGCTGTACAGCAACGCCAGTAAAGCAATGATAATCACCTTGCCGGTATTACCGGTTTCAATGCCAAAGATATGGTTTACCCCGTAATCAATGGAGATCACCCCTAAGCCCAGTACCGTTGCGATACCGCCGATGGTTGCCACCGCGCCGATCAGGTCCAGTAAACGTGCCCAGATACTGCCTTCTGTACGTTCCCCCAGCAGGCCGTACAGGGCAATACCGATGTTCATCGGCTTACCGTAACGGAACGCCGGAAACGCAATGCACAGGCCGACAATGCAGTATCCCATCCAGGTATGCAGTCCCCAGTGCAGCGACGTGATCTGCAACGCGACAGGAATGGCTTCAGGCGTTGCCGGCTCTGCCATGTAAGGCGTTTGCATATAGTGATACAGCGGCTCAGCGACACCCCAGAGCAGGAAGCCCACGCCGATACCGCAACTGAACAGCATCGCCACCCAGGTAAAGGTTGAGAACTCAGGCGTATCTTCTTTTTTGCCCAGTTTAAGGTTGCCGTAACGGCTAAAGCCGACCCAGATACCAATGCCCACATACACCGCTAACGCCAGCACATAGGCCCAGCCAAACTGGCTGCTCAGGTACCCCTGCGCATTACTGGCATAGGTTTTCAACGTATCAGGGCTGATCACCCCGAGAGCGACAATCAGCAGTGTGATACCCGCTGTCGTCCAGAACAGGGGCTTGTCATAGTCCCCGAGGAATCCACCACGGCGGGTGGCTGACAGGTTATCCATCATATTTCTCCTATTTATTTTTATTGTCGGATGTATTTCAGGTTTCAGGCTTACTCCGAATCTGACCGGTACCGTTATACCGGCCAGCCACCGGTTTATTTGCGGTAAACAACCTCCCCGTTGGAAACGGTCATGTAGATTTCCTGCTGGCTTATATCAGCAACCGGCACACTCAGGAAAGCCGCGTCGATAATGGCCAGATCCGCCAGTTTGCCCACTTCCAGCGAGCCCTTGCGGGTTTCGTGATAGACCGAATAGGCAGCATTCCAGGTATAAGAACGGATCGCTTCCAGCACAGAAATACGCTGACCTTCGCCCATATCCCGGCCGGTCAGGCTGAGGCGGTTAACCGCGGCACTGATGGCATCAAAAGGCTTATAGGACTGTACAAAGGCATCGGTGCTGATCACCGCCGGTACGCCGTCATCCAGCATGTCCCGCAGCGGGCAGAAACGCTTCGCCCGGCGCTCGCCATAGATACTGGTCAGATCATCACCGGTTTCATGCACCTGACCCGGCTGAGTCACGGGAATCACCCCAAGGCGCTTAATCCGGGCCACCTGTTCACGGGTCGGCCCGTGGCAGTGTTCGATACGGTGGCGGGCATTGCTGCGGGGAAAGCGCCGCTGGGCTTCTTCAACCGCATCCAGCACGATGTCCATGGCCATATCACCCTGGGTATGCACGCCAAACTGCATGCCCCGGCTGTGGGTATCAATGAGGGCTTCTTTGAAGGCTTCGATGTCCGGCCAGTAGGTATATCCGCGGCCCGCGCTTTTATTGCATTTGCAGCCATGGTCGGTTTGCGGCTCATCGGCATAGAACAGTGCGGTGCCGCCGATCAGTGCACCGTCACAGTAGTATTTCATGGGCCCGATGGAGAGCAGGTCATTGCCGATATGGTCCGTAATGCCCAGCTCATTAATGGCATTCTGATGGTTCGACAGGTACATACAGGTGGTTTTGATGGTCAGCTTACCCTGCTGACGGGCGGCCATATAACCTGGCATTTCCCGGGTGGTCACCTGAGGGTCAACTACCGATGTAATCCCGACTTTCAGATAGGCCTTGCAGGCACGGTCAATGTCATCCACCAGCTCTTCCAGCGGCAGATCATAGCCGATATCCGGGCCATGATGGCCCACATCCACACTGGTGGGAATCACCAGTTGCTGGGCGCTGTCATAAGCATAACCGGTGATGCGGCCCTGCTCATCCCGGACAAACATGCCCCCGGCCGGATCAGGCGTGTCATCGGTGACCCCTGCCATTTCCAGCGCCAGACTGTTGACCAGTACGTTATGTCCGCTGACATGAACAATGCATACCGGATGATCCGGGGAAATGTCATCCAGATCCCAGCGGGTAGGTTGCTGGCCACCGGCAAATTTCTCGTAGTTCATGCCCCAGCCGCGAATCCACTTACCCGGGGCGCTGTTTTCTGCCGCTTCACGTACCGCATTACGCAGGTCTTCAATGGAAGCCACCGCCGGATAACCGAAGTCGACTGTGGCGAATGCGGCCCCCTGATGGGTCAGATGGTTGTGGGCGTCGATGAAGCCCGGTATCAGAGTCCGGCCCTGTAAATCGATCACCTCATGGTCGCCTGCCCGGGCCAGTATTTCAGCATCGCTGCCGACCGCAGTAATGTGCTTTCCCGTTACCAGCAGCGCGGAACAGATCCGGTCCTGAGCATCAACGGTGATGACTTCACCGTTAATAAAAGCATAGTTGGCCATATGCACCTCGAATTATTGTTATTTGTAGCCATCGGATTTCGCCACCCTGTACTGTGCGGAAATCCTCTGATTAACCAGTCTATGGAAGGCTTTAGTTCGGTAAAATCATCAATAACAGAAAATTACTTTGGGAATATCTGAAGTAATGCAATGGGCAGCGCCTCTCCCGACGGTCAGGGTTTGCCACCGTTATCAAGGGGTTAAGGCCACAGCAACGGAAGCTCTGGCGCCTGTGAATAGCAAACAGACAGCCGCCAGCGCCGTTGGGTTGAAAATTTTTCTGCTTGTACTCTTTCCTGCGCCCTATCAAGATGAATGGCGCATCCTCATAAAAATAACAACGGAACCGCCTATGCCCTTACACCACAACAGCGATTATTCCATCGGCAAAACCAGCAGCATTGATATCCGTCTGCTGAGCATTTTTGTCACCGTGGTGGAAAGCGGCGGTTTTACCCAGGCACAGGAACCGCTGAACATCGCTCTGTCCAGCATCAGCACCTATATTCAGGATCTGGAAACCCGGCTGGGCATCAAACTGTGCAACCGGGGCCGGGGGGGATTTTCCCTGACGGAAAACGGTCAGGTGGTATATACCGAAGCCTGTAAACTGTTTGCCAGTGTGGATCAGTTCAATGCCAATGTTGCCAGCCTTAACGGCAAGCTGACCGGGGAATTGAAAATCGGCATCCTGGATAATTCCACCATGTCACCGAATACCCGGGTACAGGATGTTATCCACCGCTTTGCCGCCCAGCATCCGGATGTGCATATCATCATTAAAGTACTGTCGTCCGACGAAATAGAAGATGAACTCAGCGCTGGCACCCTGCATCTGGGCATCGGGCTTTTCAGCGATGCGGGTAAGCATTTACGGGTCATTCACCGTTTTCCGATCAGCGTGGATCTGTTCTGTGGCGACCAGAGCCCACTATTTACTGAAGACAACATTGATGTGGAAGCCATACAGGCAGCAGGCTACGCCAAGGGTTGTTATGCTCCGGACATCAAGTCACCGCTGGCCCAGTCCCTGCCTCCGGCGACTGCATCTTCTTATCTGTCGGAAGGGCTGGCATTTCTGATTTTATCCGGCCGCTATATCGGTTTCCTCCCCCGCCGGTATGCGGCAAACTGGGTCAGCAATAAGGAAATGCGTACCCTGCCGCAGGATTTATTCAGCCATGAAGTGCAGCTGGCACTGGTCGTCCGTAAGGGTGAACATGTGGGGCCGGTCTTGCATACCTTTCTGGAAAGCTTCGCAGCCTTTACCGCCAGTGACTGATCGGTACTGAACACATCCACCCCCTCCCCAAAGTGAGGAGTCTATCTGCGACAAAGCCCGTCGTACTCCTACAAATCGCGACATTTAATGGCATACTCGGTCGACTTAAGAATAATAAAGTGCGGCCCGACGGAGCGATATGGCCAGCGCAGGCTCTCGGGTTGTTTGGAATTGTAGCGGACACAATCATCTTCCGAACCACCAAACTGGAAGATGTACAATGCTTAAAAACCTATCTCTGAGGGCAAAGCTTGGCTCTGTCCTGATACTCACACTGCTCAGCTGTGCCGCCCTGGCATATGCTGCCCTGACCTCTATTAATCAGGTTTCCAGCAGTGCCGGACAAACCATTCAGGTGAATACCCAGCTGGCTCAGTTACAGGAACTGCGTTTAGGGCTGTTCGAATTTGAACGGGCCGACAGCCATGATCTGGCCGCGGTTGATGCCCTGGTACTTAACCAGCGTGAGCAAATTGCGTCACTCAGCGCGCTGGCCACTGAAGATTCTCTGGCAACTGATGCTCAGGCACTGGAAGCCAACTACAACCTGTACATTGATAATCTGCGTAAACTGGCACAGTTAAATCAGACCCTGGGTCTGAGCGACGAGGAAGGTTTACGTCAGGCGGTCAACGTTGTCGGTGATGAGCTGACCACTAAGGTACTGGGTGCTCTGAAGCCTATTCAGCGGGATACCACCATCCTGGTGAACATCTACTTTGAACAGTACAGGGCTTCGCAACACGATGAAATCCGTGAACTGTTCAGCAAATTCAAAGCCGCTGCCGACGACATTAACCTGTATGACTTCTATCAGGAAAGTTTTGAAGCCTACGTTGCCAGTTTTGATCAGGCAGATGCTGTGGTCACCAACATCCGTAACACCCGTCAGGCTGCCGACGAACAGCTGGGGAATATCCGCACCAATGTTCAGAACCTGATTCAGCAAATGAAATCCACCGTGCTGCAAAAGGTGGAAGCGGATATGCAGAGCACCATCAGCGACGCCCGTCTCATGGTGACCGGTGGCGGCCTGCTACTGGCAGCCATTCTGTTTGTGCTGATCTTCAATATTGCCCGTACCATTACCGCATCGATGAGCAGCATCATCGACTGTCTGGAAGGGATAGGTGCCGGTAACCTGAGCCTGCGTCTGCCGATTAACGAAAAGCGTAACGACGAATTTGACCGTACCGCCAGTGCCGTTAACCATATGGCTGACGAACTGGAAGGCATCGTCGGACAGGTGAAAAACACCAGCCTGGAGCTGACCAATGCCGCCGGCGTACTGCACACGTCCATTGAGCAGGTCAGCCAGACCACCGATCAGGTCACCGGACAGACCACCACGGTCGCGTCTGCCACCGAGGAAATGAGTGCCACTCTGCAGGATCTGACCAACACCACCAATGATGCGGATTCCATGGCACGGCAGTCTTTCGAAACCGCCGTTGAAGGTTCCAAGGTGATCGACCGGGCGGTGAATTCATTCACCGAAACCGCCACCCTGTTCTCTCAGGTCGATCAGGAAATTCAGGAACTGAACCAGCATTCTTCCAAGGTCGACAGCATCACTGACATGATCAGTGATATTGCCAACCAGACCGGTCTGCTGGCACTGAACGCTGCCATTGAGGCCGCCCGTGCCGGTGAACAGGGCCGGGGCTTTGCCGTGGTAGCGGATGAAGTCCGTACCCTGGCGGAGAAAACCGTCCATGCAACCGCCGACATAACCTCCATTGTCGACAGCATGGCCACGCTGACCCGCTCGCTGATCAAGAGCATGGAAAGCGCCCGCGAATGTATCAGTGTCGGCCAGGGTCACAGTGAAGAAGCGCTGGCAGTGGTCAGTGCTATCAACGACGGCATTCAGGGTGTGACCGACCGTAACCATCAGGTCGCGGTCGGCATTGAGGAAATGGCCCGGGTTACCCAGGAAATTTCCGCCAATATGGAAGAAATTGCCGGTGCCATGGTAGAAAGTAATCAGTACACCTCGGATATCCGTGATCAGAGTGTTCAGGTATCCAGCCGTGGCCAGGAACTGGTTGAATCGGCTGAATGCTTCCAGGTACAGGCGTAGATGACTGAACCGGCTCCCCGCGGATACCGGGGAGCCGCGTTATTCCGCTACACGGAACTGCCCGACCAGAGCCTGTTGCTGCTGCGCCAGTGTAATGGCGGTGTTACTTTCTGCGGCAATTGATACCGCATCCTCACTGCACACCCGGGACACCCGGGCAATCTGCTCAACACTGCCGGAGATCTCATCACAGGTATAGGTTTGCTGCTCTGCGGCGGTGGCGATCTGTTCACTCATTTCACGAATGGCGATGAATTGCTGCAGCATACGGGTCAGATCGTCCCCGCTGCGTTCAATGCTGTCCACCCCGGCCTGCACCTGTTCAGAACTGGTCGCCATAATCGCCACTGACCGAAGTGCTTCAGCCTGCAGTTTTTCAATGATCTGTTTGGTATCAAGTGTGGCTTTCTGCGTACTGGCCGCCAGATTACGCACTTCATCGGCGACCACCGAAAATCCGCGCCCCTGCTCGCCCGCCCGCGCCGCTTCAATCGCAGCATTCAGCGCCAAAAGGTTGGTCTGCTCGGCAATGCCGTTTATCACATCCAGTATCTGCCCGATCGCATCTGAATGGCTGTGCAGCGCATTCACCACCCCGGTTGCATCACGGATATTGCCCGCCAAATCCTGTACCAACACAATGTTCTTCTGCATCGACTGATGATTCAGCTGTGCCTGCTGTTCAATATCTGTCACCGCCCGCTGCGCCAGTTCAGCGCTTCTGGCGACCTCCTGAACACAGCTGACCATTTCATGCATTGAGGTTACAACGGTGGTGGTCTGGTCATTCTGCTGCTGCATGCTGTCGCGGGTTTGCGCACTGTGGTCGGCGGTGCTGCCAATTGACCGGGTGACCTGCTCGGCACTCTGATGAATCTCGACAATGGTCGCCGACAAACGGGCTGCCAACTGATTAATCCAGCCCCCTAACTGACCAAACTCATCATCTTTGAGGCCATTGATACGCTGGCGCATATCACCGGCTGCCATGGCCTGCAGCATATCCATCAGGCGCTGTAGTGGCCGGCGAATACTGCGGTATACCGATACTCCGATAATCACTGCGACCAACAGAGAGACCGCACTCAGGATGATATTCATACGCTGAACCAGAGTGGTGGTATCCGCCGCCTGCTGCTGAGTCACCCGGGAGAGCTTATCAACCCCGGCCATCAGTTGGTTAATGCTGTCTGTCGCCCGGTTAATCGCTGTTGTTAAGGTCACCAGCGTCGCAGCAATCTTTTGCTGGCGCTGCAATTGCTGTTGCGCAGTGGCCAGTACGCCGGCGTCCCCCTGCAATACATCACGCAGTTGCGCGAGCCGCCCGGCAAACTGAGCGGCAGTCCCGGCATTAACCGTGGCGAAGCGTTCCGTTTCATAATCCATGGCATCCATATCACCCACAACCAGCTGCAATGCCTGCGCCAGTTCCTCCGCGCCGGTAATGTCCCGCAGCGCTCCCAGGGTTTCGGTTACCGTCGCCAACTGGGCTGCCAGCGTGCCGGCGGTGCTGATTTCGTCTGCATCACTGCCATAGGCGGCGATGTCCTGCAGCTCAGTCCGAAAAGCGGATAATAATTCACGCAGCCCTTCCAGCCTGATCAGAAAACCCGGTGCAATGGCCGAGTGTGCCCGGTGGGTCGAGAGAATCGCTTCACTGTCCGCCAAAAAGGCATCTGCAGCGTCGCGGGATTCAGCCAGTAACCGGGCGGCTTCATGATGTCCGTCAGCCAATTCCAGCAATACATCATATTCTTGCTGATACACCGTTATCTGAGTGCTCATTTGAGCCTGTAACTGATCCTGTTCCGGCAGTTCCCGGGTCGCCAGAAACTGCATCAGGGTTTTATTCACTGACAGCAGTGAAACGCCCATAGATCCGCTGTGCAACAGGAGCGGTGCGGTCTGTTCACCGGACAGGGTCATCTGCTGATTGAGTTGCCGGACACCGAGAAAAGAGCTGGCGCTCATGACCAGCATGAGAATGGTCAGAATGCTAAAGCCAGTCACAATGCGCTGATTGATGGTGATCTTCATCGTTACTCTCCGGCAGGGTTATATCTGCATCTGAAAACCTGAACAGGTTTTGGCTCAGTAACGGATCCCCGTCAGTCCATGTCTGTTATCGCCGGCGCACCGGCCAGAAGTCCGTTCTGTCAGTTACTGATGTGGGTGTAAGGTTAAGATCTGACCATTAAACCAAATTTATTACTTACCGTAAGCAATAAATTACTCAATTTGTGTAATGCTGTCTAAAACCTGAGCGGTGACTATTCCGGTTGCCAGTGAGTGTCGGTCACCTGATGATCATTTTCACGCAGTAAACGCTGCAGCGTTTCGATCAGGGTATCGCCATGCTGCAGAACATTGTGCCCTGACAACCGCTCCAGCAGGCTGCGCTGTTTGGTAATGGTCAGCTTCCACTCAATGTTGGGCCCTGTTTCAGTGCCACTGACTCCCAGATAATAGCCCTGTTGCTGGCCGTCATGCAGCACATCCAGACGCATTTCCCAGCCCCAGTCTTCTTCGTATGATTCTTCAACCACGACACCAAAAACTGCCAGCTTAGTTGCCAGCCAGTCAGCGATGGTCTTACCGGGTGTTATCTGATTCTGTTCGCCGGGGACAAATTCTTCCCGTCCGACATCAGCATTAAACGTCATAATATAAATCATCATGCGCTCCTTGCTGTGTTACTGATGGTTAATCTTCTCTATGTTGCGCAGCATACTGCCTGATGAATACCTGCTGTGATTTGTGCGGCAGGTAACCGGCCCGCAAATAGAATCCGTGCGCCTCTTCACGGCGGGCATTCGCCCGGATCCGGATACTGCTGACCTGCGGTGCAAGCCATTCCTGTGCGGCCTGCAGCAATGCATATCCGGCACCGCTACCGCGGCAATCCTGTAATACAACCAGACTGACTATTTCCCCGACACAGCCTTCCGCCAGACGCATATCAAGAATAGCACTGATACAGCCAATCACCCGTTCCTCACCTGTGGCATTCACCTGACAGGCCACCCACACCTCCTGCCCTCTCTCCCGCAGAAGCGGGATGTGCTCAGCCAGCTGCGATGGCGTCCAGCGGTATCCCAGTTCAGCCATTAAACCGGCAAGCGCCTTAGTATCATGGGTAATTGCCGGTCGGATAAAAATTTTCATACTCACTCCTGTCACCCTCTTCTGTTACCCAAACTGTGCCGTCCGGGATGAACTGCACCAACAACTGTGGTATTTATAATTATTCTCATTACCCGACCTTCAGGGGAAGTATGATGCGCGTTGCTGTTCCGTTGTATATTCGCTCCCTGATGCTGCTTGTCAGCCTGTTATTCAGCCCTGTCAGCCTTGCTCAGCCACCGGCAATGACAATTGCCTACGCCGAATATAAACCCTACAGTTTTACCGATAACGGACAGGTACGTGGCATCGAAGTGGACGTGCTTACCGAGGCTCTCAGCACCCGAATGCAGATACCGCTGCAACACCGCGTACTCCCCTGGAAACGGGTACAGACCTATGTCAGAACCGGTGAAATTGATGCTTATGTTGCCGTTGCCACCCCTGAACGGCTCAGTTACGCCAGCGCCAGCCAGGAAGCCGTCACCTTTGGCAGCGTTTCAGTGTTTATGAACACAACTGATTCCCGTCTGGAAACAGCTGAAACCCTGACGCTGGAAGAGCTCAAACCTTACCGGATCGGCATAACTGCCGGGAGTGGCTGGGCAAAACGTAATCTGAACAAACATTTTATTCAGCCGGCCTATTCAACCTCATCACTGGCCGACATGCTGAAGATGAACCGCATCGATATGATTGTCGAAAACCCGTATATCTTCAGTTACCACCTTAAGCAGTTTGCCGAGGATGACTTCACCTTCAGAGAAATTCCCGTTGCCGGTCAGCAACTCTCCTTATTGCTACTCATCAGTAAAACTTCGGCCTTCGCTGATATTCTGCCGGCATTTAATGCCACCCTCCGCGCCATGAAAGCAGACGGCACCCTTGACAGCATTCACGCCCGCTACCGTTAACGGGCCAGATGCGCAATAGCGGCCTCCAGCCCTGCCAGCGTCAGCGGAAACATATGTCCGTCCAACTGCTGACTGATCATCTGAGTACTGCGGGTATATTGCCAGTAATCTTCCCGGGCCGGATTCAGCCACACAGCTTTATCCCAGACATCAAGTATCCGCTGCAGCCAAACCTGTCCGGCTTCCTCATTCATATGCTCCACACTGCCGTACCGCTCCAGCAGTTCGTACGGTGACATAGCGGCATCACCGACAAAGATCACCCGATAATCCTTCCCATACGTCCGCAGCACGTCAACAGTCGGCACTGTTTCCTTAAATCGTCGCTGATTATCCTTCCAGAGCTTTTCATACACACAGTTGTGAAAGTAATAGTACTCAAGGTGCTTGAACTCGCTGCGCACCGCTGAAAAAAGCTGTTCACAGATGCGGATATAAGGATCCATGGAACCGCCAACATCAAGAAACAGCAGTACTTTTGCAGCATTGTGCCGCTCCGGTACCAGTTTAATATCCAGCAGACCGGCGTTATTTGCTGTACTGCGAATGGTATCAGGCAAATCAAGTTCTTCTGCTGCACCTTCCCGGGCAAAACGGCGTAGTTTGCGCAACGCCACCTGAATATTGCGGATTCCCAGTGTCTGCGAGTCATCCAGGTTCCGAAACTCCCGTTTTTCCCAGATTTTAACCGCGCTTTTATGCCGGCTTTCACCGCCTATCCGGATACCTTCAGGATTATAGCCACTGTGCCCGTACGGTGACGTACCGCCGGTACCGATCCACTTATTACCGCCGGCATGCCGGCTCTGCTGTTCATTCAGCCGTTGCTGCAATGTCTCCAGCAATGTATCCAGACCACCAAGCGCTTCAATCTGCTGTTTTTCGGCATCGGTCAGATGCTTTAAGAACTCCGCCCGTAACCAGTCCTCAGGCAACGCAGTCTCTGGAAACAACGCCACCTGTTCCAGCCCCTGAAAATAGGCGCCAAAAGCCTGATCAAAGCGGTCAAAATACTTTTCATCCTTCACCAGACACAGACGGGCCAGCAGATAAAAATCGTCCAGGCTGGCAAAGGCGACTTTCTTCTGTAAGGCTTCCAGCAGAACCAGTAATTCATTCAGGCTAACCGGTACCCGTGCTGTTCGCAGAGCAAAGAAAAAATTTATTAGCATGGTTATCAGCCCTGCTGGCGGCGGGACATAAACGCCAGACGTTCCAGCATATGCACATCCTGCTCATTTTTGAGCAAGGCTCCGTGTAACGGCGGAATCGCTTTACTGCTATCCCGGCTGTGCAGCGTTTCAGCTGAAAGCTTGTCCGCCATCAGCAGCTTCAGCCAGTCAATCAGCTCCGAAGTAGAAGGTTTCTTCTTTAACCCGTTAACATTACGGACCTGAAAAAACACCTCCAGCGCGTCCTGCACCAGTTGCTTTTCAAGATCAGGAAAGTGTACCTGTACGATCTGCTGCATCGTCTCAGCATCAGGGAACTGAATGTAATGAAAGAAACAACGGCGTAAAAACGCATCCGGCAATTCTTTTTCATTATTCGAGGTAATAATGATCACCGGCCGGTGACAGGCCACAATTTCTTCACCGGTTTCGTACACACTGAATTCCATCTTATCCAGTTCAACCAGTAAATCGTTGGGAAACTCGATATCAGCCTTATCAATTTCATCAATTAACAGGACCACCTGCTCGTCGGCCTCAAATGCCTGCCAGAGCATCCCTTTCTTTATATAGTTACGTATCTCATGAACCCGCTCATCGCCCAGTTGAGAGTCTCTGAGGCGGGATACAGCATCATATTCATATAAGCCCTGCTGGGCTTTAGTCGTCGACTTGATATGCCAGCGTAATAACCGCATCCCCAGGCCGGCAGCAACCTCTTCTGCCAGCATGGTTTTACCTGTACCCGGCTCCCCTTTCACCAGCAACGGCCGCTGCAGGGTAATGGCTGCATTCACCGCCATCTGCAAGTCAGCGGTGGCTACATATTTTTCAGTGCCTTCAAATCCCATAACCGGCTCCTCACTCACCGATGTCTTCATTCCAGAGCTCAGGTTTAGCTGCGATGAAATCCTGCATCAACTGATAACATTCCTGATCATCCACCAGGGTAAGTTCAACACCGCGGGAACGCACATACTCTTCTGGCCCCTTAAACGTCCGGTTTTCCCCGACCACAACCTTTGGAATACCGTACAGCAGTACGGTACCGCTGCACATATCGCAGGGAGAAAGCGTAGAGTAGAGGGTGGCACGCTTATAATCAGCAGCCTTTAACCGGCCGGCGTTTTCAAAGCAGTCCATTTCAGCATGTAATACACAGCTTCCCTTCTGAACCCGCTGGTTATGACCACGGGCCACAATTTCACCGTCTATTACCAGCACTGAGCCGATCGGAATGCCACCTTCCGCCAGCCCCTGTTTAGCCTCATCAATGGCCGCCTGTAGGAACTTATCCATATACTTGCCTCATTCTGATTCAATTATTCACTGAGCATACCGAACACTCTCACTCTAAGACAATCAGAGCCTAGTACAAATACGCACATATCAACCTGCTACAACCTGGCGGCCTATGTCTTAAAGAAAGTCTGAAGAAAGTCTTAAGGAGAGTTATAAAGAGAGTCTTTATCAGGTGACTGGCGATGGAAGCACTTTCTGCAGACGAAAAAATCTGCTACAGCGTAGCAGCCAGTGTTCTTAAAGAGAGTCTTAATCAGGTGCCTGGCGGTGGAAGCCTTTCCTGCAGACGAAAAAAAAACCCTGCTACAAAGTAGCAGCCAGTGTTCTTAAAGAGAGTCTTAATTAGGTGCGTGCGATGGAAGCACTTTCTGCAGACGAAAAAAAAACCGCTACAGCGTAGCGGGTTTTCTTAATTAGGTGCTTGGCGATGGAAGTCCCAGAGCCAGAGGCTCTGATCGTAAAACCGGGCCAACGCTGTGCGTCGTCTCATTCCGGTTTTACCCTACTCTACATGGGACATGAACGCGCAAGCGCGCCTCTTTATTTACTTCCCCATGCGAGCACTGGATTATCAAACTCGTAACATGAAAAAACCCCAGCCGCTTCGCGACTGGGGTTTCTCATATTAGGTGCTTGGCGATGACCTACTCTCACATGGGGAAGCCCCACACTACCATCGGCGCTAAGACGTTTCACTTCCGAGTTCGGTAAGGGATCGGGTGGTTCCATCTCGCTATGGTCGCCAAGCAAAAAAAGGTAACAATCTAAATCCTGTGTGCCTTATTCAGGCCGAGTCTTAAATAAGATGTACAAACTCTAATCCGTCTCGCTTTTCAGCAAGCTCTTCAATGTATCTTCAGTTCTTGATCATGTTGCAGTCTTCTCTGCAACCAAACGCTTTTGGCGTTATATGGTCAAGCCTCACGAGCAATTAGTACTGGTTAGCTCAACGCCTCACAACGCTTACACACCCAGCCTATCAACGTCCTGGTCTTGAACGGCTCTTCAGGGGACTCAAGGTCCCAGTGAGATCTCATCTTGAAGGGGGCTTCCCGCTTAGATGCTTTCAGCGGTTATCCTGTCCGAACATAGCTACCGGGCAATGCCATTGGCATGACAACCCGAACACCAGAGGTTCGTTCACTCCGGTCCTCTCGTACTAGGAGCAACTCTTCTCAAATCTCAAACGTCCACGGCAGATAGGGACCGAACTGTCTCACGACGTTCTAAACCCAGCTCGCGTACCACTTTAAATGGCGAACAGCCATACCCTTGGGACCGGCTTCAGCCCCAGGATGTGATGAGCCGACATCGAGGTGCCAAACACCGCCGTCGATGTGAACTCTTGGGCGGTATCAGCCTGTTATCCCCGGAGTACCTTTTATCCGTTGAGCGATGGCCCTTCCATACAGAACCACCGGATCACTAAGACCTACTTTCGTACCTGCTCGACGTGTCTGTCTCGCAGTCAAGCGCGCTTATGCCTTTATACTCGATGCATGATTTCCGACCATGCTGAGCGCACCTTCGTACTCCTCCGTTACTCTTTGGGAGGAGACCGCCCCAGTCAAACTACCCACCACACAATGTCCGCGATCCCGATAAGGGACCTGCGTTAGAACCTCAATAGTACCAGGCTGGTATTTCAAGATTGGCTCCACTCGAACTGGCGTCCAAGTTTCAAAGCCTCCCAGCTATCCTACACAAGTAATATCAAAGTCCACTGCGAAGCTATAGTAAAGGTTCACGGGGTCTTTCCGTCTAGCCGCGGATATACGGCATCTTAACCGCAATTTCAATTTCACTGAGTCTCGGGTGGAGACAGTGTGGCCATCGTTACGCCATTCGTGCAGGTCGGAACTTACCCGACAAGGAATTTCGCTACCTTAGGACCGTTATAGTTACGGCCGCCGTTTACTTGGGCTTCGATCAAGAGCTTCGCCGAAGCTAACCCCATCAATTAACCTTCAAGCACCGGGCAGGCGTCACACCCTATACGTCCACTTTCGTGTTTGCAGAGTGCTGTGTTTTTAATAAACAGTCGCAGCCACCTAGTATCTTCGACCCCCAACAGCTTAGAGAGCAAGTCTCATCACCGTCAGGGGCGTACCTTCTCCCGAAGTTACGGTACCATTTTGCCTAGTTCCTTCACCCGAGTTCTCTCAAGCGCCTTGGTATTCTCTACCTGACCACCTGTGTCGGTTTGGGGTACGATTTCTTGTTATCTGAAGCTTAGAAGTTTTTCCTGGAAGCATGGCATCAACCACTTCGTCCAAAAGAGGACTCGTCATCAACTCTCAGCCTTAGGGAACCGGATTTTCCTAATCCCCCAGCCTACAGCCTTAAACACGGACAACCAACGCCGTGATGGCCTAGCCTTCTCCGTCACTCCATCGCAATAACAAGAAGTACAGGAATATTAACCTGTTTCCCATCGACTACGCCTTTCGGCCTCGCCTTAGGGGTCGACTCACCCTACCCTGATTAGCATTGGATAGGAACCCTTGGTCTTCCGGCGGGGAGGTTTTTCACCCCCCTTATCGTTACTCATGTCAGCATTCGCACTTCTGATACCTCCAGGATGCCTTACAGCTTTCCCTTCAACGGCTTACAGAACGCTCCTCTACCACGCAGACAAGCTGCGTCCGTAGCTTCGGTGTATGGTTTGAGCCCCGTTATATCTTCCGCGCAGGCCGACTCGACTAGTGAGCTATTACGCTTTCTTTAAAGGGTGGCTGCTTCTAAGCCAACCTCCTAGCTGTCTAAGCCTTCCCACATCGTTTCCCACTTAACCATAACTTTGGGACCTTAGCTGACGGTCTGGGTTGTTTCCCTTTCCACGACGGACGTTAGCACCCGCCGTGTGTCTCCCATAATTGCACTCTACGGTATTCGGAGTTTGCATCGGGTTGGTAAGTCGGGATGACCCCCTAGCCGAAACAGTGCTCTACCCCCGTAGGTGAGATATGAGGCGCTACCTAAATAGCTTTCGAGGAGAACCAGCTATCTCCGAGCTTGATTAGCCTTTCACTCCGATCCACAAGTCATCCGCTGGCTTTTCAACGACAGTCGGTTCGGTCCTCCAGTTGATGTTACTCAACCTTCAACCTGCCCATGGATAGATCGCTCGGTTTCGGGTCTAATCCCAGCAACTATACGCCCTATTAAGACTCGGTTTCCCTACGGCTCCCCTAAACGGTTAACCTTGCTACTGAAATTAAGTCGCTGACCCATTATACAAAAGGTACGCAGTCACAGAACAAGTCTGCTCCCACTGCTTGTACGTACACGGTTTCAGGTTCTATTTCACTCCCCTCACAGGGGTTCTTTTCGCCTTTCCCTCACGGTACTGGTTCACTATCGGTCAGTCAGGAGTATTTAGCCTTGGAGGATGGTCCCCCCATATTCAAACAGGATATCACGTGTCCCGTCTTACTCGATTTCACTGCGTATAAGTTTTCGTATACGGGGCTATCACCCACTACGGCCGCACTTTCCAGAGCGTTCTACTAACTACAACACAGCTTAAGGGCTGGTCCCCGTTCGCTCGCCGCTACTAGGGGAATCTCGGTTGATTTCTTTTCCTCCGGGTACTTAGATGTTTCAGTTCCCCGGGTTCGCCTCTCTAAAGCTATGTATTCACTTAAGAGATACCCAGCTTATACTGGGTGGGTTTCCCCATTCGGAAATGTTTGGATCAAAGTCTGTTTACCGACTCCCCAAACCTTATCGCAGGTTACCACGTCCTTCATCGCCTCTGACTGCCAAGGCATCCACCGTGCACGCTTAGTCACTTGACCATATAACCCAAAAGGGTCTGATTCAAAGTAACTGATAAAACTTCATAGCCAACTGTTAAACAGTTAACGCTGAAGTAACGATACATTTACGCCGGATTAGCGCTTGTACATTTGTCTTACTTAATTCTCGTTTTTACAGGATTTAAATTGTTAAAGAGCGTTTTGTCTAAAAAGACAAAAGGTAATCAACAAACCCGAAGGGTTATTCATTAGCTTTTGTGTTCTCAACAAAGCATTTAAGTACTGACCGTTCTTCGGGGTGAAGAATGGTGGAGCTATGCGGGATCGAACCGCAGACCTCCTGCGTGCAAAGCAGGCGCTCTCCCAGCTGAGCTATAGCCCCAGTACTTACTCTACAACTGATCAGATAATTCGTGTGAACGCTTGCTAAGAATCCGCTATCGTTTAAGGAGGTGATCCAGCCCCAGGTTCCCCTAGGGCTACCTTGTTACGACTTCACCCCAGTCATGAACCACACCGTGGTAACCGCCCTCCCGAAGGTTAAGCTAGCTACTTCTGGTGCAATCCACTCCCATGGTGTGACGGGCGGTGTGTACAAGGCCCGGGAACGTATTCACCGTGACATTCTGATTCACGATTACTAGCGATTCCGACTTCATGGAGTCGAGTTGCAGACTCCAATCCGGACTACGACCGGTTTTGTGAGATTAGCTCCCCCTCGCAGGATTGCAGCCCTCTGTACCGGCCATTGTAGCACGTGTGTAGCCCTACTCGTAAGGGCCATGATGACTTGACGTCGTCCCCACCTTCCTCCGGTTTGTCACCGGCAGTCTCCTTAGAGTTCCCACCCGAAGTGCTGGCAAATAAGGACAAGGGTTGCGCTCGTTACGGGACTTAACCCAACATTTCACAACACGAGCTGACGACAGCCATGCAGCACCTGTCACTGCGTTCCCGAAGGCACATCAGAATCTCTTCCGACTTCGCAGGATTTCAAGAGTAGGTAAGGTTCTTCGCGTTGCGTCGAATTAAACCACATGCTCCACCGCTTGTGCGGGCCCCCGTCAATTCATTTGAGTTTTAACCTTGCGGCCGTACTCCCCAGGCGGTCTACTTAGTGCGTTAGCTGCGCCACTAAGACATCAAGTGTCCCAACGGCTAGTAGACATCGTTTACGGCGTGGACTACCAGGGTATCTAATCCTGTTTGCTCCCCACGCTTTCGCACCTCAGCGTCAGTATCAGACCAGGTGGTCGCCTTCGCCACTGGTGTTCCTTCCTATATCTACGCATTTCACCGCTACACAGGAAATTCCACCACCCTCTTCTGTACTCTAGTTATCCAGTATCAGGTGCAGTTCCCAGGTTGAGCCCGGGGCTTTCACATCTGACTTAAATAACCGCCTACGCGCGCTTTACGCCCAGTAATTCCGATTAACGCTCGGACCCTCCGTATTACCGCGGCTGCTGGCACGGAGTTAGCCGGTCCTTCTTCTGCAGTTAACGTCACAGTATGCACGTATTAAGTACACACCTTTCCTCACTGCTGAAAGTGCTTTACAACCCTAAGGCCTTCTTCACACACGCGGCATGGCTGCATCAGGCTTGCGCCCATTGTGCAATATTCCCCACTGCTGCCTCCCGTAGGAGTCTGGGCCGTGTCTCAGTCCCAGTGTGGCTGATCATCCTCTCAGACCAGCTACGGATCGTCGCCTTGGTAGGCCATTACCCCACCAACTAGCTAATCCGACGCAGACTCATCTGATAGCGCAAGGCCCGAAGGTCCCCTGCTTTCCCCCGTAGGGCGTATGCGGTATTAATCCAAATTTCTCTGGGCTATCCCCCACTACCAGGCAGATTTCTACGCGTTACTCACCCGTCCGCCGCTCGTCAGCAAAGTAGCAAGCTACTCTCTGTTACCGCTCGACTTGCATGTGTTAAGCCTGCCGCCAGCGTTCAATCTGAGCCATGATCAAACTCTTCAGTTTAATTTTTTCGACACCGGAATTTGGTGTCTTAAATCTAGCTCAAAGTTACACTAACTTTCATAAAAACATCTTAAATGAATTCACGTGTTTGTCCGAAGACAAAAGTTGCTTACTTTGATAAAGCTTTTGTGCTTCATCTCAACAAGCGCCCACACGAATTATCTGATCAAATTGTTAAAGAGCGTTGCTTAAAACCACTTTCGCAACCGGTGTAACCGTCATTGCTGTCGTCTCAAGCGAGGTGCGTATTCTACTCAACACCCGGTGGAAGTCAACGGTTATTTTCAGAAGATTTTGATTAATTCCGAAGAACTTATCAAAACCGGAAAACACCTTTTTCGTTCCGGTCGAATCAGTTGACTCGCACTTCAAAACATTTTGTTTTTCAGTGCTTTATTCTGACTCTCATTAAGCTTGCTTAGCTGCGTTGCCGCTGCCCTGCGTCTCAATGTGGGGGCGTATTATAGGGACGCTGACCGAAGAGTCAACAGGCTTTTTGCAGAAAGCTGAAATTAATTTTTGCGCTGCAACAAGCACCTGTTCCGGCACAACTTATATAGCTAAACAGCAGGCATAAAAAAACGCAGCCTTCGGCTGCGTTTATATAGGAGGTATAACAGTCAGATACCGTATTCAGGAAGCATTGTTCTCTTCTTCCTGCTGTATAGCGTCGTCCAGGTCTTTATCCTGATCGGCGCTGCCACGGGGAACAATCACAGAAAGCACAATGCCCAGCTCAAACAACAACCACATAGGCAACGCTAACAATGTCTGTGAAATAACGTCCGGTGGTGTCAGCAACATTCCCAGTACAAAACAGCCAACGATCACATATGCCCGCTTGGCACGCAGACTTTGAACGTCACTGATGCCGGCCCATACAATCAGCAGGGTGGCGATCGGAATTTCAAAAACGATACCGAATGCGAAAAAGATCTTCAGTACAAAGTTCAGATAGCTGCTGATATCTGTCATAACCGCGACGTTTTCCGGACCAACGCTGGTAAAGAAACTGAAGATCAGCGGAAAGACCACAAAATACGCAAATGCAACGCCGCAGTAGAACAGCAGTATGCTGGATGCCAGTAACGGAACCGCCAGACGCTTTTCGTGCTTATACAGACCCGGTGCGATAAACCCCCAGATCTGATGCAGAATAAACGGCATTGCGGCAAATATCGCAGCGACCAGCGTCAGCTTGAACGGTGCAAAAAACGGCGAGGTAACATCCGTTGCGATCATGCTGGTGCCTTCCGGCAGTAATCCGGTCAGCGGCTCGGAAATCAGCGTGTAGAGGTCATTCGCAAAATAAAATAGCCCCAGGAATAATACCAGTATCACCAGCAGGGCACGTAGCAGACGCGTACGCAACTCGACCAGGTGAGATACAAAGGTTTGTTCTTGCTCGACTTCCGGCTGGTTAGGATCGATCATTACTGACTGGCTTATCTTCGCTGTTTACAGTCTCAGCCTTTTCCGGCTCTGAGACAGGCATTTTGTCGAGTTCGTCGTGCGCGGCGTTGATCTCTTTCTGTAAATCAACATTGGCCTGATCAAACGGCTGACGCATTTCGTTCAGCTCCTGATCAAGCTCGTCTTTTTGCATAGCAACCTGACGGCGCATTTCATCCAGACGAAGCTCTTCATTAATTTCTGACTGAATACCGCCGATGGTGCGCCGGGCTTTTCCCACCCAGAGGCCAACCGTGCGCGCCGCGACCGGAAGTTTATCCGGGCCAAGCACAACCAGGCCAACCACACCGATAATCAGCAGTTCGGCAAAACCGATATCAAACATTCAGGACTACCTGATTACTTGTCAGACTTGGGTTCTTCAGTTGCTTCTTTTGCTGCCGGCTTATCGCCTTCTGCAAAATCAGCGTCAGCAGGGATCTGCTTCTTCTCTTCTTCAGCGCCACCGTCATTCATCGCTTTCTTAAAGCCTTTAACCGCACCGCCAAGGTCGCCGCCAATGTTGCGCAGTTTTTTAGTACCGAACAGCAGAATGATAATCACCAGTACGATTGCCAGCTGCCAAAGACTAATACCACCTAACATAATTTCTACTCCGTTATTGCATTGCAGGTATATCACCTGCCATCAAATGAAAATGCATGTGCCAGACCTCTTGTCCGCCGCCATGTCCGGTATTGGTTATTGTCCGGAAACCGGCGTCCAGGCCCTGCTGTTTCGCGATTCGGGGAAGGCTGAGCATCAGATGTGCCATCAGTTGCTGATCATCTTTCCCAAGATCATATAAATTTTCAATATGTTTACGGGGAATCACCAACAGGTGCACCGCCGCTTTTGGCTGAATATCCCGGAACGCTATTATCTGTTCGTCCTGATAGACAATTTCAGCCGCCGCTTCGCCTCTGGCGATACGGCAAAAAATACAGTCAGCCATTATCTTTGTTGGGACGACTGGCCTTTTCTTCAAGGCCTGACATATCAAAACGACGTGCCAGTTCGTTTACTACCGCTTCCGGGCGCTCTCCCAGGTGCGATAACGCAACCAGTGAATGGAACCACAAATCGGCCACTTCATAAATGACGTCTTTGTTATCACCGCTGATCTGGGCATCCTTCGCGGCCAGAATTGATTCCGTGGCTTCTTCACCCACTTTTTCCAGAATCTTATTCAGCCCTTTCGCGTGCAGACTGGCTACATATGAAGTATCAGCCGCTGAATTTTTACGTGCTTCTAAGATATCACCTAATTGTGTCAATACTTCGCTCATTGCACAGCCTTATTTGTCATAAATCACGTTCGGATCTTTTAATACCGGTTCAGCGGCAACCCACTCACCGTTTTTCAGGCTCTTATAGAAGCAATGCTCACGGCCGGTGTGACAGGCAATGCCGCCCAGCTGTTCTACCTGCATGAGAATAACATCACTGTCACAGTCCAGACGCAGATCATGCAATTGCTGAACATGGCCGGACTCTTCGCCCTTACGCCACAGTTTCTGACGGGAACGTGACCAGTATATCGCCCGTTGCTCGGTCACCGTCAGTTGCAGCGCCTCTGCATTCATCCAGGCAACCATCAGCACCTTACCGGTTTTATGGTCCTGGGCGATCGCCGGAATCAAACCGTCCTGATTCCACTTGATCTCTTCCAGCCAGCTTGTTTGCTGGCCATTCTGCTCTGCAGCTTGTTCACACATGTTCTACTACCTGTTTACGACAGCCGCCAAGCATACCCCAACAACCAGAGGGGTGCTATCCCTCTGAAAGGGGCATCTCAGCCGCGAATAATCAACGCTAACCCTGCACCGGTAAGCAACCAGCCCAGCGGTGGCAGGTTCGCCACAACAGCCAGCGGCTCCAGCAGCGTTAAACCTGCTCCGGCAAGCATAAGAATACCTAATAGTTTAGGCCAGCAACGCTGTGCCTTACTTGCACGGTTTTCACTGAGCTGCTGTATTTCCCGCTGCCGGTTGGCATCCATTTGCCGAACCTGCTGCAGCGCTTCATAGGTAAGCTGCGGCAACTGCGGCATTTTTTCCAGCCAGTCAGGCGCTTGCTGACGAATGTTTCTCAATACCGCTTTTGGTCCCATCCGCTCTTTCATCCAGCGCTCAAGGAATGGCTGTGCGGTTTGCCAAAGATCCAGATCCGGATAGAGCTGACGCCCCAGCCCTTCAATATTCAGCAGGGTTTTCTGCAATAACACCAGTTGTGGCTGCACTTCCATATTAAAGCGCCGGGCGGTCTGGAAAAGCCCCATCAGCACCAGACCAAAGGAAATGTCTTTCAGCGGTTTTTCAAAAATAGGTTCACAGACACTGCGGATGGCGGTTTCAAAGGCCACCACATTAGTGTCAGGCGGTACCCAGCCGGATTCGATATGCAACTGGGCAACCATCCGGTAATCCCGCTTAAAAAATGCCAGAAAGTTGCGGGCCAGATAGCTCTGGTCTTCGCTGCTCAGCGAGCCGACGATGCCAAAATCGATCGCGATGTACTGTGGGGCAGACGGATTATCCCGGGAGACAAAAATGTTGCCCGGGTGCATATCCGCATGGAAGAAACTGTCACGGAAGACCTGGGTAAAGAAAATCTCCACCCCCTGCTCCGCGAGCTTCTTCATATCTGTATTCTGGGCATTCAGCTGATCAACATCCGCCACCGGAATACCATGGATGCGCTCCATGACCAGCACGTTCTGGCGGGTCAGATCCCAATATATTTCAGGCACATACAGAATTGGTGAGTTTTCAAAATTACGCCGGATCTGGGAGCAGTTCGCGGCTTCTTTGCGCAAGTCCAGCTCGTCAAAGATGGTGTTTTCATAATCCGCCACCACTTCAACCAGCCGCAAGCGTTTGCCCTCGGCCCAGAGACGTTCAATCAGGTGTGCCAGACTGAACAGCAGGTCAACGTCTTTACGGATGATCTTATCGATGCCCGGACGGACAACTTTAACAATGACTTCATCGCCACTGTACAGCAGTGCCTGATGCACCTGCGCCACCGACGCTGAAGCCATCGGCTCGGCAGAAAATTCGGCAAACAGGTTTTCAACATTGTCACCCAGCGCCCGTTCAATAATGCGGCGGGCTTTATCACCACCAAAGGGCGGCACCTGATCCTGCAGACGTTTGAGTTCTAATGCCAGATTATCCGGTAACAGATCCCGGCGGGTTGACAGCATCTGGCCAAATTTAATGAAGATAGGCCCCAGTTCTTCCAGCGCAAGCCGCAACCGCTCACCTTCACTGCGTTTACCGACCGGAATAATGTATCGCCACAGCATCAGCCAGAGGGCCAGACGCACGTACCAGCGCAGGGGAAGATTTTCAAAGAAGGTATCCAGGCGGTATTTAGCAAACACCCGGGCAATTTTAAGCAGTCGCAGTAATTGTCTCACTGAGGGGCCATCAATATTCAGCTACAGAACGGGACGCCATATTGCACCCTAGGCCGGGTAAGGTAAAGCAAAACCCATGAGCCGCGTCAAAGTCAGGCGACTTCGACACGGTTCCGGCCATTTTTCTTCGCTGTATACAGTGCTTTATCCGCCCGGTTGAACAGTGACTCAATACTGTCCGCATCCTCGATTTCTGCGACACCGAACGACATAGTAATCGTGACGGATTTACCGTGGAAATTAAACGGGCTGTTCTCAATGCTGTGACGGATTTTATCCACCGCCTGAGCGGCTTCTGCTGACGTTGTTGAAGGCATCAGAATGACGAATTCCTCACCGCCAAAACGGGTCACAAAGTCCGTTGAACGGCATTTATTGGTCAGGATATTCGCCACCAGACGCAGGACTTTATCTCCCGCCAGATGGCCATAGGTATCATTAACCTTTTTAAAGAAATCCAGATCGCAGACCGCCACGGAGAAAAACTGCTGATAACGCTTCCAGCGCTCAAATTCCGCCGCGATTTTTTCATCATAGGCGGCACGGTTCGGCAGCATAGTCAGCGGGTCGGTCATTGCTTTAGTCCGCTCAGCTTCAATCCGCGCCCGCACCTGCATGCTTTCCGTTTCCATCTGCTGCAGCCGGTCATTCATGGCCACATAGCGTTCTTCCAGAGCCTTTTCACGGGCCTCTTCATGGGAACGGAAATCATCCATGGATTTAACAATGCTTTTCAGCTGCGATGACACCTGCAACTTAAGCTGATTAATATCACTGCTGTCGGTAACCGCCTGATGAATCGCTTTTACGTCGCGACGAATCAGGGTATTCAGCTGATCAGTTTCTTTACCGTTCGCCACTTCATCTTTATGACTCTCGGTCAGGAAGATCTGAACTTCAGATAACTGGGAGTTCAGGTTCACCAGATAGTCTTCAAAATCACTGCTGCTACGGCTGGCAACGCTGACAATCAGCTGGGTCAGATTCTGGAAAATGTCCGATAACCCTTTCAGGCTTACCCCTGAACGGATCTGTTTGATCAGCGCCTTGGCATCCGGCTGATCTGACTTGGGAATATAGAGGCTCTTAATCAGTGTGACCAGTTCCATTTCCACCTGCTTATACAGGTCATTCAACTCATCACTGTCTTGACTCTCCGCTGACGCCGCGGGTACCACAGCCGTATCAACACTCTTCAGCAGAGGCTGCTGCAGTTCTAACAAGTCCTGCATAATGCCCGGCAAGGCAGCCTTACGCTCAACCGCCTGCGGAATCATTTCACCAATATTGTCCAGCTGCGCATTATTCTGGTCCGCCGCCAGATTATCGTTAATCTGCCGCAACCATTCGCGCAAGACCTTCAGTAAATCGCCATCGGTTTTCTGTTGTGCCTGATCTACACCCCGCAGCTCTTTATCAACCGCATCAAGCGCTACCTGATAGCCTTCCTGTTGCTGATTAGCCTTCAGTTCTTCTGTCAGTTGCAGTAAAGCAGTATCCAGCTTAGGCGTTACGCCGGTAAGGTGCACAGCCATTTGCGTCGTCAGACGGCTAAGGGAACGGTCCTCCAGCTGCGCCTGCAACTCGTCCATTTCCAGGGCAAGTTCTTTGTACTTATCTTTCCACTCATTCTGTTTGCTTGACATCCGACTACCTATCAGAACCGATCAGTAGTCGCTATGGTATACCCTCCCCCTGACTGCCGCCAGCGGTTGTCACTCGCTTTGGGAGGCATAAATATAAAAAAACCCCGCACCGGGCGGGGTTTAAATAAGCGTTTGAAACAGCAGCAGCGATGCGTTTAACCGCCCTGCGCTGTACGTTCCTTTTCGACCAGGTATTCAGCCACTTTCAACATGTTGGCATGGCTACCGGCGGTACCCGTTGTAATACGGTATTTGCCGTTCACAATCAGTGTCGGAACACCTTCAATACCGTAGCCGGCCAGCTTGGATGCACCGATATTGAGTTTCATGTTCGTTGCAAATGAATCATACATTTTCTTGAACTTCTCAGGGTCAACACCGAGGCCGGCATAAAATTCCGCCAGATCATCAGCATTTCTGAAACGGCGACGCTCCTGGTGGATACCGTTAAAGGTCGCCTGGTGTGTTTTATCCAGCGTCTTCAGTAATTCAGAAGAATAGTAAGCGCGGGCCATTGGCTCCCATGAGCGGCTGAATACAACCGGGATACGGACAAAATTCACATCAGCAGGCTGACGCTCGACCCATGGTTCAAGAATCGGCTCAAAGTTATTACAGTGCGGACACAGATACCCAAAGGCCTCAACAACTTCGATACGCTTAGCATCCGTTGTTTTCACCGGGGCATCCAGTTTCTGGTAATGCACACCTTCCGTAAATTCTGCGGCAAACGAAATTAACGGGCTGGCCGTCAACAGCATTACGGCACAGATTTTCTTCCACATGATCAACTCTCCAAGTAACGCCGTGAAAGGCATAAACATTTATCTTCGTTTCTGGGACTCAGATAACATTCCCAAGTTCCCCTGTAGCACAAAAAAAGGTAGCCGAAGCTACCTTTAATTTCATTCAGACTGTTACCGGCCCGAGGCTCAGTGCAGACCCTGAATGTAGCTGGAAACCGCTTTGATTTCGTCTTCGCTCAGCTTAGATGCGATATCCTGCATCATGCCGGAAGGATCGTTAGTACGGGCACCGCTGGCAAACGCTTTCAGCTGCTTAGCAGTGTAATCTGCGTGCTGACCACCGATCTGCGGGAAGCCTGCAGACGCGTTACCGCTGCCAGTTGGCAGGTGACATGCTGTACAGGCTGCAACACCTTTGTCCTGAACACCGGCACGGTAAATGTCACGGCCAGCATCAACCAGCTCAGGAGAGGCACTGCCTACCTGTACGCCTTTTGAAGCGAAGAACGCTGCGATGTCTTCCATATCCTGATCGCTCAGGTTGGTCAGCATGCCGGTCATTTCAACAACCGGACGGGTACCCGCCTTAATGTCCTGCATCTGCTTCAGCAGGTAGCGCTCATTCTGGCCAGCCAGTTTTGGGAAATTGGCAACGGCACTGTTACCGTCAGCACCGTGACAAGCGGCACATACTGCAGTTTTGGCTTGGCCTGCAGCAGCATCACCTGCTGCCTGTGCAACACCTGTGATACCCACACTTACCAGTAAGGCGATCAGTAGTTTATTCATCAACCTAGACTCTTGCTATTATTTGCTAACGGCGTCCGCCATGTCCCTCACACAGACATAACTGAGCTACCTCACCAATCCCGGACTAGAGTTATCCCCCGGCCACAGGTAGAATTTCGGCGGCATTATAACCTAATATCCACACAAACTGGAACGATTTAGCCGGACATTTAGTCGAAGGCCACGCATTCGCCGGCAGAAGCAGGTAAAATCCCGCATAATAATGACTTAACGCAACACTCCAGCAGCGTTTAATTCCGATTTAAGGCAACCCCATGTCACAAGCACAGATCCACTATCACCTGTCGCGATTCAACACCAGCGCCAGTAAGCTCAGCCAGTGTCCGGACGACAATGGCGCTGAAGTTGCCTTTGCCGGCCGTTCCAACGCGGGTAAATCAAGCGCCCTGAACGCCCTGACGAACGCTAAGCTGGCCCGGACCAGTAAAACCCCTGGCCGTACACAGCTGATCAACTTCTTTGACACCAACGTTGAAGGGGTCCGCCTGGTCGATTTACCCGGTTACGGCTACGCCAAAGTACCGGTGGCAATGAAAGAGCACTGGCAGAAGCATCTGGATGACTACCTGCAGTCCCGGGACTGCCTGCGCGGTGTCGTCTTATTAGTGGATGTACGTCATCCGCTGAAAGAATTTGACCAGATGATGATCGACTGGTGCCAGAGTGCCCAGATGCCACTGCATATCCTGCTGACCAAAGCCGACAAGCTGAAACGCGGCCCGGCGCAGAATACCCTGCTGCAGCTGAAACGTGATCTGGATGTAAAGAATGACCCGCTGATCACCATTCAGCTGTTTTCAGCACTGAAGAAAACCGGTGTGGATCAGTTGCGGGAACGGCTCAGCAACCTGTTGCTGGCAGAAGAAGATTAAGCACCGGACGACGCTTGTCTGATGACGTAGAGAAGCTCTCAAAAACACAAAGGGGAACGTTCGTTCTTGAGAGCTTCAATGCGTGTTGTCTACGCTAAAGGCCTAACAGAAAAAACATTCAGGCCTCGTATTAAGACTAGTTGAAACACAGAATTTACCCAAATTTTTCGTATGATTTTTGATCAGCCAAAAATCCGGGTAGCCTGCCACTCTGATCAGTGTGCCTCATCCCAGTTATCACCCGTACCGGCTTCCACCAGTAACGGCACGTCCAGTTCCGCAGCGCCCTGCATCAGTTCCACCAGGGTTGCACTGACTTCTTCTACCTGAGCGTCAGGCACTTCCAGAATCAGTTCATCGTGTACCTGCATGATCATCCGGACACCGCTGTCACTGTTGCGCAGCCAGTCATCTACCTTCACCATGGCCCGCTTAATAATATCCGCTGCGGTTCCCTGCATGGGTGCGTTGATCGCGGTCCGCTCCGCCGCCTGACGGCGCATACCGTTGCTGGCTTTAATTTCCGGCAGATACAGACGCCGGCCAAAAAGGGTTTCAACATAGCCGTTTTCAGCAGCCTTCATACGGATATCATCCATATAGTGCTGCACCCCCGGGTAAGTTGCGAAGTAATGGTCGATATACTTCTGCGCTTCATTCCGGCCCACACCCAGTTGCTTACCCAGACCAAAGGCCGACATACCGTAGATCAGGCCAAAGTTAATCGCTTTAGCGCTGCGGCGCTGTTCAGTACTGACCTGATCCAGCCCCACCCCGAAGACTTCCGCCGCCGTTGCTTTGTGAATATCTTCGCCATGGGCAAAGGCATTCAGCAAACCTTTGTCCTGCGACAGGTGCGCCATAATGCGCAATTCGATTTGTGAGTAATCCGCCGCCACCAGCTTGTAACCTTCAGGGGCCACAAACGCCTGACGGATTCGGCGGCCTTCCTGACTGCGGATCGGAATGTTCTGCAGGTTAGGATCGGTTGAAGACAGACGCCCGGTGGCAGTAACCGCCTGATGGTAAGAGGTATGAATACGTTTAGTCGCCGGATCGACCATCAGCGGCAGTTTGTCGGTATAGGTACTCTTAAGCTTACTCAGACCACGGTGTTCAATGATCAGTTTTGGCAGCGGGTAATCCAGCGCCAGTTCCTGCAACACTTCTTCTGCGGTAGACGGCGCACCTTTCGGGGTCTTCTTAATAACCGGCAGTTTTTGCCGCTCAAACAGAATTTCCTGCAGCTGCTTAGTAGAGCTCAGATTAAACGGCGCACCGGCCAGCTCATGGGCCTCAGCCTCCAGTTCCTGCAGGCGCTTGCCATGGTCCATACTCTGCTGCGCCAGTTGGTTTACATCCACCAGCGCGCCCTGTCGTTCCATACGGGAAAGTACCGGCACCAGCGGCAGTTCAATATCGGTAAATACCTTTTCCAGCGTGGCTTCGCGCGCCAGCTGCGATACCAGCGTTTGGTGCAGACGCAGGGTAATGTCCGCATCTTCCGCCGCATAAGGTGCCGCCTGCTCCAGCTCAATCTGATTGAAGGTCAGCTGCTTTTTACCCTTACCGGCAATGTCTTCAAACTTAACGGTTTTAACACCCAGATAGGTATCGGCCATGCTATCCATATTATGCCGGGTAGCGGTTGAATTCAGCGCATAGGACTCAAGCATGGTATCAAAGGCCACACCGCGTAATTCGATGTCATAGCGGGCCAGCACGTTCATATCATATTTCAGATGCTGACCAACCTTCTTATGCTCATCGCTTTCCAGCAAAGGCTTCATTTGCGCCAGCACTGCATTCCGGTCCAGCTGTACCGGCACACCCATATAATCGTGGGCCAGCGGTACATAGGCAGCCTTACCCGGCTCAACCGCAAACGACAGCCCGACTAAATTGGCCTGCATATAGTTCAGGCTGTCGGTTTCGGTATCAAAGGCGAACAGCTCTGCTTCTTCCAGCGTTTTCAGCCAGCTGTCCAGCTGTGCCTGTTCAAGTACCGTTTCGTAAACCACTTCCGCCGGCGCAGCAATGGCATCCGCAGCGGCAGATACCGCTGTACTCCCGGCACCTTCTTCCAGCTCCAGAATCCAGGACTTAAATTCGCAGGCTTTGAACAGTTCTTTCAGAGCATCTTTGTCTGTCACCGGCACCGGAATTTCATCAATGGCAGTATCCAGTTCCAGATCCGTTTTGATGGTGGCCAGCAGGTAGGAAAGGTCCGCTGATTCTTTATGTTGCTCCAGCTTGGCAGCCATACTCTTGGAACCACGGAAACCCAGATCGGCGATTTTATCCAGATTGGCATACAGGTCAGCAATGCTGCCAATCCCCTGCAACAGGGCCAGCGCGGTTTTCTCACCGACACCCGGTACCCCCGGAATGTTATCCACCTTGTCACCCATGAGCGCCAGATAGTCGATGATCAGCTCCGGCGGAATGCCGAACTTATCTTCAACCCCGGCCCGGTCCATATAGGTATCCGTCATGGTATTGATCAGGGCGACATGTTCATCCACCAGTTGGGCCATATCTTTATCGCCGGTAGAGATAATGGTTGCCTGCTGCTGGGCGCTGGCCTGACGCGCCAGTGTGCCGATCACATCATCCGCCTCAACACCGGGGACCGCCAGTAACGGGAATCCCATGGCCCGGACAATATTATGAATCGGCTCAATCTGCGCCCGCAGATCATCCGGCATCGACGGCCGCTGCGCTTTGTATTCCGGATAAATCTCATCCCGGAAAGTCTTACCCTTGGCATCAAATACCACCGCTACCGGGCTGTCCGGATACTGTTTGATCAGGCTGCGCAGCATACTGGTCACCAGACGCACCGCACCGGTAGGCTCGCCCTGAGAATTTCGCATATCAGCTTGCTGGGAGGCAAAGAATGCACGGTATAGATAGGATGAACCATCAACAAGGATCAGCGGTTTAGTATTGGCCATAGTAGTCAGACTTAATCTTCAAACTGTCGATTAGAAAGGAAAAACCGGATCAGACACCGGCCAGCCCTCAGGAAAATGCTTATTCAGCGGGAATTGCCAACATCATATGTCATCTGCCCGGGGTACCCAAGCCATATGCCCGCCGATCAGCGGAATTTTCATAACGCCCCTCATCTGCCACATGAAATATAGTTGTCGCAACCGCGGGGAAGCCTTACTATGCAGCCCACTAAAAATGAGTAAGAACCTTTCTGTCTATGGCCGTTTATACCTCTGTCAGCCACGCTGAACTTGATACATTCCTTTCCGATTTTGATCTGGGCACACTGGTCAGCCACCAGGGCATTGACGGCGGTATTGAAAATACCAACTACTTCGTCACCCTGAAGACAGACCGGGAGGAAACGGCAGAGTATGTACTTACTTTATTTGAAGAGCTGACGATGGATGAAATGCCCTATTTCGTCGAGCTGACCACCTGGCTGGCGGAACGGGGCATTGCGGTACCTCATCCCATGCAGGACCGTAACGGCATCGCCCTGAAAGCCTTAAAACAGCGCCCGACGCTGATTCAGCCACGCTTTGCCGGCGGCCATCTGGAACAACTCACGCCGGACCACTGCGCGCAGATCGGCCATGCACTGGCCCGTTTCCATAAGGCTGGCAATGACTTCTATATGCAACGTCAGGCCCACCGGGGCGTATTCTGGTGGCGGCGTGAATCCGCAGTGATTGCCAGCCAGTTGCCGCCTGAAGATGCCGAATTACTGCGCAATGAAGTGGCACTGTTCGACACCCTGCGGGAACAGGCCAGCGACTTACCGATGGGGGCGATTCATGGCGATCTGTTCTTTGATAATGCCCTGTTTGACGGCGATACCCTGAGCGCCATCATCGATCTGTATAACGCCTGTACCGGTTACTTACTCTATGACCTGGCCATTGTTGCCAACGACTGGTGTGTAAATTCTGACGGCAGCATCGACGCCGCACGGGAAACCGCCCTCCTGCAGGCGTATGCCGCAGAACGGCCATTCACCGCCGGGGAGCACAAAGCCTGGGCACAACTGACCCGGACCGCCGCCATGCGTTTCTGGCTGTCCCGCCTGATCCCCTGGCTGGATGAAAACAGCACGCAAAAACTGAAAGACCCGGACGAACTGAAACAGATCCTGTTACAGCGTATTCAGCACCCGGGACAGCTACCGCAATAACGACGCCCCTTCAAAAAAGGCCGTTCACAGAACGGCCTTTTTTTACATCAGTCTTCCAGCGCATCCGCCAGCGCTTCCAGTTCATCCAGCACCCCGATAAAGCGTTCACCGAAAGTGGTCACTTCATACTCCACCCTTGGCGGCACTTCCGGATAGCTGATCCGTTTCAGAATGCCGAAATCCACATTCTTGCGCAGACACTCGTTCAGCACCTTGGTGGTCAGCCCTTCCACACTGCGAACCATTTCCCCCGGCCGGTTAATGCCATGGGCCAGCAACTGATAGACCGTCAGTGACCATTTGCAGCCATAAATAGTTTCCACCATCCGGGCACTGCGGGCCGGGGCGGATTTCTGTGAAAATATTTTCTCGTTAGATTTCATCAAACTGTACCGAAAAGTACCTATAGCACCACTTTGTACTTACTTTTTCCCGGCGACCCGATCCATACACTGGATGTCATCCAGGGCGGATTATGACGCCGTCTTAATGTTCATCATTAACCATGGGAAACCGATAAAATGCAAGCCACCACACCAGTAACAGCACTCATCCTTGGCGGTTCCAGCGGCATGGGTCTGGCCATTGCCGAACGGCTGATGGCACAGGGCATCAGCACCTGCATCACCGGCCGCTCCGACGCAAAACTCAGCCGGATCAGCGCTGCACATCAGAGCAGCGGTTTACTCTCAACCTACCGTACCGATCTGTACGACCCTCAGGATATCGATGACCTGATCAGTCACATCGCCGCTCAGCCACAGGGCATCAGATACTTCGTCAACGCCGCCGGGTACTTCAATCCAAAAGCATTTACTGACCATACCCCCGAAGATTATGACCTGTACATGCAACTCAACCGCGCCAGCTTCTTCATCTCGCAGGCGGTTGCCCGCAACATGCAACAGCACGGCGGTGGCAGCATTGTGCACATTGGCTCCATGTGGGCCAGGCAGGCGGTGAAAGCAACGCCTTCGTCTGCTTACTCGATGGCCAAAGCCGGCCTGCATGCACTGACCCAGCATATGGCAATGGAGCTGGCGGATGACAACATCCGGGTCAACGCCGTATCACCGGCCGTCGTCGCCACACCGATTTACGAAGCCTTTATTCCTCAACAGGAAGTTCCGCAGGCGCTGGCAGGTTTCAACGGTTTCCATCCGATAGGACGTATCGGTCAGCCAGAAGACGTTGCCGCAACGGTTGCCTTCTTACTCAGTAAAGACAGCAGCTGGGTAACCGGCGCAATCTGGGACGTGGACGGCGGCGTGATGGCCGGCCGCAACTGATCAGCCGACATAAAAAAACCGCCGGTGCGGCTGCACGGGCGGTTTTATGTATTTTTACCGGTTATTCATCACAAAACAGGAAATTACGGATCAGCTCTTTGCCACCTTCCGTCGCAAAGGATTCCGGATGAAACTGAATGCCGTAGATCGGATATTCTTTATGTTGCAGGCCCATAATTTCATATTTAGCCGACGGATCTGCCACCAGCGCCGCCAGATCCGCTTCCGACATTTCACCGGCATCCGCCTGATTCACCACAGCCGTTAACCGCAGACAGTCAGGGAAGCTGCTTACCTCTGCAATCAGTGAGTGATAGCGCATAATTTCCAGAAAGTTCGGAATGCCGCGGAATACCGAACTGCCATCGTGCACGATCGGGCTGATCTTGCCGTGCATTGGCAAAGCAGCCTTAACTACCTTACCGCCAAACTGATGCACAATCCCCTGCATGCCCAGACACACGCCCAACAGCGGAATGGTTTTTCCCAGCTCCTGAATCACCTGCGCACAGATACCGAAATAGCTTTCGTCTTCAGGGGTACCCGGCCCCGGCGATACAATGATCCGGTCCGGCGCAGCCGCCTTAATATCGTCCAGCGTCACTTCATCATTACGTTTCACCACCAGCTGAAAGTTTTCCAGCCGTCCCTGATGCTGTTCCGCACTGAGAATTTCACCAATGTACTGGTACAGGTTGTACGTAAAGGAGTCGTAATTATCGATAATATAAACTTTCATGCCTGCGCCCCTTACTGTGCGGTATCTTTAACAAACTGATCCAGCACTT
The DNA here is from genome assembly GCF_024347195.1 of Aliamphritea hakodatensis. Taxonomy (NCBI): domain Bacteria; kingdom Pseudomonadati; phylum Pseudomonadota; class Gammaproteobacteria; order Oceanospirillales; family Oceanospirillaceae; genus Aliamphritea; species Aliamphritea hakodatensis. The sequence goes on from NZ_AP025281.1 coordinate 5,063,893, forward strand.
TCTTGGTACCGGCAAATTTACGCTGAATTTCCTGATACTCATCTTCAGGGTTTGAGTCATAGACGTTGCCGCCACAGGTCTGCACATAGGCTTCTTCCCCGTTGGCAAACACAGTCCGGATCGGAATCGCGAAGGCACAGTCACCGTTAAACGAGAAATGTCCGACCGCGCCGCCGTAAGGGCCACGACCATCGGATTCCAGATCGTCAATGATCTTCATCGCTTCAATCTTTGGCGCACCGGTCAACGTGCCTGCCGGGAAGTTACTCGCCAGTGCAGAGAACATGTCCTGATCCTGGGCGATAATGCCCACAATCTCACTGGAAATGTGCTGCACATGGCTGAAGCGCTTAATGTCCATCAGGCTGCGGACTTTAACCGTACCGAACTGAGCCACACGGCCAATATCATTCCGGTGCAAATCGACAATCATATTGTGTTCAGCAATTTCCTTCGGATCGTTCAGTAGCTTGCGGGCCAGTTCCCGGTCTTCGGCTTCTGTTGCACCGCGCTGGGCGGTACCGGCCAGCGGGAAGGTTTCCATCTCCCCCTGACGTAACCGGAACAGCAGCTCAGGGCTGGCACCGATCAGCTTCTGCTCGCCAAACTTCAGATAGTACATCTGTGGGGACGGATTCACTTCCCGCAGCTGCTCATAAATATTGATGGTATCGCCCTTCAGGGTGAAACGCTTCTTGAAGCCCACTTCAGTCTGGAAGATTTTGCCGTCAATAATATCCTGCTTAACCTTCATAACCGCCGCCGCATGCTCTTCGCGGCTCATGGTTTCCTCGCCGACCAGAATTTCCAGCTCGCCGTTGCCGGGATACTCCGCATCAATCAGCTGCTGAACCAGATCCATACGGTTATCGTCGTAATAGAAATAGAACACCTCGCCGGTCATTTTGTCGAGGATCAGGCCGTCTTTGTACAGGCCGAACTTGAACGCATTGAACATATCGCTGTTTTGCAAATTCAGCGTTGGCTCAAAATAATTCATGCTGTCATAGCCCAGATAACCGGTCAGGCCCCCGGCATACTTACGGGAAATCACATCCTGAGGAATCAGATCCCGCAACAGGTAGTACGGGTTATCGCTCGGATATTCCTCGGTGCTGCCATCACGCTCCTGAATAAACAGGCTCTTACCTTCTGCCCAGAGAATTTTTTCCGGATCAAAACCGATAATTGAGTGCCGGGAGATATAGCTCTCTTCCCCCAGTGACTCAAGCATGAAGCAAATATCAAACTGCTTATCGAGCTTTTTAAATAACTCAAAGAAATCAAAACCGGCTCCCATCGGGACATACTGCGGTTTCCTGGGTAAATTGATCGGATCAGGCTTACGGGACATAACATTCTCTGGATTCAGTCACTGTCTCTGTTAAACCGACAGCGGGATTAAATACGGGTACACAGCTTTTACTGGCTGTCTTTCAGCGCTCTGGAGCCGCGGGTCACGGTGGCAATTCCCACCCCCAGGGTTTCAGCAATCTGACGTTGCGGCACGCCTTGCTCCAGCATTTTAAAAATCTGCAGCCGCTTGGTCACCTCAACAAACTCATTCGGGGTCAGCAAATTACGTAACGCCGACTCCATTGCATCCGGGTGATCAATTGCTAACAAATGGCTTGTTAGCGCGGCGATATATTCTTTTTCAGTACTCATCAGCAACAACTTATCATGTACTAGCGAACTAGTATGCTAGTACATTGATTTTTTCAGTCAAGCTTTTTCGCTGACCGTCGTGATAAAAACATGCTGAACAGTTTTTCCGGCTTTCTGCCTTGCAAAGATATACAAAACAAATCTTGACTTGCCTGTGTATAGTCCCTACTGTGGCTGCAGCCAGAAAGAAAACAGTATTTTTTACATCCTCCATCTCGTCGTACCTTGCAGTTCTTCGTCCTGTAGTTTCTAAATTTTATAACTTCATTCCCGCTATTCATGCCTCATGAAGGCACACTTATATCTTATCTGCAGGATAAAACATCATGTCTAATACAGTTACCGGTACTGTAAAGTGGTTTAACGAAACGAAAGGTTTTGGTTTCATCGAACAGCAGTCTGGCCCGGACGTTTTCGCGCACTTCAGCTCGATCGTCAGCTCAGGCTTTAAAACCCTGACTGAAGGCCAGACCGTTGAATTTACAGTGACTCAGGGTCAGAAAGGTCCACAGGCAGAAAACATCGTCGCAATCTGATTTGCCACGAACCTTTCAGCTCCGGTGCCTGCATTAAGAAATGCCGGCGCCTGAGCCTGAGTACAGTCAGCGTGTAAGTTCCATAACTTAAGTTTCAGGGCCACGCTACCCATTGAATAATGCCCCTGAATAACACACTATTTAAGTAACTCAGCTCACTGAGTACGACCAGCCAGTATGTCTTGCCATTGTTATATCTGATCTGTACCGACACATCATATTTCCAACTTAAAATTGCATTACTTTTGGCTATATATCCTGAGAGACATTTTGATCATGGCCAATTCAAACACTGCAATTTCCCCAACCGACAGTCAGAAGTACAGTCACCCTATTCCTGACCGGGATTTTATTCTCGGCACACTTACACAACACGGTGCTCCGCTTGACCGAAAGCAACTGGCAGCCCTGCTCAGTTTATCCGCAAAGGAAGAACATGAAGCACTGCGCCGCCGCTTACGGGCAATGGAACGTGATGGTCAGGTTAGCTATCACCACCGTAAAGGTTACAGCCCGTTAAGGGATGAAGATCTGATTACCGGCCGGGTGATCGGACACCGCGAAGGCTTCGGCTTTCTGGCAACAGACACTGAGGGTGATGACCTGCTGCTGAGCAAGCAGGATATGCTGAAACTGTTCGACGGGGACCTGGCACAGGTTCGCATCACAGGCACAGACCACCGCGGGCGACAAAAAGCGTCTCTGGTTAAGGTCACTGAACGCAATACCTCCCGGGTCGTCGGACAACTGAAAATGGAAAACGGCGGTTACTTCATCAGGCCTGAAAACGGCCGTATCGCCCACGAAATTGATATCGACGAAAACCAGCTGCTGGGCGCTAAAACAGGCCAGTACGTGGTTGTCACTATTACCGATTACCCCTGCAATCAGTACAACGCATATGGCAGGGTGACTGAAGTACTGGGTGATGCGATGGCGCCGGGAATGGAAATCGAAATTGCAATTCGCGAGCACGACATTCCTTTTGAATGGCCGGAAGCCGTTTTGCAGGCGGCACGATCACTGGGCGATACCGTGGCGGAAGCCGACAAACAGCATCGCGCCGACCTGAGGGCTCTGCCCTTTGTAACGATCGATGGCGAAGATGCCAGAGATTTTGACGACGCGGTTTATTGCGAATCACAGTCCGGTGGCAGCTGGAAACTCTGGGTTGCCATTGCGGATGTCTCACACTATGTCACCCCGGACAGCGTCCTGGATCAGGAAGCCGGAAAGCGTGGCACCTCTGTGTACTTCCCGGGCCATGTCGTTCCGATGCTGCCAGAAGCACTGTCCAACGGGCTGTGCTCCCTGAATCCGAACGCCGACCGTCTGGTACTGGCGTGTGAAATGAATATCAGCGCCCGGGGCGTGATGACCGGCTATCAGTTTTCAGAAGCGATCATTCACTCCCACGCAAGGCTGACCTATAACCAGGTCAACGCCCTGTTAACCGCACCGGCATCAGGGCTGGGCCGGCGTATGCGTGACAAACACGCTGCGCTGTTACCCCATATACAGGCGCTACACCAACTCTACGGCGCCCTGAAGCAGGCACGGGATACACGTGGCGCAATCGACTTTGACACCCAGGAAGTAACATTCCGGTTCAACACTGATCGCAAGGTAGACCAGATTCTTCCGGTCCGGCGCAACGACGCCCACAAACTGATCGAAGAATGTATGTTATGTGCAAACGTTGCCACCGCACGCTTTCTGGAAAAAACACAGCTGCCCGCCCTTTACCGCAACCATCACGGTCCGCAGGAGAAGAAGCTTAAAAATTTAAGAAGCTTCCTCACGGATAAAGGCCTGACACTGGCCGGCGGCAACAAACCAACCCCGGCTCACTATGACCACCTGCTCAGCAGCCTTGAAGCGCGCCCGGATGCCGGCGCCGTTCAGTCGATGATGTTACGGTCACTCAGCCAGGCAGAATACAGCGCCGACAACAACGGTCATTTCGGCTTAGCTTACCCGGCTTATGCGCACTTCACTTCACCGATCCGTCGCTATCCTGATCTGCTGGTACACCGGGCAATCCGCTCAGTGATCCGCCGGCAGGAAAGCGGCGGCACAATGCGCCGGGCCCTGAAGCGGCTAACCGGCATCGGCAGTGATCCTGTTCACCGGGTAAAAAGTGCTGAGCCACTGGACCCGTCAGTCAGCTATCCGTACAGCAAAGAAAGCATGCACACGCTGGCAGCGAACTGCTCACAACAATCCCGCCGGGCAGACAAAGCCAGCTGGGACGTCGATGCCTGGCTTAAATGTGACTACATGAAAGACACTACCGGTACGGCCTTTACCGGCACGGTTACCACGGTGACAGCGTTTGGCTTATTCATCGAACTGGATGATATAAAAATCGAAGGCCTGGTACATATCAGTACACTCAACACCGATTTTTATCATTTTGACGAGACCAGGCAACGCCTGACAGGTGAACGGAATCACAACCACTATTCAATTGGCGACACTGTTCAGGTCACCGTAGCCCGTGTGGATATGGAGCAGAAAAAAATCGAGTTCCAGATAACCGATATGCGCGCTGAACCCCGTCGCAGGAAGAGCAGAAAACGGTAACAGAACGCCTGTTACTCAAGAGTGCCCCCCGACGCCGGGGCGGCACGTCTGAAACCCTGCGCGCCAGCCCGGCAAAAACGCTTAACGGCCCTCTCTCCGACTCATCCCTCACTGACAACTGCCCCCCTTTAGCAGCACATAAACGTATTGCTTATCTCCCCGGTGGTCAAACGCCCGGCGCTGCAAAAATGAACAAAAAATGAATAAAACCGTCATTTCTAAATACATGACGCGCCCGTCTGAAACATTGATCTGCATCAATTTTTTACCCATCCAACAAAATTTAAACGCCAGAAAATTCAAACAAAAAAACCTTTTAGGAATTATTCCTATATCTTCTGACACGCAAATCTCAATAATTAAATAACAAGGGCAGGATGCCCCGGTGATCAGGACGATTACCCACTGAAAGGAAGCACAAAGACCTGTCTGGTGCAGGGACAGCACCGGTTAAGACAGATCAGCCGGAGTAAAGGACACTCCGGAAATATCTGCCAGAGCAGACAAAAGGCTAAGGAAGCCGACAACTGCAGGATGCAGAAATCAAACAAACACTGTTATTTAAATAAGAGTTGTTTACATGAGCAGGAAGCTCGGAGCCCGAAACAGTCAGGCGAACAGGATGATCACCTGCTGAAGGGAACACCGTGATCTGTCAGGCACACGGAAAGCGCCACTCAATGACAGATCCGGCCGGAGTAAAGGACATTCCGGTCATCAGCTCAGGCAGAAAAGAGGCCATGGAGGCCAGCGGTTGCAGGAAGCAGCCTTAATGAACCAGGGACGTGTTCACGGCAAACAGGACGTTACCGTTAAACAGGGAAGATCAGGCTGCAGGGATAAGCAGCACAGGGTCAGCAGGAGCACCGACCACCCCGCAAGGCTCATGATGAACCACCGGGATTCAGGGACGCACTTTTAAGCAAAGGGAATAGCACTGGCCAACGGCCGGAAATCTGTAAGGCAGGTAAAGGAGGCAAAGCCGGACAGACTACATTTCAAGAAAGCATTCAGTGACGATTGAATGCTTTTTTTCTTTCTGCCTTTCTTTTGTACCGGCTGTTCAGATAACACTCGCACCCGTTCATGGGTCTGCTATAATCCGCTACTGATTATTTATACAGCAAATTCTGCATCAGCACAGACCCGGGCACTTATGGACGTATCTCACCTGCTTGACTCACTCAACGAAGCGCAGCGCGACGCAGTTTCCGCGCCACTTGGTAACCTGCTGGTTCTGGCCGGTGCAGGCTCAGGCAAAACCCGGGTACTGGTTCACCGGATCGCCTGGCTGATTCAGACAGAAGGCCTGTCACCCTATTCGATTATGGCGGTGACCTTTACCAACAAAGCAGCCAAAGAAATGCGCGGCCGGATCGAAGAACTGATGGGCCTGAACCCCAGTGGTATGTGGGTAGGCACCTTCCACGGACTGGCGCACCGGATTCTGCGGGCACACTGGCGCGATGCGGGCCTGACTGAAAACTTCCAGATCATGGACTCTGACGATCAGTTACGCCTGGTCAAACGGCTCAGCAAAGAAATGAATCTGGATGACAGCCGCTGGCCGGCCAAGCAGTTCCAGTGGTACATCAACGCTCAGAAAGATGATGGCCTGCGCGCCGCCCATATTGACCCCGGCGGTGATCCCTATGCGCAGATGATGGTCACCATGTACAGCGCCTATGAAGAAGCCTGTGAACGTGGCGGCATGGTGGACTTTGGTGAACTGATCCTGCGGTCACTGGAATTACTGCGTGACCGCAACCCTTCCCTGCTGAAGCACTATCAGGACCGCTTCCGCTATATTCTGGTGGACGAATTTCAGGACACCAACACCATCCAGTATGCCTGGCTGAAACTGCTGTGCAGCGAAATGGACCCGCGCCAGCCCCAGCCGGAAAAACTGATGGCCGTCGGCGATGACGACCAATCCATTTACGGCTGGCGTGGCGCTAAAATCGAGAATATCCAGCGCTTTAAAGACGACTACAACGACACGACCGTAGTGCGTCTGGAACAGAACTACCGTTCCACCCGGAATATCCTCAGCGCTGCCAACGCCGTTATCGTCAATAACCAGGGACGTCTGGGTAAAGAACTGTGGACCGAGGGCACCGATGGCGAACCCATCTCCGTTTACGCCGCCTTCAATGAGCAGGACGAGTCACGCTTCATCGTCGATCAGATTGAAAGCTGGGTGCGGGACGGCAACCTGCGCAATGAATCAGCCATTCTGTACCGCTCCAATGCCCAGTCACGGGTGCTTGAGGAAGCTCTGATCCGTGCTGGTATGCCATACCGTATCTACGGGGGCCAGCGTTTCTATGACCGGCTCGAAATCAAAAACGCCCTTGCCTACATGCGCCTGCTGGGCAACCGTGAAGATGACACCGCCATGGAGCGGGTCATTAACGTGCCTACACGGGGTATTGGCGGCAAAACCATTGAAGAAGTCCGTCTGCACGCCCGGACAGAAGGCGTCTCCATGTGGCGTGCTGCCAATGAAGTGGTGGAACTTAATAAACTCTCTGCCCGGGCTGCCAACGCCCTGCAGGCCTTTATTGATCTGATCAACGACCTTGACCAGAACACCCAGCATGCCGAACTGAACGAACAGACAGAACACGTAGTGCAGTATTCCGGTCTGATTGAGCATCACCTGAAAGAAAAGGGTGAGAAAGGACAGGCGCGGGTCGAAAACCTTGAAGAACTGGTCAGCGCAGCGCGTCAGTACCTTTCCACCTGGGAACCTGATAAAGAAGAAAACGTTAACGCCACGCCGTTATCTGCCTTCCTTGACCAGGCCGCTCTGGATGCCGGTGATACCCAGGCTGATGAACATCAGGACAGCGTACAGCTGATGACCCTTCACTCCGCAAAGGGCCTGGAGTTTCCGCTGGTGTTTCTGGCAGGTATGGAAGAAGGCCTGTTCCCGCACAATATGTCAATTGAAGAACCCGGCCGCCTGGAAGAAGAACGCCGGCTTTGCTACGTCGGCATTACCCGGGCCATGCAGCAGCTGTATCTGACATACGCGGAATCCCGCCGCTTGCACGGCAACGAAACCTTTAACCGCCCGTCCCGTTTCATCCGCGAGATCCCGGAAGAACATCTGCAGGAAGTGCGCCTGAATGCCAGCATTCGCCGCCCGGTGACAGCTCAGCGGGCACCGCAGCAACCCTCATATGCGCAGGCACAGGCCGGTCAGGATGTACCGTCCATCGTACTTGGCCAGCGGGTTTCCCATCCGATCTTCGGTGACGGCGTGGTCGTTAATTATGAAGGCCAGGGGCCAAAAGCCCGGGTCCAGATTAACTTCGACTACGAAGGCACAAAATGGCTGGTTGTCGGTTACGCCAATCTGCAACCTCTCTGATCAGCCCCTGACAGCCGGCACATCTGCCGGCTGTTTTATACACATTTTCCCTTATCAGCCATTAGTCGTAGTTTTTTTGCCTTAACCCCTTTCTTTTCTGTGGTTAATCAGGCAAAAATATATGTACTGAAACTGAATGACGGCAAAGGGAACATGGCCTTAATATTCCGTGAATATGCATATCCAACCACCATACTGGCCGGCTTCCACTGGTCGGTCCTGCTGTGCATCTACAGCATACTGGTATGCCCCTTTTTGGCCGGAATGCCTGCCCATACTCTGCTGAGCCTCTATGCTACTTCCGTGATACTGACCGCCCTCTGTATTCAGTCAGCCCAAAACCGCACAGCCCCTGATACCGCAGAGACATCTCCTGCAACGTCTTTCTGTATTCAGATACTTATCTGGACCATGCTCGGCTGCGCCATTGCTACATTTAATGCCCTGACGTTTGACTTTCCACCCGGCAGCGCCGAAAAAGTGATCATCGGTTTTGGTTTTCTGGGCATTTATAACGCCGTCAGCTGCCTGCTCCGGCAACAACACAAACAACTTAAGCCACGGCAGCTTCAGGCGTTACATTTCTGGCTACGCTATGGTGTCATTACGCTGCCGGTGGTCATTGCGGTCATGACGATATGGATCATCAATGTCCAGCTTGCAACCTACTGGGCTGACTACCCGTTACCGGCCAGATCCCCGGAACAGATCGTGCTGGCCAGCACCCTGTTTATGCTACTGATCGCCATCCTGATCAGCCAGAACCTGCTGCGCAGCGGTTTCAGAATACTCAACAGCCAGGCCCGCCAGCTGTTACTCAGCATCGACCGCCGCGCCAATACACTGAATCCGTCACACCACTGTGAGTTTAAAAGCGTACGTCAGCCTGACATTCAAATACTCAACAACCCTGCATATCAGCAAAAAATTATTCATCGCCTGAGAGCACTGAAATATCTGGACCCGGTCACCGGCACCCACAACGCCCGCTTCATCAAAGACTTTCTCAACAACCGCCACCAGCAGGAGCCTGATCTGCAACTGCACCTTTTATTGATTGAAATCAAAGAGCAACCCGCAGAAAACGTCCTACACTACAGGGACGATTCTGATGTAATACAGGCAAAAGCTGCCCAGCGCATTCATCAGTTTCTGATGGCTGAAGATATTCTGGCCAGGCTGGATAACAACTGTTTTGCAGTGATTCCTGCCAACCCGGAACGCCTGGATGAAAGCCACTTTATCCGCTGCCTGAAACAAAATTTGCAACAGCAGCCACTGATACTGAACAACCGTTCAGCTTACGTTAAGTGCAAAATCCGTAGGCAAAGCTTCCTTATGCACAGTGCTAATGCTGGGGTTGACTACGCCTTTCATCATTAAAAACGCACTGTAATCCCCATTTTATGTACATTTAAAAATCGTTTTAATTTTTAAACAAAACATAGATTTCCCATACGGTAAAAACCCACCCACTGTTTAAGTAATTTTTAAAACAAGTGTTTTCCACCGAAAATACCGGGGTTTTCCCTGCACGTGGGTTTCTTTCTTCAGAAACCACGGTGTAAGGTGGTCTGGCTGTTTCAAACAAGTTCCCCCAGCCGAATAATTTGAGGAGTATATTCGTGTTTTCCTCCCTACGTATTTCATCACGAATTTATCTGTTTGCCGGTATACAGTTACTGCTGTTACTGATATTGGGCGGTGTCGCCCTGACACAAATGCAGAAAATCGGTATCGAACTGATCGATATCGCCGAAGAAGACATCCCGATTACCAACGGGCTTACCCACATTACTGAGTATCAGCTTGAGCAGGCAATCATGTTCGAGCGGTCACTGGCGCAGGGCCTGGCCATGGCCAGCGGAATCGATCAGAAAGCCGAACTGCAGAAATCTGTGAGCACATTCAGCAAACTGGCTAATAAAGCCGAGAAAGAGTTTGTTGAACTCGAACACATGATTGAAAACGCCATTCAGAACACCCATTCTGAAAAAGCCCGGCAGAAGTTCACCACTCTGCTGGCAGCCCTGAAAAAAGTCGATGCTGAACATCTTCAGTATGACAAGGCCGCCAAGAAAATACTCAAGGAAGTATCTAACGGTGATGCCGTAGCCGCTTTCAGCAAAGCTGAGAGTATCATTGCACTGGAAGAGAAGATCGACCATGCACTGATTGCAATGCTGGAAGATGTACAGCAATTCACGCTCAATGCAGCGCTTCAGGCCGAGCATGACGAAATTGTTGGTCAGAAACTGATCACAGCTATTTTTATCGCCAGTATCGTGATTGCCGTGGTTATCTCTGTATTGATCAGCCGCTCGATTGTCTCCCCAATCATCAATATGCGTGATCGCCTTCGTGCGCTGTCAGAAGCCGATGCAGACCTGAGCATTGAATTACCCGTGCGCAACACTGAAACCGGTGAAGCAGCCGCCGCATTCAACAAGCTGATGGCGAAGTTACGCGGCATGGTTATCACAATTTCCGATACCTCTAATGAGCTGTGCGAGCATTCCCGTGCCACCATTGAAGTGATGGCCAATGCCCGGAGCAGCATCGAAAGCCAACAGCAGCAAACCGAACTGGTAGCCACTGCGGTAGAAGAAATGGCCGCCTCTATTCAGGAAGTATCCGGCAGTACTAACCGTGCCGCTGAGCTGGGTGAAATCGTTAAAGAAAAAGTTGCCGCCGGTATGCATGTCGCACAGGAAAGCCAGACCATTATTCAGCGTCTGAGTGACAACGTTGCAACGGCTGCCACAGACATTCAGTCTCTGGCCACTGAAACCGACCGCATTGGCGAAGTACTCGGCAGCATCCGGGGAATCGCCGAACAGACTAACCTGCTGGCACTTAACGCTGCCATTGAAGCCGCGCGGGCCGGTGAGTCAGGCCGGGGCTTTGCGGTTGTTGCCGACGAAGTAAGGGCGCTGGCACAGCGTACCCAAACCTCTACGCAGGATATTCAGTCTCTGCTGGAACGCCTGCAACAGGAAGTGGCCAGTGCAGTTGCGACCATGCAGACGGGCCAGGAAAATGCTGATATCTGCCTGACCAAAGCATCTGAAACCGCCAGCTCGCTGGATGAGGCCACCAGCGCCGTGCTGGATATTGCCGCACTGAATACTCAGATCGCAACGGCAACCGATGAACAGACAACCGTGGTTCAGGAAGTGAACCAGAATCTGCATGTCATTTCTGAAAGCTCTTACGAAACCACTGAAGGTGCCCGGGCAACCACTAAAGCCAGCCAGGAAATCACTGAAGAACTGATCGAACTGCACAGCTTTGTGAACCAGCTGAAAACCTGACCGGTTATCTGCAGGCATAAAAAAAGGGCTTCTTTATGAAGCCCTTTTTTATGTATAACGCTGTACTCAGCGACCGAAGTCCAGTGCCCGGATATGGCCGTGGCCATCAATCGCCACCTGTACACACTCAGTCTCGCTAACCTTGCGCATTTCACGGGTATCCGGAGACACGCCCCACACTTCCACTTTTATGCGCAGTGAGCTGGTACCCTGTTCAAGTACCTGGGTGTAGAACCCCAGAACAGTCCCCTGTAATACCGGCGCCATAAAAGACATCGCGCCAATGGAAACCGTCGCCATACGTCCTTCAGCCACCTCAGCGGCACGAATCTCTGATGCCAGAACGGCTTTAGAAGCCACCCATCCGCCATAGATATCACCGAACATGTTGGTTGCAGTGGCATCTGCCGGACAGCGAAGGCTTAATTCGCCTTCAGGCTTAAGCACCTGGTCTTCTGCTGTAATCATGAACTAAATCCGCACTCAAAAATTGATGTTATTCTGGTCGCTATTCTACCAACCAAGCCTGCCGCGTCCAGTCACCCGGGCGATTAATTATCCCCCACGGGTAATACACGACAATCCGGGGCGCTGATACCAAACATTCTTACTGTTAAGCATATACCCTGTGGGCCAGCTTGCTACACACAGGGGATTTTTCATACATTTTTTTACTGAAAAAAAAGATGACTGCCTGTCATATTAGTGTCACACAGCCGCTCTATAGTTCGCATCATCAAAATATAAATATGCCACTCTGGCTTAAACGAACAAGACTTTCACTCTTTTACGGAGCTAGTTATGAAACCGATGAAAAAGCTTTTTGCTGCTGTTGCTATGACCGCTACCTGCATGACTGCAAGTGCCAGCGACCTGCTTGATCCAAACCTGCCGATTTACCAAAAAGCATCTGGTGTATCCGGTAACCTGTCCAGCGTTGGTTCTGACACTCTGGCTAACCTGATGACTCTGTGGGCTGAAGAATTCAAGCGCAGCTACCCGAACGTTAACGTTCAGATTCAGGCAGCAGGCTCTTCTACTGCGCCACCGGCACTGACTGAAGGCACGTCTAACCTGGGCCCGATGAGCCGTAAGATGAAGGACAAAGAGCTGGAAGCCTTCGAAAAGAAATTCGGTTACAAGCCAACACCGGTTGCTGTAGCAATCGATGCACTGGCAGTTTACGTACACAAAGACAACAACGTGACTGGTCTGACCATTCCACAGGTTGATGCGATCTTCTCTGCAACCCGCAAGTGCGGCCTGCCAAGCGAAGTAAACAACTGGGGCGATGCCGGTGCAGAAGGTTCTCTGTCCAGCCAGGGTTTCCAGATCTTCGGCCGTAACTCAGTATCCGGTACTTACGGTTACTTCAAGAAGAAAGCACTGTGTAAAGGTGACTTCCGTAACAACGTGAACGAGCAGCCAGGTTCTGCCTCTGTAGTTCAGTCTGTTTCGACTTCCCTGAACGGCATCGGTTACTCCGGTATCGGTTACAAGACATCTTCGGTACGTGCCCTGCCACTGGCGAAGAAAGACGGTCAGCCATTCGTAGACGCAACACCTGAAAGCGCGCTGAACGGCACTTACCCTCTGGCCCGTGCCCTGTACGTATACGTGAACAAGAAGCCTGGTCAGGCACTGCCTCCAATGGAGCGCGAATTCCTGAAAATGGTTATGTCCCGCATCGGTCAGGAAGTGGTTGTGAAGGATGGCTACATCCCACTGCCAGCCAAAATGGTTGAAAAGCAAATGAAGAGCCTGCAACTGAACTGATTGCAGCCTGCTTAAGACCTCAGGGTCAGCACATAAAAAGGAGTCTCATGACTCCTTTTTTTTGCCTCTGTCCCCCTGAAACCATGCCGACAAAATGAAATTTTTTCGCTGGACCTTATAGGTAACAGTTTTATGACAGCTCTGTAACATTACTGTAATAGAGCTGGTATATCTTAGCCGCCATTAATTCCGATAGTGCTGATAGAACCATGACTACAGATAATAGTTCTGCGATTCCAGACCTTGATTTCAATACGGCCTCCGCCAAGCGAAGCCGTAAATTTCGTGCGCTCAAAGACAAGATGGCAAGCAGCCTGATTGGCTTTGGCGGCGTCAGTGTAATCATTGCCATTCTGCTGATCTTCTTTTACCTGCTGTATGAAGTACAGCCGCTGTTCAACTCTGCCAAAATCCACCAGTGGCAGGATAATGAACAGGTAGTTGAAGCTTATCCCGCCCCCGGTGAAGGCGAAACGCTCTATCTGAGCATGGAAGAACAGGCTGAGATTGGCCTGCGGGTCACTGACCAGGGACAGCTGAACTTCTTCGATAGCCGTAACGGCGAACTGATGAAACAGGTTCAGGCTGACATCCCGGCCGGCGCCAGCGTCACCAGCTTTGCCCTGGCCTCAGAAAGCAGCCGTATCTTTGCGCTGGGTCTGAGCAATGGTCAGGCACTGGTATTCAAGCACGAATACAAATCTGAATATCCGGATGGCGAACGGGTCATTACACCCTCTGTCAGCTACCCGCTGGGTGAGGCACCGATCGATGTAGCCGATACCTCACTGGATTTGCTGGCCATAAACGGTGAAGAAAACGAATTCCTGCTGGTCGGTGGTGGCAAAAACTATCTGAATGCAGCCGCACTGACCCTGTCAGAAAGCCTGTTTGGCGATGAAGTTGAGATCGAAATCGATAACCAGCACCTGCCGGAACTGAACATCGACGCCACCAAAGTACTGCTGATGCCCGACCGTCGCTGGGTACTGATTGCCGGTAATAACGGCAAGGTAGCTGTACTGGACTTACGTAACGGCGAAGGCCCGGCCGTCAGCCAGCTGCTGGATGCCACCGATGGCGACATCACCACCTTCGACCTGCTGCTGGGCGGTAACGCACTGCTGCTGGGTAATGATCTGGGCATGGTATCCCAGTGGTTCCTGGTCCGTGACGAACAGAACCTGTGGCAACTGACTAAAATCCGTGAATTCGAAGGCGCAGACGCTCCACTGGTCGATCTGACCACTGAACACCGCCGTAAAGGCTTTGCCACGGTTGATACCGACAACACCCTGCGCATTTACAACTCAACCGCACACCGTACTGCGCTTTCAGAAAAGCTGTCTGATAAACCTATCGACATGATTGCCTTTGCACCGCGGGCCAATGCCCTGCTGACCGAGCAGGACAAGGTACTCACCCTGTATAAAATTGAAAACGAGCACCCGGATGTATCCTGGAGCGCGTTATGGGAAGAAGTCTGGTACGAAGGCTACGATGAGCCGAAATACATCTGGCAGTCATCAGCAGCGAACAACGATTTTGAGCCTAAATACAGCCTGATGCCACTGGCATTCGGTACCCTGAAAGCCGCCTTCTATGCGATGTTACTGGCCACGCCACTGGCGATCTGCGGTGCGATCTATACCGCGTACTTCATGGTGCCAACACTGCGCCGTAAGGTGAAGCCGTTCATCGAGCTGATGGAAGCCCTGCCAACCGTCATCCTCGGTTTCCTGGCCGGCCTTTGGCTTGCACCCTTTATGGAAGATAACCTGCCAGGTATTTTCACCTGCCTGTTACTGGTACCACTGGTGGTCGTCGCCTTCGGCTTCTGCTGGGCACAGTTGCCACAGAAAATACGCTTTATGATTCCGGATGGCTGGGACGCACTGTTACTGATTCCGGTCATCATCCTCACTACCCTGTTCGGATTGTCCATCAGCAGTGGTGTGGAAGGCATCCTGTTCGGCGGTGATATGCGCGCCTGGATCACCGATGACCTGGGTATCAGCTACGATCAGCGTAATGCTCTGGTTGTGGGTATCGCAATGGGGTTTGCGGTTATCCCGACCATCTTCTCCATCACCGAAGATGCCATTTTCGCTGTACCTAAGCACCTGAGCTTCGGCTCACTGGCACTGGGCGCTTCCCCTTGGCAGACCCTGACCCGTGTCGTACTGCCAACCGCCAGCCCGGGTATTTTCTCGGCGGTCATGATCGGTATGGGCCGTGCAGTCGGTGAAACCATGATCGTACTGATGGCGACCGGTAATACGCCGATCATGGATATGAACATCTTTGAAGGTATGCGTACCCTGGCGGCTAATATCGCTGTGGAAATGCCTGAATCTGAAGTAGGTAGTTCCCACTACCGTATTCTGTTCCTGGCAGCCTTTGTACTCTTCCTGTTTACCTTTGCTGTAAACACCCTTGCAGAACTGGTCCGCCAGAGCTTGCGTAAAAAATACGGTTCACTGTAACCCGAGTGTGACTGAGGATTTGAAGAAAAATGAACATCTCCTTTCGTGAATGGACAAAATCCGGCTCACCATGGGTATGGTTAAATGCCGGTGCTGTTGCCATCTGTATCATCATGGTTATCGGCCTTCTGGCACTGATCGCTGTGCGTGGTCTGAGCCACTTCTGGCCAGCCGACATCATGCAGGCCAACAGCACAGTTAACGGCTCAACCACCCAGATGATCGGTGAAGTGGTTCAGTCTGAAGACGTACCGACTATCCAGTTACGTGAAGCCGGTAATGACCTGCCGGGTGATCAGGAATTCATGGTACGCAGCCTGATTAAAATCGGTAACCGCGACGTTAACCGCGCTGACTTCACCTGGTCGATCGACTACTACCTGTCAGACCGTGAATACCCGGAAATGCTGTTCGCTGCAGAACGCCGCGAATGGGGTAACTTCTACGGTTACCTGCGCGCCCTGAAAGAAAACGGCGAA
Organism: Aliamphritea hakodatensis; assembly: GCF_024347195.1. NCBI lineage: Bacteria > Pseudomonadati > Pseudomonadota > Gammaproteobacteria > Oceanospirillales > Oceanospirillaceae > Aliamphritea > Aliamphritea hakodatensis. The sequence continues at coordinate 5,080,117 of NZ_AP025281.1, forward strand.
GTTGTCGGCAGCTACGACGGCTACGATAAAACGCCGGAATACGAAGCCCTGTGGAACGACTTCGAAAACCGTGTTGAACGGGCACTGGATATTCAGGAAGACATCTACCAGATCGAAAAACATCGTATCGGTGCCATTAACTACGAACTGGAACGTCTGCGCCTGAAAGGCCGTGCACTGGAGCTGGACGGTGTTACTGACCAGTCACAATACGATGAACTGGAAAACCGCCGTAACGAGCTGAACGCTGAGTACGAAGGCCTGCAGCAGGAACTGCTGGACCTGTACACCCTGTTCAACCGCGACAGCTACGTGGCTGAAGTGGCAAACGGTCAGCAGGTTGAAATTTCACTGTCTAAAGTCGTGCGGATCTTCCGTCCGAACAACATGGGCTTCGTCGAGAAAATCGGCCATTACTTTGCCAAACTGTGGGAATTCGTCAGCGAAGATCCACGGGAAGCCAACACTGAAGGCGGCATCTTCCCAGCTATCTTCGGTACTGTGATGATGGTTATCCTGATGTCCATTCTGGTAACACCGTTTGGCGTTGTCGCCGCAGTTTACCTGCGTGAATACGCCAAGCAGGGCTTTGTAACCCGTCTGATCCGCATCGCGGTAAACAATCTGGCAGGTGTACCGTCCATCGTCTACGGTGTATTCGGTCTGGGCTTCTTCGTATACTTCCTGGGCGGCAACATTGATGATCTGTTCTTTGCAGAAGCCAAGCCATCCCCAACCTTTGGTACACCGGGTCTGATGTGGGCGTCTCTGACGCTGGCCCTGCTGACCGTACCTGTCGTCATTGTTGCCACTGAAGAAGGTCTGAGCCGGATTCCCCGGGCCGTCCGTGAAGGCAGCCTGGCACTGGGCGCTACCAAGTTTGAAACCCTGTGGCGCGTGGTACTGCCAATGGCCAGCCCGGCAATGATGACCGGTGTGATTCTGGCGATTGCCCGTGCCGCCGGTGAGGTTGCCCCCCTGATGCTGGTGGGTGTAGTGAAGCTGGCGCCGAGCCTGCCACTGGACGGTAACTACCCGTACATCCATCTGGATCAGAAATTTATGCACCTGGGCTTCCACATCTATGATGTTGGTTTCCAAAGCCCTAACGTTGAAGCGGCCCGTCCGCTGGTATACGCAACTGCTCTGCTGCTGGTTGCCGTGATTGCCCTGCTGAACCTGTCAGCCATCGCAATCCGAAATCATCTACGCGAAAAGTATAAAGCGCTTGAAATGTAAGCCGAACAGAGAATATTGACTATGACTACTGAAGTAAAAACCCACTCGATCGATATTTCGGCTATGCAGCGTCAGAATCAGACTCTGCGTCTGGAAGACGAAACCGTTGCCCTGACAGTCAACGATCTGGAACTGTACTACGGGGATAAGCGCGCCCTGCACGGCGTCAACATGACCATCCCTAAAAACCGGGTGACGGCCTTCATCGGCCCGTCCGGTTGCGGTAAATCAACCCTGCTGCGCTGCTTCAACCGCATGAACGACCTGGTCGACAGCTGCCAAATCAACGGCGAGATCGTTCTGGATAACCAGAACATCTACGAACGTGCGGTTGACGTTGCCGAACTGCGTCGCCGGGTGGGCATGGTATTCCAGAAGCCAAACCCGTTCCCGAAGAGCATTTATGAAAACGTTGCCTACGGCCTGCGTATTCAGGGTGTTACCAAGAAACGCGTCATTGATGAGACCGTTGAATGGGCCCTGAAATCCGCTGCCCTGTGGGATGAAGTAAAAGACCGTCTGCACGAAAGCGCGCTGGGCATGTCCGGTGGTCAGCAGCAGCGTCTGGTGATTGCCCGTACCATCGCCGTGAAGCCTGAAGTACTGCTGCTGGATGAGCCGGCATCAGCACTGGATCCGATCTCTACACTGAAAATCGAAGAACTGATCCACGAGCTGAAGAAAGACTTCACCATTGTTATCGTGACACACAACATGCAGCAGGCTGCCCGGGTGTCTGATTACACCGCGTTCATGTATATGGGCGATTTGATCGAGTTTGGTGTCACAGATACCCTGTTCACCAATCCGGAAAAGAAACAGACTGAAGACTACATCACCGGTCGTTACGGATAACCGAGGAATTTTCCATGACATACGAACAGGATCACCACAGCACGCATATTTCCCAGCAGTTCAACGACGAACTGGAGCAGGTCCGTACCGAACTGCTGACCATGGGAGGCATTGTTGAGCGGCAGGTAAACGACGCCATTGAAGCCCTGATTGAAGGCGATGCCGAACAGGCCGAACAGGCCCGTAAAAATGACCAGATCATCAACGATATGGAACTGATGATCGACGAACAGTGCACCCGTATTATCGCCCGCCGCCAGCCGGCTGCGGCCGACCTGCGCCTGATTATCGCGATCAGTAAGACCATCAGCGATCTGGAACGCATGGGTGACGAAGCCAGCCGTATCTGCCGTCACGCCATTGAACTGGCAGAAGATAACGGTAAAGGCCGTGGTTATCAGGAAGTCCGCCACATCGGTAATCTGGTTCGCCAGATGCTGCAGGACTGCCTGACCGCATTTGCCCGCAGTGACGCTGAAATGGCCTACAAAGTTGCCAAGAAAGATAAGTCTGTCGATCAGGAATACCGTACCGCCATGCGGACGCTGGTGACCTTCATGATGGAAGACCCGCGGTCTATTTCCAACGTCATGAATGTAATCTGGGTACTGCGCAGTCTGGAGCGGATCGGTGATCACACCCGCAATATGGCTGAACACCTGATCTATCTGGTCAGTGGCACAGATGTGCGCCACAGCAGCCTCAGCGATATCAAGAAAACCGTGCGTCAGCACGAATCAGATGACAGTTAAGACCGGTCACCGGCCACAAAAAAGGCAGCCACGGGCTGCCTTTTTGATATCTGTTCGGCGCTTAACTTTTTTCGATCTGTAACAGGATCCGGCCATTATTCTTCGGTTCAGCCCGCATAATATAGCCCTCTGCCTGATAGTGTCCGTAATTCTTCAGACCCTGCATAACATCTTCCGGAACTGAGCCGCCACACCAGCCCTGCACCATGGCCTTCATGTAGCCAAGAAATAATGCATCCAGCTCCCAAAGGTCGCCCTGCATATCACAGGTAGCAATGCCCTTCTTCTCTGTCGCTCTCCGGTTCTGTTTACCGGTCGCCTTCCCTCTGCGTTCGATCAGCACAGTCTCTTTCCTTCCCCTGTTTAGTTGTCAGACAGGTACAACTCACGTCCTGTTTTCCGGCATTCCCACGCCGGGTCTGTGTGCAAAAATTAATTCTAGCTCAATACTTCCGTATCTTGTAGTACGTTTATATTGATAAACAAAAATAGACCTGCAGCCGCCTTAAAAGACGTTTTCAGAATATAATTTTTAGTCACCGGATAGTATTAAGTCTGTGAAAAAACTGGATTTTCTGCCACTCAGCCGATATAGAATACTATTGAATACTATTATTGGTATTCCAGGGACGGCAATCTATCAATCTGAACGGCAGGAATTCCCATGGCTGACTATATCGTTTACGGCGACTTAAATTGCCCTTTCAGCTATGCGTTACATGAGTTACTCAGCAGCCATAATCTGCTGAACAAAGTGGAATGGCGGCTGGTCGAACACACTACCGATATCAGCAGCTATGCCAGCGCCACAGAAAGTATGTCGGAAATTGCCAGCGACATCTTTGATATCCGTAACCGTATTCCTGACATCTCCATCACCCTGCCCCCCAACCGCAGCGACAGTTACTTTCCCAGCCTCTGTGTCATCGCCGTTGGCAAGACGGCCCCGGCCAGCCTGCCCTGCTTTCGGCAGGCCCTGTACCGTAACCTGTGGATCGAAGGTAAAGACATCTCCGACTCACCGGTCATCTTCAACGCGCTGGAAAGTTGTGACCTGACCACCGAAATCGAAGCGGACGAAACCTGTGAAGCCATCCTGCATGACTGGCAGGCACAATGGGAAGCCGGTAATTTTGGCATGCGCACCCCGGCCATACAAAGCAGTGACGGCCGGCGTATGGTGGGGCTGCAAAACTATAAAAACATCATTGAGTTCTTTCAGGGGCAAAGCGTCAGCAGCCCGGAAAATCAGCCAACATCCCGGCACAAAGAACGCCAGACAATCGCCGTCTTCGGAGAAGACGCCTGTCACAAACTGTGGAACGTACTCTCCATCCTGCGGGACAACTACAACCTGCTGTTGCCGCAGTCCTGGCCGGCGCTCAAAGAACAACTGGTATCCCCGGAACAGTGCCCTGATCTGGTCCTCATCCATCAGCCGGTGCAGGACAACAGTCTGGCCGAACGCTGTCTGGAACTGAATCATTACCTGCGGGAAAAACAGATTCCACTGGCCTGTATCGGACCGGAGCTGGACGACACACTGGAAGCCTCACTGTACGATGCCGGTACCGCTGACTACCTGCTGGAACACCGCAATCCGGCGATCATTCAGGCCCGTATCGGCATTCTCCTGCAGCTGAAACGCTCCCATGACCTGCTGGCCCGCGCGGCCAGCATCGACAACCTGACCCAGGTATACAACCGCCGCGAATTTGAACGCACCCTGGAAATGGAATGGCGTCGCAGCCAGCGCTCCAAACAGAGCCTGTCGCTGATCCTGCTGGATATTGATTACTTCAAAGCCTACAACGACCACTACGGCCACCTGAACGGCGATAACTGCCTGCGTCAGGTCGCCAAAGCCATTAAGGACTCTGCACGGCGGGTACAGGATATTGTCAGCCGCTATGGTGGCGAAGAATTTTGCATCCTGCTGCCGGAAACCGATCTGGCCGGTGCACAGAAACTGGCGGAAAATATCCGCGATAATATCAACCGGCTGGAAATCCCCCACACCGGAGATGTGGCTGACAAAGTCACCGCCAGCCTTGGGATATCCACCCTGATTCCGGCCAATGGCAGTTCACCGCGGGCGCTCATCGAACAGGCGGATCAGGCCTTATATAAGGCCAAGTCAGCGGGCCGTAATCAGGTGATGATTTTTAATCAGCGCCGCTGATCCGGCCTGCGGGCTGTCAAAGCCCTTGCATAACCATTGCCCTGACTTTGTGGGCTTTTTCAAAATGATCCAGCTGATGCCGCTCAATCCACCAGGTGGCGGCTTCCATCAGCAGTGCCGGATCATCATTTTTGTTCGCAAAAAACGCATAGAATGACAGCCCCACATCCGGCCCCTTCGCGGCGATTTTTTTATCGCAAACGGTAATGATTTTTTGCCTCAGCACTTCACGCATTACCTGCACCCTCCCTGTCCAGATGTCCGTTAGCTGTCTGCATAATCCGCAAACGGTGGAAAACGCTTAATCAGCCCCTCACGGCCCAGTTTTTCCAGCCGCTGAATATTCCGCTCCGGAATTTCCTCAGGATTCTTAAAATGAGTTAACGCCCGGCTCATCTGAGCCTCACGGATAATATGAAAGGTGGGGTACGGTGCCCGGTTCGTCCAGTGACTGATATCCTCCGCCGGGACACCGCCGAACAGATAACCGGGATGGAAGCTGGCCAGTTGCAGCACGCCTTCCAGCTCGGCCCTTTCCAGCAGGATTTCGAACTCGGTCAGCGTATCCAGATAATCGTAAAAATCCGCCAGCATGTAAGGCGCAATCAGCAACGTTGTGGAAATGTCTTTTTCATCCGCCTGCATCAGCCTGTCCAGCTCCTGCAGATAATCCGCCGTGAGGGCTTTTTCATCCTTCGCCTCAGAGACAAAAAAACGCAGGCTCTGATCTTTCAGGACAGGTGCTGCAAACGGGCATAAGTTCAGCCCCACAACCATACTGCGAACCCAGTCTTCGGTGAGCTGGCGCACCTCTTCAGGAGAGGCATTAAGATTCTGTGTATTCATAGCACGCATGTTACCCAAAGGGGCTGACAAGCCCAATCCCCGGGGCAAAAAATCCTGCGCCAGCGCAACGAAAAATCCGGGGCTCCGTGATCAAGTCTATGATTCCCCGGGGTAAGTGATAACATAGCGGCTGTTTTAAAAGTGCGTCATCGCTTTACGCCTGTGGAACAATATCTTTGAGATTTTGCCGTGCCGATACCTTCAGCCCTGAATGACAACAGCTTCGATGTTCGCTGGTACACCCTGCGGCGTCCCGCCAGTACCGACGCACCCTTGTGCTGGCGTAAATGGCTGCTGGATCCGGGCTCTTTAACCCAGCGGCTGATCAGTGCCAGCCAGGGTGATTTTCGTGTCGAAGTTATCCGTCAGGGCTGGCATCATCCGACCCGTTCAGAAGCCAAAGCACTGGGGATGCGCCCCCGTCAGCTGGCGGTCATCCGGGAAGTACAGCTAATCGGCAACGGCCAGCCCTGGGTATTCGCCCGTTCAGTCATCCCGGCGACAACCCTCACCGGCAAGCAGCGGGAACTTAACTTTGTGGGCAGCCGTTCGCTGGGCAGTATACTGTTCCGTGATCCGACCATGCGCCGGGGTCCATTACAGATCAGCCGCCTGAAAATCCGCGATGGCGGATCTGCGTGGGCGCGCCGGTCACTGTTTTACCTGAGCGAAAAACCCCTGCTGGTATCGGAAGTTTTTCTGCCGGCATTACTTGATGCAAAACACCTCTGAGAGCACAGACCTGACCCTTATGAGCAGACAACTTTTCAGCAGAGACCGCCTTGAAGCCTACGGACAGCTGATGCGGGTGGAAAAACCCATCGGTATCTATCTGCTGCTGTGGCCGGCACTCTGGGCCCTGTGGATCGCTGCTGAAGGCGTCCCCAGCCTGCACTTACTGGTGATTTTCTGCCTGGGCACCTTTCTGATGCGCTCCGCAGGCTGTGTGATCAATGACTTTGCGGACCGCAAAGTTGATGGCCATGTAAAACGCACGGCCCAACGCCCTATTCCCGCCGGAAGAGCCACCGCCAAAGAAGCGCTGATACTGTTTTTTGTCCTCATCGGTCTGGCCTTTATTCTGGTGCTGTTTACCAATACGCAAACCATCCTGCTGTCGTTCGGCGGTGCGTTTCTCGCCGCCTGCTACCCCTTTATGAAGCGCTACACCCATCTGCCTCAGATTGTTCTGGGCATGGCCTTTGCCTGGGCGGTGCCGATGGCCTTCAGCGCAACCGGTGAAGCGGTCCCCGCCCACGCTTGGCTGATTTATACCGCCACGGTGCTGTGGACCACCGCCTACGATACCAAATACGCCATGGTAGACCGGGACGACGACCTTAAAATCGGCATTAAATCCACCGCTATTCTGTTCGGCGATGCGGACAAACTGATTGTCGGTATGCTGCAGGCGCTGACCCTGCTCACCTTTATTTTGCTTGGTAATCAGCTGGATATGGGTAAGTACTTCTACCTCAGCCTGCTGGTCATGGCAGGCTGTTTTATCTGGCAACAGTGGCTGATCCGCCACCGCCAGCGCGAAGCCTGCTTCCGGGCGTTTCTCAATAATCACTACGCAGGCATGGCGCTGTTTATCGGCATTGCCCTGGATTATTGGCTAATCTCCTGATAATTCCTGTTACATAAGCAAAATTTGTCATATTTCTGTAACAGTTTAATAATCTAATATGCTCGTCTAAAGAATTGTCTAAAGAAGGTGATCGAGCATGTCATCCAATAAACGAATTCTGATCGTCGACGATGAAGCCCCAATCAGGGAAATGATTGCGGTTGCATTAGAAATGGCCGGTTACGAATGTATGGAAGCAGAGTCTGCCCAGGCAGCCCACAGCATTGTTCTGGATGAAAAGCCGGACATGGTATTGCTGGACTGGATGATGCCCGGCATCAGCGGCGTAGAATTCGCCCGCCGGTTACGTAAAGATGAAGTGACCGCCGACATCCCGATCATCATGCTGACCGCCAAAGGTGATGAAGACCATAAAATCAAAGGCCTGGAATCAGGCATTGATGATTACATCACCAAGCCATTCTCACCCCGTGAACTGGTTGCCCGGCTGAAAACCGTATTGCGCCGTGCCACACCTAAAGGCATTGAAGAGCCGATTACCGTTGATAATCTGACACTGGACCCTGTGTCTCACCGGGTCAGCGCCGAACTCAAGCCACTGGAACTGGGGCCAACCGAGTTTCGCCTGTTACAGTTTTTCATGACCCATCAGGACCGCGCCTACTCCCGCAGCCAGTTACTGGATATGGTCTGGGGTGGCAATGTATACGTTGAAGAACGTACCGTCGACGTCCATATCCGGCGGTTACGTAAAGCGCTGGGAGCGCGCCACGAATATCTGATTCAGACCGTTCGCGGCACCGGTTACCGGTTCTCATCGCAAGTTGCTTAAGCCGAAGTTTCCGCGCTAAGCTGCCATAGACATCACCCGGAACCGACAGAATGTACAACCGTAATCATTCCATTTCTGGCAGTTTATTTTTGACCGCGATGGCCGGCACCGTTGTGGGGCTGGTGATCGGTTATCCCGGCTGGACCCTCGCCGTGTTTCTGCTCGGCTGGGCGGTCCTCCAGGTCAGGGAATTTACCCGCCTGCAGGAATGGCTCACCAAAGGCGACCGTTCCGATGTCCCGGAAAGCAAAGGCCACTGGGGAGAACTGTTTGATGAACTGGCCCGGGACCAGAAACGCAATCAGTCCCGCAATCAGTCACTGCGTAATATCATTACCCGCTTTCAGCAATCCTCAGCGGCGCTGGGAGACGGCATTGTCATCATCGACCGGGACAACAACCTTGAATGGTGGAACCGCTCTGCTGACCGCCTTCTGGGCTTAAAAGTACAGACCGACCGTGGCCGTTCCGTGATGAACCTGCTGCGCGACCCGCGTTTTATCCGCTATTACCGCAAAGAAAATTACGACGAACCGCTGCAATTACCATCTCCGGTCGACAGCCTGGTCGCGCTGGAATACCAGCTCACCAAGTTTGGCTACGGCGACCGCATACTGGTGGCCAGAGACATTACCCGGATTAACCAGCTGGAACAGACCCGCCAGGACTTTGTTGCCAATGCCTCCCATGAACTGCGCACTCCGTTAACGGTTATTCGCGGTTATCTGGAAACCTATCTGGATCAGGATTTACCTGCGCCGTTGCGCCGCGGCCTGAATCAGATGGCCAAGCAATCAAAACGCATGGAAAATCTGGTCTCCGGCCTGTTGCTGTTGTCACGTCTGGAAGCCAGCCCGCATATCTCCGACGAACTGCCAGTCCCGGTACAGTCAATGATTCGCAAGATCACCGACGATGCCCACAGCCTCGGCAAGGACAAGAATCATCAGATTAAACTGGATGTGGACCCGGACTTCAGCCTGCTGGGGCAGGAATCAGAAATCTACAGCGCATTTTCCAATCTGGTCTTTAATGCCGTGCGCTACACACCGGCGGAAGGCACGATTACCATCCGCTGGTGGGTGGATAAAAACGGTGCGCACTTTGCCGTTAAAGACAATGGCCCCGGCATCGACAGCATTCATATCGACCGGTTATCTGAACGTTTCTACCGTGTAGACGAAAGCCGTTCATCGGACAGCGGCGGCACCGGACTGGGGCTGGCCATCGTTAAACACGTGCTGAACCGTCACGGCGGCAAACTGGCCATCAAGAGTACCCTGGGCAAAGGCAGCACCTTCAGCTGTCACTTCCCTAAAGAGCTGATTAACAAGGTAAAACATCCGGCAGTTGAAGAACTGGACGAGTTGGATGACGACTGACATACACTCTGCAATCTTAGAAGCATAAAAAAACCTGCCGATGGGCAGGTTTTTTATGCTCAGTACTCTTTACTGCGGCTTAGGCAGTAAGGCGAATAACTCACCGCTTTGCTTCATATGGCCCGCCAGCTGTTTCGCCCGCTCACCCCGGCCAAAAAACACATCCGCCCGCACCGGGCCCTTAATCGCCCCGCCGGTATCCTGTGCCAGTACCAGACGCTGATAGGCAGAATCATCAAACAGCGTGGTATTCAGCCACAGAGGCGTGCCCAGCGGGATAATCTTGCGATCAACCGCCACACTGCGTTCATTGGTCAGCGGCACGTTCAGCGAGCCGCGGGGGCCGCTCTCAACCGTGTCTGACAAGTAAAAGAACACATAGCTGGGGTTCTGGTTTTTCAGCCAGTCAGCCCGCTCAGGGTGCGCCTCAAGCCAGCGGTTAATGGTATCCAGCGAGATATCCTCTTTAGCAATCTCACCGGTCTCGATCAGCACCCGGCCAATGGGCTTATAAGCATGACCATTCTGATCTTTATAGCCAACGGCCACCAGCTCACCGGTATCCAGCTGCACCACACCTGAGCCCTGAATGTGCAGGAAGAACGCCGCATTGGGATCATCCACCCAGAGCAATTCCTGACCGGCCAGCGGCTGATCCGGGCCGTCAATCTCTGCCCGGCTGTAATATGGCATCACCTGATCACCGATCACCCGGCCACGGCAGCGGGCCGCGCGGTCAGCACAGCTTTGCACCTGAATACCCAGCATGTCCGCCGGCTTGCGGTACAGGGGATAGGAATACCGTTCCGAACGTTGCAGGCTGCCATGCAACAACGGCGTGTAATAGCCGGTGATCAGGCCATCTTTACGGCCTTCCGTGCCATTGATCCGGTACACCTGAAAATGGCTTTCAAAAAATGCCCGGGCCTGACGGTGATCCGGCGTCCCCAACTGATCAGCGGCGCGACAGATCCGTTGCCAGTCCGCCGATTTCTTACGCAGCTTCTGACACTGGGCCAGCAACCCCGGCCAGACATCCGCCTGCTGATCCTGCTGCCAGCCGTCCAGCGAATTCCAACTGACAGCGTCACCGATACCGGCCTCTTTCGGCGCAAAGCTGCACCCGGCGAGCGCCGCCACTGCCACGACAGTGGTCAGGCGCATACCCTGCTTAATACGGTTTACCCAACCAACGCTTACTGCCATCGGTATTACCTTTAAAAAATTAGTCACGGGTCAGACGCGGCTCCGCGCCTGAGGAAATATTTCGGCCAGGCGCTGCCGGTTCACTGGCATACTCTTCCACCCAGTAAATCGTCGCACCAATTACCGCTGCCGGCATGATCAGAAGGTTCACCAGCGGAATCATCATGCCAATGGAGACCAAACCACCAAAGCCCATCGACGTTAAACGCTTTTGCTTCAGCGCAACACGCATATCGGTGAAGCTGACCTTGTTATTGTCCATCGGATAGTCACAGTACTGAATGGCCATCATCCAGCAACCGAACAGGAACCACAGAATCGGCGCAGCCAGGCCAACCACCGGAATCAGAGCAATCACAAATATCAACAGGAAGCGCGGCAGATAATACACCAGTTTGGAAATTTCCCGGCCGACCGCCTGAGGCACCATGGCAATCATTTCCTTCCAGCCGGTATCCGTCACGGTTGCGCCTCTCAGGCGTTGTTCAACCTTCTCCGACAAAATGCCGTTAAAAGGGGCCGCTATAATGTTAGCAACCACGCTGAAACTGAAATACACAATCACCAGAACTGAGCCGGCCACCAGAGGCCAGAGCAGATAGCGCAAAAAATCCAGCCATGCCCAGTCGGGCAACATGCTGGAGAGCAGATAATCAATCCAGACACTCATCTGATCAAACAATAGCCAGATCGCCCCGGCAAACAGAAAAATATTGATCAGTAACGGTACCAGCACAAAATGCCGGATACCTTTTTCCGGTAACATACTCAAACCGCGCAAAAAATACCCTGCGCCACGGAAAGGATTGCCCTTCATTCATCTGCCTCTGATTGGATCGGTCATGCGATAAAATAGTTAAAGAAGCGTACCAAGACCGCCGCCACCATCATAGATAAACCGACCCGGTTTATAATAAATTCCCGCTTACTGAATTCGATCGTCGCCTGCCAGAACACCAGTATCGACTTAAAATCGCCGCTGCGCAGCACATACATGCCAAGCGACACCAGAAATACCACGATGCCTGCCAGCATCAATATCTGTTCAGCAATTACCAGATACATTAAGACCTCCACGGCACACAGCCGTTCCTGTAACGATGTAATTAAGTGAAGTAATTTCTCCGCCCACCCGAGTATATCTGATGACTGAGCAGGGCTAACTTAACCAAACGTCTCGGTTCTCTCCTTGCGCCAGCGGAATCCCTGAAGCGGTCACTGGTCTAAACTGTATGTTTATGGAACGATATGTTTACAGAACGGTTTATGGGACTATCCTGTTCATTCAACTCAGACGCCAACGGAGCACATTATGCAGGCATTTGTTATTCATCAGTTCGGCGGTCCGGAAGTATTACAGTACCAGCCCTTACCGGTACCTGAACTCAAACCCGGTGAAGTACTGGTAAAGACAGCCGCTGCAGGGATCAACCCGATTGACTGGAAAACCTGCTCAGGTGGCGGAGCAAGCGCATTTATCGGTAATTTACCCTTCGTGCCAGGCTGGGAATTCTCCGGCGCCATTGTCAATGGCAACGGCACACGGTGGCAGGCAGACGACCGGGTCTTCGGTATGATCCGCTTCCCAGAACCTGCCGGCTGTTATGCCGAATACATTGCCGTACCGGCCGACCAGATCGCCCGGGTGCCTGATATTGTCGAGCTCGAGGAAGCCGGTGGCCTGGCCACCGCCAGCCTGACTGCATGGCAGGCACTGTTTGACAAAGGCCAGCTGAAAGCCGGCCAGTGTGTACTGATACTGGGCGCCGCCGGAGGTGTCGGACATTTAGCCGTGCAACTGGCGAAGTGGGCCGGGGCACATGTGCTGGGTACCGCCTCTATGCATAACCATGAATTTCTGGGCGATTTAGGCGTTGACCGGGTCATCGATTACCAACATAAGCGGGTGCCGGAACACGCCAAAGACATTGACCTGATCATTGACTGTGTCGGCGGGGAGAGCGGCATTGAAGCCCTTGAATGCCTGAAGCCGGATGGCAGACTGGTCACCCTGCCGTCAGTCACAAAAGACATCGTCGCCGCTGCCGGCCAGGCCCAGAACCGCCATGTTGAGGCGATCAGAGTTATGCCAGATGCCGCCCAGCTGGAACAGATCATCGCCCTCTACGCCGATGATATTCTGCGCCTGCAGCTCAATGACAGCTACCGGCCCGATCAGTTGGAGGAAGCCTTCGAGCTGAGCGCAACCGGCCATGTATGCGGGAAACTGATTCTCAGCTTCGCCTGAATAGCTGGCATAAAAAAACCGCGCCAGGCGCGGTTTTTTTATGCCAGGACAAACCTTTAACGGCTTAACTGCTACACAGCTGCTGCTTCTGGCGCATCAGTAACCGGCAACCGGAACCGTTAATGCCTGCTGCCAGACAACTGTCTTTCATCCAGGCTTTATCATCTTCACTGGGGTCTTCAGCAAACGCTGGCACATTATCACAGAAACCTTCACTTGGAAGGCTGGTTTGCCAGCAGGCTTTCAGCAGAATCCCGTTATTCACGGTGCACTTATATTCTGAATCCTGACACTGATCGAAAGATGCCAGTGCGGCCTCAAAGCAGCCCTGCTGATCCGTGCCGCTTCCCAGAGACGTCCCCTGTTGCTGGAATGCCTGCTGCTCCTGCTGACTTGCACGGTTCCATTCTTCCAGCCACTGCGGCCCCGCCAGCCAGGCCCACAGCAACCCGGCAATACTGATCAGCAGAATGCCCAGCCAGATTTTCTTAGCCATTGATTATCCTTTCCACTGCACGCCCCTCAGCGGGCCCGTACATAAAGACCATATAAACAGCAAGCAAGCCCTAACACTGACAGTAGCATCACCGAATTCACCAGCACCGGGTTACGCTGCCCAAAGGGTACAAATGCCTGTTCAGTTTCGCTGCATGACTGCGCATAAGGGTCAAATGACAATCCCTGCGCCTGACAATCCCGCATAACGCCCAGGTCCTGCCAGAACAGCGCCATCAGCACCACGCCGGGTAAAATCAGTAACGCCAACCCCAGTTTCAGCATCAGTCGTCGCTCACACCGATATTACTGACACCTTCGTTAGCCGCCAGTTCGCGCAGTTCAGCAATGAATTTGGCATTTGGCTGCTTCACACTGTTAATACGGCGCACCACTTCTTCCTGGAACGCTTCTTCCTGCAACATCATGTCGTGGTTACTGATCAGCCGCAGGACTTCTTCATCAGATAACTGCGCTTCGGCAGTCACTTCCACAAAGGTTGCCACACATTCCAGCGACAGATTGCCGATATTTGCCGCTTCCGCCCGGCTGTTATCCAGTAAACAGCTGACACAGGAAAATAATGCCACCATGGCATCCAGTGCCGGCGATGCACCGTACATATCGAACTCATCCAAATCCGGCATATTGTCTTCAATATTGCTCAGCTGAACTTCAAAGTTCATTTTTGCACCGGTGTTCCCCAGATGGTTCCAGACACCGTCGAGAATCTGCCGCACCTGCTGCCGGTCACCAAACTCCAGCAACCGGGAAAACAATGCAAAATTCGGATACATACGTTCAGTCAGCGCAACCGAAAAGGCCGTCAGTTGCCACCCATCCAGGGCCTTGATCTCTTTTTCCAGCATCCACTGTGACATAGCAGAATTCTCTTTGGTTTAAAGTGCTCTATTGTACGGGTATTGGTAGATTTTGCAGCTTTTCAGCTGCAAAACTGTGACTTTTCCCGCCTCTGAAAGGGAAATTTACCCGCCAGCGCCAAACTGTTGTTTTAATAACCAAGATGCTTAATATTATTCGGTTTTTTCTTGTTATACTGACCGGTAAATTTTCCAAAAGACGCGCTCCTATGAAAAGTAACTTCATGGTTAAAGCCATTAACTGTCTCGACGGTCTGAGTGAATGCATTGGCCGTTCTATTTCCTGGCTGACGCTGGCCATGGTGATTGTCACCTTCATTGTTGTTGTCATGCGGTATGTGTTCGAAGTGGGCAACATCCAGCTACAGGAATCGGTCATTTACATGCACAGTTTTGTGTTCCTGCTCGCCGCCGGATACACCCTGAAACATGACGGCCATGTACGGGTGGATATTTTCTACCGGCCGCTGGGTGAACGCGGTAAAGCCATCATCAACATCATTGGCACCCTGTTTCTGTTATTCCCGGTTGCCGGATTTATTTTGTGGATCTCCTGGGACTATGTCGCCTTCTCCTGGAAAAATCTGGAAGGCTCGCAGGAAGCCGGTGGTATAGAGGCCCTCTTTATCCTCAAAACCTGCCTCATTGTCATGCCTGTACTGATGCTCCTGCAGGGGCTGGCAGAACTGTTACGTAATCTGCTAGTGCTGACCGGCGACGGCCACCTGTTAAAAACTGATGACCTGGAGCACCCGTTATGATCACTGAATTACTGCCGCTGCTGTTATTTCTGGGCGCAATTATTGTCCTGCTGCTGGGCTATTCAGTGGCCTTTTCTCTGGCGGGCACAGGTCTGATTTTTGCCGCCATCGGTATTATGACCGGCACTTTTGAACCCCAGTTTCTGGAGGCCGTGCCAAACCGTATTTTCGGCATCATGAACAACACAGTACTGATTGCAGTGCCCCTGTTTGTCTTTATGGGCGTCATGCTGGAACGCTCTAAAATTGCTGAAGATCTGTTGGATACCATGGCAGCACTGTTCGGCCCGCTGCGGGGCGGCCTGGGTATTTCAGTGACCGTCGTCGGTATGTTACTGGCCGCCAGTACCGGCATTGTCGGGGCAACCGTGGTTACCATGGGCCTGTTATCCCTGCCAACCATGCTGCGCCGGGGTTATGACCCGGGTGTTGCCACCGGCACCATCTGTGCGTCCGGTACGCTGGGGCAGATCATCCCGCCATCCATCGTACTGGTGTTACTGGGTGATGTAATTTCATCTGCGTATCAGCAATCCCAGCTGGACCGGGGGATCTTCTCACCGGAAACCGTCACCGTCGGCGATCTGTTTCTGGGGGCCCTGATTCCGGGTCTGATGCTGGTCGGTGCCTATATTCTCTATCTGGTGGGTAAGGCCATTTTTCAGCCGGACACGGTGCCAGCTATCCCGGAAGAAGAGCGTACCGCAATGGATAACATGCTCCAGCGAGTATGTTCTGCCCTGTTACCGCCGGTTTTACTGGTCGGGCTGGTGCTGGGCTCCATTCTGGCGGGCTGGGCAACGCCGACAGAAGCCGCATCGGTGGGTGCAGTGGGCGCCATTCTGCTGGCCCTGATGCGCCGCTGTCTGACGCTGGAGATTCTGAAAGAAGTCATGCAGACCACCACCCAGGTCAGCTCCATGGTATTTATTATTCTGGTAGGTGCCTCAATCTTCTCGCTGGTCTTCCGCGGCTACGGCGGTGACGATCTGGTACGGGAATTTCTGACAGATCTGCCCGGTGGCGTATTCGGCGCGGTCCTGCTGGTGATGCTGGTCATCTTCCTGCTCGGCTTCTTCCTGGACTTCATTGAAATCACCTTCGTTGTGGTGCCAATTGTTGCGCCGATTCTGCTGTCGATGGGGCTGGACCCGATCTGGCTGGGCATTATGATCGCCATCAACCTGCAGACTTCGTTCCTGACGCCGCCGTTCGGGTTTGCCCTGTTCTATCTTCGCGGGGTCGCACCGGCCAGCATCACGACGATGCAGATTTACCGGGGCGTTATCCCGTTTATACTGATTCAGTTACTGGCACTGATCGCCATCGCGCAGTGGCCGGCACTGGCAACCTGGTTACCGACACTGGTTTACGGATAAAACATCTGAGGGAAAAAGAATGACGGCTAAAGCAACCGGAATTTGCATGCTGACCAGCCTGTTTATCAGTCTGACAGCACACGGATCGGATACCGACGCCTGCATAAGCAGCTTCGCAGCCGGCCAGCTGGAACAGGCCCGGCAGCAGTGCGAACCACTGGCAGATCAGGGCTTTCCTGAGGCCAACTTCATCATGGCCCGGATTACTACCGACACACAGCCAGTGGATTACCCCAAAGCGATCTACTGGCTGCAACGGGCCACAGAGCTGGAGCATGCAGAAGCAGCTTACAACCTTGGCATTGCCTATCAGACCGGCACCGGTATCACCAAAGACCTGCCTCTGGCCATCAAGACCTACCAGCAGTCCGCCTCACTGGGCAACGCAAAAGCCCAGCGAAATTTAGGACTGATGTACAGCGCCGGTATCGGCACCGCACAGAACTACCCGAAAGCCTTTGAATATTTCACCGCATCGGCCGGTGCCGGTGAAGCCGCCAGCCAGTACAATCTGGGCATTATGTACCTGCAGGGCACCGGCACTGCACCAAATCCCGGACTGGCACAGGAATGGCTGACCCGCGCTGCCGAAAACGGCGACAGTAACGCACAGATGACCCTTGGCGTAATGTTACAGGACTCAGACCTGGATGCCAGCCTGCTGTGGTATAACCGGGCAGCGGAACAGAACAACCCTTATGCTCTGTATAACCTGGCCATTCTCTACTGGCAAGATGAACGGTTAGAGCAAGATCTGAAGCAGGCCACTTATTTTGCCCGGCAGGCTGAACAGCAGGGCCACAGCAAAGGCACTGAGTTGCTGGCACAGATCAACCGTCAGACCACACTTACCTCCCCGTCTCTTGCCTCTGAGGAGACAGCCACTGTAGCGACCACAGCGGGTGACAAAGGCCTGCGTGATACAGACTGGGTCATGCAGCAGCCTAAGCGTGAATATTTTGCCCAACTGACCCAGCTGAAAACCCGGCAGGAAATCGAACCTTACCTGCGGCAGCATAACCTCACCGGGCTGGTTGATTACTTCCCGGTTAAAACAAAATTAGGAGAAGTCTACATTATCCTTTTCCGGGACAGCTTCGACGGTGTCGTCACCACCCGGACAGGGATGAAAGGCAAGGTGCCTGATAAAATCAGCAAAAATGCCTGGATACGTACCTTTGAATCACTGCAAAACGGCATAAAACAATAAACACTGACTATTTGCCGGGGTATAATGCCCCGGTAACTAATCTGCCGGGACGCAATCTAGTTCACGTCCTGCAGCATTCTCACCTGACTGCTTTCTCTGCAGGCCCAATACACCGGTTTCTGGAGTAGCACGCTGATGCGTCTGATTACATCTGTCATAGCTGCAATAACCCTGCTCCCAGCGCTGTGTCTGGCGGCGACGCAGCCTGCTCAGGAAGCCTGCCGGGAAGCCTTTCAGACCAATATGGTTGCAGCAGCACTGGCTGCCTGTGAACCACTGGCCGAACAGGGTGACGGCGAAGCGGCTTTTCTTGCTGCCCGTACCTACAGCCTCCATTTTGATGACTTCCAGAGCCAGGCAAACGCCCTGAAATGGCTGCAAGTTGCCCGTCAGGCCGGGCTGCCCGAAGCGGGCTATTATCTGGGCCTGGCGTACCAGCACGGGCAGGGAACCTATATCGACCTGGATAAGGCCATCGGTGCTTACCGGTTTTCCGCCGACAAGAACAACCCCCATGCCCAGCGCAATCTGGGCATGCTGTACAAAGAGGGTAACGGTGTCCCGCGGGACGGCGCAAAAGCCTTTGAACTGATCAGCCGTTCTGCCAAAGCCGGTATTATCGACAGTCAGTTAACGGCCGGTGTGATGTTACTCCGCGGTGAAGGCGTCGAGAAAAATGAACGCCTGGGCCACAGCTGGATCAAGCAGGCCGCCGTCGCCGGCAATCAGGATGCACAGCTGGCGCTGGGCATCATGTATTCCGACCTGGATATTGAAGCCAGCATTAACTGGTATGAACAGGCTGCCGCCCAGGATAACCCCTATGCGCTCTATCATCTGGCTATCCTCTATCTGAAAGGCCTGCGGGTACCGCAGGATCTGCAGAAAGCCCGTGAATATGCCCGTCACTCTGCTGAACTGGGACACTTATCCAGCTCAACCCTGCTGCAATCCATTGATGAACGGCTGGCGCAAATTTCACCGGAAGAGCGGGCCGCCAAAGCGGAAGAAGAAGCCGCTAAAACGGTGATCTCTGAAAAATTGAAATCCGAACTGGTCCCCCACCGCCAGCATACGCCGCAAGCAAAGGTGGCTGTCAAAACAGTCACCGCACCGGCACCTGCTAAGCCGGCCACTGCGCCACAGCCTTCAAAAGCACCGATGCCTGCAAAGCCCACCAAACCGGCCAGCACACCCAAAGCAATCACCCTTGCTAAACCGGCCCCGGCAACTGAAAAACCGGCAGCACCGGCACCGAAGGTTTCCACTAAAAACCTGACCTCCGGCCAGCGCCTTACCGCCATCAGCAAACCGGCACCCGTGGCTGCAGCGCCGGCCGTTTCCGGGCTGCAAAGTCTGGAGTGGATTCTGTTGCAGCCAGGTAAGGAATATCTGACCCAACTGGTGCAGCTGGCCACCCTTGAGCAGGTGGATGTCTATATACGTCAGCATAAACTGAGCGGAAAAGTCATCTACTTCCCGGCCCGCACCCAGCTTGGTGATGTTTATATCATCCTGTTCAGAACCGGGGTAACCCGCATCAAACAGGCCCGTATTATCAGCCGTGAAGCCTTACCGGCCAGCCTGGTGGACAACGCCTGGATCAGACCTTTCAAATCATTACAGAAGGCTGTCAGACCGGCTCAGTAAACAGCAGAACAGGGAGTGTTTATGCAATACGGATTATTACTGCTCGCCATCGCCGCCGGTTTTATGCTGCCCATTCAGGGCGCGCTCAATGCCCGGCTGGGCGGCTTAATGGAACATCCTATGCAGGCGACCCTGATCTCTTACATCGGTGGTCTGATCGCCTGTTTACTGGTGCTGTTTTTTGTCCAGCGCAGTGTGCCGGAAATCCGTAAGCTCACAGAAATTAACTGGTATCTGTACTGCGGCGGCTTTCTCGGTGCCGTATTTGTCAGCGCCATGCTTTACCTGATGCCCAGGATCGGCATCGCCAACATGCTGGCCGCGGCCATCGTCGGCCAGCTCATTATGTCTACCGTACTGGATCATTTTGGTGCGCTGGGTAACCCGCAGATTCCAGTCAACAGCTCCCGGATCATTGGCATCGTTCTGCTGCTGGCCGGCCTCTATTTCATTCAGCGTTCCCGCTCGGTGATCTGAATACCGGGCACAAAAAAGGCCGCGAATGCGGCCTTTTTTAGCGGTTCCGAACGGTTACAGCGAGCGGGCGTTAAGGTACGCCTGTTCAGACACTGCGTGCCACTTCTTCGCCTGATCGCGGAATTTAACGAAAGAATCGAACACTTTCTTCGACATTGGATCTTTCGCCGCTTCTTCTGCCACCACTTCATCAGACAGATCTTTCATCTGAATCAGTACTTCATCCGGGAATTTACGCAGTTCAACATTGTGCTCATTCACCAGCTGTTCCAGTGCGTGGTTGTTCTTCGCAGTGAAGTCAGCCAGCATGTCCTGGTTAGCCACACGGATCGCGTTACGGACGATAGACTGCAGGTCAGCCGGCAGTTTCTCAAACGCTTCCTTATTGATGAAGGTTTCCAGCGTAGTGCCCGGCTCATGCCAGCCCGGGTAGTAGTAGAATTTAGCCGCTTTATGCAGACCGAATGCCAGATCGTTATACGGGCCAACCCACTCAGTCGCATCGATCGCACCGGACTGCAGTGACGGGAAGATTTCACCGCCCGGCAACAGTACCGGGGTACCGCCGGCACGCTTCAGTACTTCACCGCCCAGACCCGGAATCCGCATTTTCAGCCCTTTCAGGTCTTCAACGCTGTTAATTTCACGGTTGAACCAGCCACCCATCTGTACACCGGTGTTACCGGCAGCGCCCGGAATCAGACCGAACTCAGCATACACTTCTTCCCACAGTTCCATGCCGCCGCCGTGATACAGCCAGGAGTTCATTTCCTGAGCCGTCAGACCAAAAGGTACCGCCGCAAAAAACTGGGCCGCCGTGGATTTACCCTTCCAGTAGTATGAAGCGCCGTGACCCAGCTCAGCAGTACCGCGGGATACCGCATCGAAAATTTCCAGTGCGCCAACCAGCTCTTTGGCACCGTATACTTTAACGGTGATGCGGCCGCCGGACATTTCACCGATCAGCTCCGCCAACTTGTTCGCGCCGGTGCCCAGGCCCGGGAAGTTCTTCGGCCAGGTGGTGACCATTTTCCATTCAATCGGCGCAGGCTTTTCAGGCATAGCCGGTGCGGGTGCCGCTTCAGGCTTACAGTCAGCAACCGGGGCTTTTTCTTCAGTACAGGCAGCCAGACCGACCGCAGCCGCTCCCAAACCGAGGACTTTAACTATCTCACGACGTTTCACGTTGTTCTCCCTTTCGATGCCAGTCTGCAAAGCGGATTACATACACCAATCACACCGCAGCAGGCGGACAAAATTATGCAGTTATTATTATTCACTCAGGGAAAATAGCACGCAGCCATATTTGCTGCAATTTCAATCAGTAACCAAAGTACCAACAGACCTTCTGGGGTTTTCTGCGGATAGATTATAGAATGGCGATTTTATTGATATACTCCCTGAACACCCATCATCCTGAAGAGGTCGGACGTTGCAGTCTCTGAATCTTTTAAAATCGATTGCTGATGCAAAAAGCAACTTGCGTAAATCAGAACAGAAAGTCGCTGATTACGTACTGGAGAACCCGTCTGAGGTAATCCACATGCGCATTGTCGATCTGGCTTCAGAAGCAAACGTCAGTGAACCAACGGTAGTCCGTTTCTGCCGGGCACTGAACTACGACGGCTTTCAGGATTTCAAACTCACTCTGGCGCAAGGTCTGGCCAGTAACGCCAACTTTGAACAGTTCTCCCTGAACAGCAAAGATACGGTCAGCGAGTTTAAGCAGAAAATTTTCGACTCAACCGTTGGCAATATGATGCGGGTCCGGGAAGAGCTGGATTCCGACACGCTGGAATCAGCCATCAACGCCATTGCCAAAGCCGGCCGGGTCGAACTTTACGGCTTCGGTGCCTCCGCCCCGGTGTGTGACGACGCCCAGCATAAATTTCACCGTCTGAAAATTTCTGCCTCGGCGTATTCTGATCCGCACATGCAGATGATCTCCGCCACCACCCTGAGCAACGATGACGTGGTCATTGCCATCTCCCAGACGGGCCGGACCAAAGATTTGCTGCACGCCATTAAACTGGTGAAAGCCGCAGGCGCAACGGTCATTTCCCTGTGTCCGAGCAACACGCCCCTGTCGGCGCTGGCCAATATCTCTATCCATATTGATCTGGAAGAAGATAAAGATCTCAGCACCCTGATGTCTTCCCGGGTAGTTCACCTGGTGGTCATTGACGTACTGGCGGTCGGGGTTGCCATGAAGCTGGGACCGGGTCTGCTGGATCATCTGAAAACCATCAAACGCAGCCTCAAAAGCCTGCGTCAAAACGACAAGCGGCTGCCTATCCGCAAGCCCGGGCTGTAATTTTTCAGCCATCTTTCTGTCACCGTTACTTCACCTGCCCCTGCTAATCTGCCGGTCGCTGAGGAATACCCGTGCACGCTCACTCTGTGGACGGGTGTTTGAAAATTGTACAAAAATCGTATTAAACTATTGCGGTGCATTTCAGCAGCCACTCTCTGGTATCTGATCTATACAATCAAACCAGAGGGCCAGATTGCTTAGAGAAAGAGTATAGGAGCGAGTGCTATGCAGCTACGTAAAAGTCAGGATCTCAACGAACTGCAAACGGAAATCTTCGATCTCATGGTTGGCATCGAAGAAGAAGAGCAACAGGCACGACAGAAAGTCGCCAGCAAACGGTCACTTCTCGCGCGTCGCGCCATCGAAGATCATCGCGAACAAAAAGCATTAGTCAGCGAAATTGATGACGAACACTGGTTCGATGATCTTTAATCTGGTCTGCGGTAACTGAACCCATTCCTTCTGACAGTCCCGTCAGGGGCTGCAGAAAATACGTTCAGGCTGTGCCATCACTGTCCGGTGCAAACATCGCGATTACTTCCGCTTCCGTCATACATTTGGTGTCATTGGCAAAGGCATAATAATCAGGCTTATGGTCAATAAAGATCTGATGATCCAGCACCAGCCCTTCTGTATCCGCAAATAAACCCGCCGGCATAATATACTGGCCGGTCTGGCGCATCCGCCAGAACAGATGGGTGCCACAACGCTGACAAAAGCCCCGCTCAGCCCATTCCGATGATACAAAGGTTGCCAGGCTGTCACCGTCCAGCTGTACACCGGTTCCACAATCCACCGCCAGTAACGGCCCGCCACCCCATTTACGGCACATACCGCAATGGCAAACCCCCACCTGAGCATCCAGCTGGTCCACCTTTACAGTCACATCGCCACACAAGCAGTTACCCTGCTGATCAGCTAACGTTGTCATAACCCTCTCCCTGTTAACGGCCCGGTTCAGTGTTCAGGGTAGAGGATATTCAGCGGCACGGAACGGCCCCCCTCTAACACCACCGCAGCGTGCTCCCGCTTTAAATCCCGGGGCTCGGAGACCCCGCAGGAATGCGCGATCATTGCCACCTGATGAACCAGATTGTCATGGTAATTGCGCACCCGTACCGCTTTATCCGTCGGTACCAGCCCGCGTTGCAGATCTTTATTATGGGTGGTAATTCCGGTTGGGCAACTGTTCTTATTACACTGCAGCGCCTGAATACAGCCCAGCGCGAACATAAAGCCCCGCGCGCCAACTACAAAATCAGCCCCTAAACAGAGTGCCGCACCCACATCCGTCGGGTTTATGCACTTACCGGACGCCACGATCCGGATGCGCTCCCGCAGGCCATGCATGACCAGTTTATTCACCAGCAACGGCAGGCTTTCTTTTAACGGCAGGCCGACACTGTCCATCAGCGGCATCGGCGCAGCACCGGTACCGCCGTCGCTGCTGTCGATGGTAATGAAGTCCGGTGCCTGCTCAATGCCTCTGGCAATCACCGCTTCACAGAACTCATCCAGCCAGGTCGTCGAACCTAACACCAGTTTGAAGCCCACCGGCTTACCGGTCACCTCCCGGATGTGGTTCACCATATTCAGCAAGTCATCAATTGAAGCGATATCCGGATGGCGGTTCGGGCTGATCGATGGTTCCCCCTCAGGAATACCCCGGATTGCGGCGATTTCAGCGCTGACTTTTTCACCGGGCAACATACCGCCCTTGCCCGGTTTAGCCCCCTGACTGAGCTTAATCTCAAACATACGGACCTGTTCGATGGCGGCTTTCTCGCGGAGCTTTTCATCACTCAGCCGACCTTCCGGATCCCGTACACCGTACTTAGCAGTGCCGATCTGGCAGACAATGTCACAGCCACCTTCCAGATGGTAGGGTGAAATCCCGCCCTCGCCGGTATTCATCCAACAACCGGCTTCCCGGGCACCGTTGGCCAGTGCCAGCACCGCCGGCTTAGACAGTGCCCCGAAGCTCATACCGGAAATATTAAAAAAGGATTTAGCATCGTAGGGTGTGGCACAGTGCGGACCGATCCGTAGCGGCCGGGTTGTTACCGCATCTTCTGTCAGGGTGGGGAAAGGACAATTGAGAAAATAATAGGTACCGGGAATCCGCAGATCACGGGTGGAACCAAAGGCAATGGTATCTTCAACGTTCTTCGCCGCCCGGTATACCCAGCTGCGCTGCGCCCGGTTAAAGGGCATTTCTTCCCGGTCCTGGGCAAAGAAGTACTGGCGGAAAAACTCGCCTAAATGCTCAAACACATAGCGAAAGCGGCCAAACAGAGGATAGTTGCGGCGAATCGTCTGGGTGGTCTGATGTTTATCTATCTGATAAATCACCACACAGGCAAACAGACCTGCCACAAAAATAAACAACAGGATACCACCCAGAATTGCGACAAAGTTGATCGCAAAACTACTTATCGGATCAAGCATAATGAGTCCTCACCTTATTATTTTTCTAAACCGGCGTTTTATTTTTACCCCACATAAGAGATACGTCACAAGGGTTATCAGCCACTTATGCCTCTCATGTTGTGTAAATCATTCTCTCCCTTCTTTCAGAAACCAGGCTGAAAATTCGCCCCGATACGCATCAGTTTTTCAGGATTCCTGATGGAATACACAGATTTTCTGCAGTTCCGCACTGTGCAGATCTTCTCCGGTCAGGCCACAGCTGAATGACGCATCTGCATGGCATAAATGCTGGCAACTGTGACACGCGCCAAACACCTTGTACTCATTGGCCTTTTGCAATTGCCGTAACAGCACATCCAGTGCCTGGCGCACCTGTTCACTCTGTGCCTCACCCAGCAGGGCCTGCCCTGCCTGCCAGAGACTGGTCTGCCGGGCAGCCGCCTGTGCGCCGGTTTCGGTCAGCTGTAAGTGACTTTTACGTTTATCAACCGGATCAGGCTGTTTGATCAGATAGCCCTTCTTCACCAGTAACGCAACAGACGTGGATACCGTGCCCTTGGTCTGCCCCAGAAACTCCGTCAGCACCAGCAATGAATCGCTGTAGCGGTTACACCGCTCCAGATAATAAAGAATTTGCAGATGAATCTGCTGTAAGCCCAGTTCAGCAGCGAGTTTTCGCTGTTCCCCGCGATGAATATTAAACAGCGCTTCCAGATAATCGGTAATGTCGTGATGAATCATAAAACACATGCTCCGGCAAAGCTGAACGCCCGCCTGATCCCCCTTTGAACTACTCAAAACATGGTAATGCCATTGCTTTGGGCGGGCAACGAAAATAGTTCTCTATCGAAACTTTATTGACAGGCACCGATTATTTTAAATATTATTGTTTCGATTCGAAACCTAATTGACAGGAATTTTGCCATGAAACTACAATTCATCACCCCCACCCTGCACGGTGTTCTCGACTATGCTGCCGCCATCGCACTGATTCTGGCCCCCGGACTGCTGAACCTGCAGGAAGACTCGGTGCTGGTTTACTGGTTTTCAACCATTGCGGGGGCCGGGCTTATCCTGTATAGCCTGTTCACAGACTACGCCCTCAGCCTCAAAGGGCTCATTTCCTACCGAGGACACCTGATACTGGATTCAGCCGCCAGCGCCAGCTTCATTCTGGTAGCATTTATCCATGAAGGCACGACTCTGAGTATGCTGTATTGCCTGGTCATGGGGCTGGGTGTGGTAGGTGTGATCGCGCTGTCCGGCCCGGCAAAGGAAGCACCGGCGCAGGTATCTGCACAATCAGCAGGTCAGCCGTAAAAGTGAAGACTGAAAACAGATGTAAAAAAGCCCTGTTAAACAGGGCTTTTTCATCAGGAACAAGATTACCGGTCAATCACCGGCAGGGTTGGCCAGGCTCTTTTATGCAGCATCTCGCAGCCATTTGCCGTAATCAGAATATTCTCTTCATGCACCATCATCTTACCCGGCGCGAAAGTCATGCCCGGCTCAAGCGTGAGGATCATGCCTTCTTTGAGCACCACATCCCCTCCTTCTACATTAGAAGGCCATTCAGTCAGTTGCATGCCCAGGCCATGGCCCATACGGCCCACATCATTACCCAGCGCACCGGCCCCCTCCAGCACATTCCACATAGCCTGCCAGACATCACCGGTAGTCCGGCCCGGCGCCGCAATCCGCAGGCCCGCTTCGGTTGACTCATACACCGCTTCATAGGCCATATGCGTTGCCTGATCCACCTGACCGAAGGCAAAGTTACGGTCATAATCACTGAAATAGCCATCGAAGTTAGCACCGGTATCAATGATCAGCACATCGCCCCGCTCCAGCGTCCGGTCTGTCGGCCCCATGATGATGTTATCGTAGCCGCCCTGCCCTGACGCTGAAATCAGATACGGACAGGCATCTGCACCCAGCCGCAGCATTTCAATGTGCATCGCCTTGCAGGCTTCACGTTCAGTCATACCCGCTTTCAGGTTGGCATACAGATAATCAAAGCCCGCGGCGGTTACTTCACAGGCAAAGCGGGTTTTGGCAATCTCTGCAGCGGATTTAACGCTGCGCACATCCCGTACCAGCGTCGCCACATCCACCATTTCATACTGGCTGAGCAGTTCCTGCAGCATTTTAAAGTTAGCGGCCGGCATCCGCAGATGGGTTTCCGGCCCCAGCATGGCACCAATCTTCAAATGCCGTTTAGACACATCTTTAAGGGCACCGGCTAACTGACTGATACCGTCGTCTTCCGGCCGGGGAGCCGGCCAGCTGCGGACATCTTCCACCCAGGTATCGTCAAACCCGGCAACACCGATTTCCGGCACCACCGCAATGGGCAAGCCTTCAGCCGGTACCACTAAAAACCATGGCCGGGTCGGGCTTTCCCAGAACTGGGATTTAAAGCCGCTGAAATACCGGAACTCAGGCTCAGTTGAAAAGAACACCGCATCAATGCCCTGTGCATTCATTAACGCCTGCAATTTAGCGGTACGGTTTTCAAACTCACTACGCTCAAACCCACGGGGCGGAGCAATCAAACTCTTGGTCATAAAATCTTCTCTCAATACCTGCCGAATCAGTCGCCAAATGCCAGGTCACGCAGTAACAGGGCAATATCCGGGAAGAAAATCAGCAATGCAGACATCAAAAACAAAATCAGAATAAAGGGCAAGGTGCCACGGATCACTTCAAGATACGGCTTATTAAAAATAGCAATCGCCGTAAAAATGTCGCAGCCAAACGGCGGCGTTGCGGAGCCAATCGCCATTTGCAGGGTGATCATCACACCCACTAATACCGGATCCAGCCCCACATCGCCGATGATCGGTACAAAGATAGGCGTCAAAATCACCAGCACCACCAGCGAATCCACAAACATACAACCGACAAAAAACGCCAGTGCAATCACAAAGAGCACATATTCCTTGGAGGCATCTTCCAGATTCAGCGGCGCCAGTAACTCCTGCGGGATCTGTTCAAAAGAAATGTACCAGGAGAATGCCTGCCCCATGCCCACCAGAATAAAGACCACAGCGGTAATCAGGCCGGTGCTCAGCGCCGCGTCAATCACGTCACGGTGATCCAGTTCACGGTAGATCACACACTCAACGATGATCGCATACAGCACAGAGAAGGAAGCCGCTTCTGTTGGCGTGACTGCCCCGGAATAAATACCGCCGACAATCAGTGCCGGAAAGCCCAGCGGCAGCAGGGCCTTTTTAATCGACTGTAGCTTCTCGCTCCAGGTCGTTTTCTCCACCAGCGCAATGCTGTCAGCGTGATACACACTGTATGCATAACAATACGCCGAGAACAGCAGTGCCAGTACAATCCCCGGACCGATACCGGCAATGAACAGCTCACCCACACTGGTGTTGGCCAGGGTACCGTAAAGGATCAGGCCAATACTCGGCGGAATCAGGAAGGCGATGTCACTGGCATTAATGATCAGCGCCATCACAAAGCTGTCTTTGTAGCCCGCCTGCAGCAGTTTAGGCCGCATAATCTGTCCGACCGAGACCACCGTCGCCTGTGTTGAGCCGGATACCGATCCAAACAGTGTGCAGCTGATACAGGTGGTAATCGGTAGTCCGCCCCGGCGATGGCCCACAAAGGCTTCAATCAGCCCCAGCAGGTTATGTGCCGTATGGCCACGGGTCATAATGTCCGCCGCCAGAATAAACATCGGCACGGCAATCAGGGCATTCGGTGAAATACCGGTCACCATTTGCTGGATAATCACGCCGGTATCAATGCCGGAAAAGTGCACCAGACCGATCAGTGCACCTGCCGCCAGCGGCACCACCATCGGAAAACTCAGAAATAACAGGATCACCATGGCTGATACCAGCGCAAAGGTCACCACATAGATGTCCAGCTCACCGGCTATCACATCCGAGAAAAACTCAAACATCCCACTCATATCATTCACCAGACCTGTCGATACAACGCTTAAATTCAGAAACCGCAGTGATCAGTTATCCATCACTTCGTGCGACAGATAGATCTCTTCATGGGTCAGATTCATAAAAAAGGCGATCAGATACTGGATGCCCGCAATGCTCAGG
This sequence comes from Aliamphritea hakodatensis, assembly GCF_024347195.1. Taxonomy (NCBI): domain Bacteria; kingdom Pseudomonadati; phylum Pseudomonadota; class Gammaproteobacteria; order Oceanospirillales; family Oceanospirillaceae; genus Aliamphritea; species Aliamphritea hakodatensis. Next base: position 5,108,932 of record NZ_AP025281.1, read on the forward strand.
CCCAGCGGAATCACCGCATATATGATGTATACCGGGAACTGCAACGCAGGGCTTAAGCGGTTAATATCCTTAAGTTCCTGCACATAAAACACCGCTTTATAGGCCAGATAGAACATCAGGGCGGCGGTCAGCAGTGAAATCACAATGATGAGTGCTTTCTTCGCCTTAAAGCCCAGCGAATCATAGAGTGCAGTCATGCGGATATTGCGGCCTTTGCGCACCGCATAGGCAAAGCCGATAAAGGTGATGGCAACAATCAGAAACTGGTTAAGCTCTTCCGAGAAGAACAGGCTCTTACTAAAAAAATATCGTCCGATAGCGTTGGAGACAGAGTTCACCATCATCAGCAGAATGGCACCGCTGACAATCCACTTCTCTATCGATTCAGTCAGAACACTGACGTTATAAAATATCTTTTTCATAAGAACATACCCCTGAAACGGTGCGACGCTCCCTGCCGCTGCACATCTTTAAACGCATCCCGCCGGTGCAAAAGTCACACCGGCGGGCAAGAGAGTCACTGATTAAGAAGCGTCTTTCACTTCCTGAATCAGGTTTTGCAGGATCTTCTTCGCACCTTCACGGGCAGACGCTTTGTCCGCATCGTCATAGGCGTTTTCTACAACGTCGTAGTAAGTTTCATGCAGAGACGTACTCAGATCCTTAAAGCGGCTGCGCTCTTCAGGGGTCAGGGTGACAACCTTGATATCAGGGCGTTCTGCCAGGATCTTATCCATGTTTTCCTGGTTGATCTTCAGCTGGTAGTCGTGGGCAGCCTGTTCAGCCGCCGCAATCGCCTTACGCACCATTTCCTGCTTTTCAGCAGACAGACCGTTGAACCACTCACTGTTGGTGGAAACTGTGCCTACGTATGGCTGCTGGCCAGGGAACATCAGGTAGTCCTGAACTTCATGCCACTTGGCGTTATAAATGAAGTAAATCGGGTTAACCATGCCATCAACGGTTTTCAGCTGCAGCGAACCGTATACTTCACCCCAGGACAGTGGCGTCGGGGTCGCACCAAAAGTCTTGTAGGTTTCAACCGGAATGGTTGAAGTGAAAGTACGGATTTTCTGGCCGGCAAAATCTTCCGGGCTGCGGATCGCTTTGTTCGCACCCCACACCATTTCACCTTCAGAAATCATGGTTAACAGCTTCAGGTTTACGTTTTCAAAACGGTCAGCCAAATCGTTATAAATGGTCTTGCTGCCGGTCAGTACTTTACGCACAACATCAGTATCGGTACCCATGACATACGGTACACTGATCGCCTGAACTTCAGGTACATAAGACCCCAGGTGGCCGGTACCCACAGACACGAACTGCACCGTGCCCTTAGCTGTCAGCTCAACGATATCGTTCTCGGTACCCAACTGGCCGTAGTAATAAATCTTAACGCGGATGTCGCCATCAGATTCTTTCTTGATGGTGTCAGCAAAGGTTTGCGCGAAAATATCCTGAACATCTTTTTTGTCTTCTTCAGACGCAAACTTCCAGGTTTCAGCACTCACACCAAAGCTGATACCCAGCGCTAACAGAGCCGTTAATAATTTCTTCATTGCTTATGTCCTCAAATTTTATTCTTAGAGTTAAGGTAAGGTTGATCAGAAAGCGTTATTTCAGACGGTCTTTCACCAGCTGGATCCAGTACTGTGCACCATGGCCCAGAATACGGTCGTTAAAATCGTATTCCGGGTTATGCAGGGCGCAGCCGCCCACCGATTCCACGCCATTGCCCATCAGCGCGTAACAGCCAGGTTTCACCCGGAGCATGCTGGAAAAATCTTCTGAAATAGTCAGGGGTAAACAGTCCGTCTCAACATGCTCAGTGCCCAGCACAGTGCGGGCCGCCTGAATGGCAAACTGAGTCTGTTCAGGGCTGTTTACAGTGGGATAAAAAGTATTGATCAGTTCGAATGAGTAGCTGGCACCCGCCGCCTGGCAAATGCCGGCCACGATACGCTCCATGCTCTGCTCAATACGCTTAAGGGTCTCTTCAGTAAAACAGCGGCAATCGCCCTTGATGACCACCTGTGAAGGAATAACGTTCACGGTGCCATTGGTGACAAACTCAGTAGCTGATACCACCGCGGTTTCCTCAATGGCACTGAGATTACGGGATACAATGGTCTGTAACCCCAGAATAACCTGTGAGCCAACCACGATCGGGTCTACACCGCGGTGCGGCATCGCCGCATGGCCACCCACACCATCAATAACAATTTCAAAGCTGCTTTCACTGGCCATCAGCGAACCCGGACGGACCGTAAAGCTGCCTTCCGCCAGGCCCGGCATATTGTGCAGGCCATACACTTCATCAATCTGAAAACGCTCAAACAGGCCATCATCAATCATCGCCTGAGCGCCGCGGCCGTGTTCTTCATCCGGCTGGAAAATAAAATGCACAGTGCCGTTAAAATCCCGATGTTCCGCCAGATAGCAGGCAGCCCCCAGCAACATGGCTGAATGGCCATCGTGACCGCAGGCGTGCATCTGACCGTCATGCCGGGAGCGGTGCTCAAACTGGTTCTCTTCATGGATGAACAGCGCATCCATATCTGCCCGTAAACCGATACTGGTTGCGCCATCACCGCATTTCAAAACCCCGACGATGCCCTGCTGACCAATATTACGGGTCACTTCAATGCCAAACTCTGTCAGCCTGTCAGCAATAAAATCTGCGGTTAACGGCAGATCAAAGCCGCACTCAGGAAAACGGTGCAGGTGCTGACGCCATTCGGTCATCCGGCTTATCAGGTTCTGGTCTAAAGACATCTCGCAAACTCCAACAACAGTCACGCTTTTCAGCAAATTTTTATTTCAGATGGGTATTCAGTAAGCGGCCAAAGCCCGTAACAGGCGCACTGTGCCCGGCCAGCTTCAGGCTGTGCCAGGCCAACGCCTGATTACTGCTGACCACAGGGATATCCAGCGCCTGTTCCACCTGATCCAGCACCAGCGAGGCACGCAGCGCGGTGCAGGAAATGAACATCAGATCCGCAGCAGGGTCGCAGTTCTCAATCGCTGCCTCAGCAATATCCTGCGGGGTGATGTAGGTCATTGCGGTGTCATCTTCAAAACCGAAACCGGCAATGTTCAGCACTTCAATCCCCTGAGATTCAAAAAAGGCGGCCACCTCGGCATTCACCGCTTCGGTATAGGGGGTAAGAATGGAAATGCGCCTGGCGGAGAAACATTCGAAAGCGGCCAGCGCCGCGGTGACCGGATTCGTCACCGGCGCCCCCGGGCGGGTTTCATGCACCAGCCGGGTGATTTCATCCACGCCAATGGCAACCGTACCGGAGGTACAGGCATAGATGATGGCATCCAGCGGTGTTCCGGGCAGAATCTGATCTGCTGCGGCGCTGATGCCCGGCGCCATGGTGCGTAAATTGTCGATGGTCAGTGGATTAACATTGCGGACCCGGGTGGTAAAAAAGCCTACATCCTGCGGATACATACGTTGCAAATCCGCTTCGATATTGAAATCGGTGGCCAGCGAAATCACCCCGATACGTCCGGCCGGATAGAGGATTTCCAATGGCTGTCGGGGGCTGACCCGGGTTGGTTTAAGCATCTTGTTACCACAGCGTCGGATCAGGCAGTGATGCCTTTTCCGGGTTATTTTTATTGTTCAGGCTATTGCTCCATATTACGGGGCACGGCTGCATAAATTCCTGCAATAGCCGTGCTGCAATGAAGCTTCACCGCAAAATCTGCAGAATATTGCTGAAATTCACCACTTTGCTCATTCCGTCATTTTCGCTTCTTCTCCCGAGTCTGTATCCTTAGAGAGAACGTACAGTCAGTGGAAACACGAGATGACCAAAACAGCGCCAGCCAGCAGCATCGACAGCTTCGACCGTAAAATACTGGAGATCATTCAGGTCTCAAACCGCACCACATCAGACCAGATCGCCGAACAGGTAGGCCTCTCTCCCGCCGCCGTTCAGCGCCGCATGAAACGGATGCGCGAGCAAAACATCATCAAAGCGGACATCGCCGTAATTAATCCGAAGGCCGTGGGCCGAGGGGTGACCTTGCTGGTGCAGGTCACGCTGGAACGGGAACGGGCCGACCTGCTGGACGCCTTTAAAAAAGAAATGAAAGTTAACCCGGCAGTACAGCAGTGCTACTACGTCACCGGCAGTGCCGACTTCATTCTGGTGATTACGGCGGTGGATATGGAAGACTACGAGGCCTTTACCCGGGAAGTGTTTTTCGACAACCACAACATCCGTAACTTCCACACCAATGTGGTCATGGATTCGGTTAAAACCGGCCTTTCAGTGCCCATGTTTGACGAATAAGCCCACAAAAAAGCCCGCAGACTTTCGCCTGCGGGCTTTCAAAACTTCATCAGCGATTAACCAACCAACTGCTGATACAGCTCTGGGTCAGTCGCCCCTTCCGTACCGATCACCAGCACCTTACTCTGAGCATCCAGCCCCAGTGCCGCTGCCATGTCAGCCTGCTGACGGGCAATAATCGCTGTTGCCAGGCCCGGCACCGCAGACTCACCCGCTTCAATCGCCGGATCGGTTTCAAAACCTTTAGCCAGCAACCGCATGGTTTCAGCCACCGCTTCTTCACTCAGGGTCATAAAGTCATCGGCACCGTTGGACAAGATTTCCCAGCCCAGTGCAGACACTTCACCGCAGGCCAGACCCGCCATCAGGGTATCCAGATCACCGTCAACCACCACCGGCTCACCGGCCTTGGCACTCAGCTGCAGGCAGTTCGCCTGCTCCGGCTCCACAATGATGAAACGCGGACGGCGCTCGCCCCACAGATCCCAGAAATACCCGGCCACCGCCGAGGCCAGACCGCCCACACCGCCCTGTACGAATACATGGGTAGGAACATCGCCGTTCAGCTGCTCAACAATTTCGGACAGCATAACGGTGTAGCCCAGTGCCACATCCTTAGGAATCTCCATGTAGCCTTCGTAGCTGGTGTCAGACACTATGATCCGGCCATTCGCTTTGGCATCGCTGTCTGCCTGACGCACCGACTCATCATAGTTACCGGTAATGCGGATCACTTCAGCACCGAACGCTTCCATCGCCTGCTTCCGGCCTTCTGAAACATCACGGTGAATGTAAATAATGCAACGGCAACCAAACATCTGAGACCCCCAGGCAACCGAACGCCCATGGTTGCCGTCGGTGGCACAGCTGACCACAATTTCAGCCAGCTCATCTTTCAGGTGGCCGCCCAGCAGATCGCTAATGCTTGGACGCTTGCCTAAACGGTCTTCCAGTACATTCTGCAACTGCCGGGCAACCGCGTATGCGCCCCCCAGCGCTTTAAAACTCTTCAGGCCAAAACGCTGGGACTCATCTTTATACCAGACCGACTCAACACCGATCGCCGCCGCCATCGCGTTTAACCCGTGCAGAGGCGTCTCTGCATAAGCCGGCCAGGTTTTAATGTCAGCGATTGCCTCATCCGCACGGGCAACGCTGATCACATCCCGCTGCGCGGCTGAATATACGTTTTCACGGCTGGCTGCCGGGTTAGAGAAATGGCTCAGGGTACCCTTGAGTTGTAACATAATCGTCGCTGCCTTTTCGGTGCAGTCACCTGACGAACAAGTAAAAACCATTACTTTCAAAAGGTTACTGCAGATCTTATTTTTACCGGCTGTACCGGATGACACATTCATCCGCGCACCGGATCCTGGTTCTGTAAAAACCGGTACGGGAAATTGATTATGAAAATTCTACGGGACTGCCGTGCGGGTATTCCTACCATTCGCCAGTCAAAGAGATGAAATTCAGCGCAATAGATAAAATAGTGAGGTTAAACCTCACCGATAGGGAAAGGCTACCGGCACTCTCCGCGTACCGGCAGCGCTTGGGAAGGGCCTTTTACGCCGGTGCTAAAGGTACATAAATATCCGTTAACAGCTCCGCTGGCGTAACATCCCGGGGGTTATTCAGATACTCCTCATAACAGGGCTGATCCGCCGGTAAACGGCCGGACTGGGGCAACCAGACACCGAAGAACCACTGATAGGTACCGGCCAGATTGGCATACGGACCTTTATGACGCAGGACCGCATATTCGCCTCCCGGCAGCGTTTGCCGGGAAAACCCCTCCGGCAGTTCCACATCCGCCAGACCACTCATGCACGCCATTGAGCGCAGATCCGCTTCTGCTACGCTGGACGGGTCATGATAATAAATAGCTAACATCCGGACCGGCATCCGGTCAGCATGTTGCATAAAAAACCAGCCAAACAGCTTCTCAAAAGCATTACCGATATTCATATACGACCCGTGATGATTCAGGCCTGTCACCACCAGCGGTTCCTGGTGAGTAATTGTTACAGCATGCATATTCATTGCATCGGACTCCATTGCGATACCTGCTGCCGCCTGTTCGGCGGCCACAAAAACCGTATGGCTGCCTTCCTGCCGGTAACGGGCCGGGGGCATACCATACACCTCGCTGAAGGCACGGTTGAATGAAGCTACACCGGCATAACCGGACCCGGCCGCAATTTTCTCCACACTGCGTCCCGTATTCACCAGCTCACCGGCTGCGCGGTGCAGCCGTAAACGTTTCACGGTAACGGCAAGGGTTTCCCCGTAGACACTCTGATACAGCCGGTGCCAGTGATAAGGCGATACGCAGGCAACATCCGCCAGCTGATACAGATCCAGAGGCTCATCCAGATGGGCATAGATGTAATCGAACACTCTGGCAAAACGCTGTTGGTAAAGTGCATTGCGGCACTGCTTCATAAAATGACTCCCCCGTATGTAAGACCGCAGGACACGGCCTGTAACTGCCTTTCAGCGACCCGCTCAATCTAACACCGCCGGGTTTTGCAATTCTTGCGGTTCTGAAGACACTGTTACTCCGGCGGCTTTGCTAAAGGCTCCGACTCAGCATCATCAGATGCTTCAACCGGCGCCTGAGCAGCGCCGTCAAAAGCCGCTTCCTCAGCAACCGGCTGGGATTCAGCCTGCACGGCCCGGTACAGCTCACCGGAGGTGTAGTAAGACCCGGGACGGGGTACGAACTGTGGCTTGGCACGTTTACGCTGGTAATGCTGCGCCGACACCCGCCCCAGCGTGAACAGTGACAGCAATCCTGCGGCAACCGCCATAAAGCCGAATAACCCCTGCGGGCCAAACCAACTGATACCATTACTGCTGAGCAGCGGGCCTGCAATCGCACCGATACTGTAGCCCACCATCAGCGCACCGGCCGTTTGCATACGCCGCTCCGGTTTTGCCCAGTCGTTGGCATGAGCCGCCGCCAGTGAATAAATGGTAAATGCCAGGCTGCCGTATAAGAAACTGCTTGCCAGCAACAGTTCCGGCCGCAGATAAAACTCAACCTGCAGGGCAATCGCGGTACAGACCAGCACCACCAGCCCGGCGACCACAGCAATTACCTTGCGCCGTTCGATCCGGTCCGACAGTTTGCCAATGGGTGTCTGCAGTACCAGCCCGCCACAAATTCCCAGTGCCATAAACCAGGAAATCTGCTGCGCACTCAACTCTACCTGCAGCGCAAATAACGGCCCCATGGTATTGAAAGATGCGCTGAGAAAACCGGCACAGGCAGCGCCAAGAAAGCCCACCGGCGTGGTCCGCAGGGTCGGCATGATTTTCAGGGGTTCCGGCGGATCCGGCTGCGGCTCAGCAGTACGGGTCAGCGCCACCGGTACCAGACAAAAGGAAAAACAGATCGAGGCCATGACAAACAGCTGATAGCCGCTCGGGTCCTGCAACAACAGAAACAGTTGCGCGCCGCCGGCCCCCAGATAGTTAACGATCATATAGATCGCCAGTAAGCCGCCCCGATGCTGGTTGCTAACCCCGGCATTCAGCCAGCTTTCGGTGACCATCAGCAAACCGGCCATGGCAAAGCCGGACACCAGCCGCAGGCCGAACCAGAACACCGGATCGGTCCAGAGCATATGCGCCAGGGGAATCATGGAAATAATGGAAGCGAAGACACTGAAGGTGCGGATGTAGCCCACCCGGTCCACCAGATAGCCGGTATACCTCGCGCCGAAGAACAGCCCGATGAAATACCCGCTCATGATAATACCGGTCAGCTCAGTGGAAAAGCCTTCCAGATTACTGCGCAGACTCAGCAGCGTCATAAACAGACCGTTGCCAATCAGCAAGCAGCCGTGGCTTAACAGCAGTGCAGAAACTTGTTTCAGTAACGCGCCCATGGTGGCCTCAGTTTAATCGCAGGGAAATCATCCGGTGATGCGGCTATTCTGGCTGAGCCCCGTGGGATTCGCCAGTATTTTCAGCGCAAATTTACCGCCAGCCGACCGGCCTGTCGCCGTCCGGCAAAAAACCACTACACACGCCTCCTGATACCCCACAGAAACCGCGCCCGCAGCTGAGTAAACCGCCGGACAGATCAATATCCGCTGACGTTCAGTGGACGCTACTCAGAAACACTGCTCAGCAAGTCTTTTCAAAAAAACCTTTTAAAAAAATCTTTTCAAAACACAAGCGGAATCGACTGTTCTTCCGCACGCAGGGTATAACCGGCACAGGCTTCATCATGGGGAATCACCTGGACCAGTTCGGCTTTATGTAAACCGGCTTTGCGGCATATATCATAGGCTTGGGTGATATTCTGACAGGTCAGGATATCGCCCTGATCATTTTGCAGTAACGCTTTCATAGGCACGTGATTATCATCACCGGGATACTCATACTGGCATTCGATGACCAGAGGGCTGCAGCCCGATTCAAAAAACCGCATATTGGTCACCGCACCGGCATGGGCCAGTTGGTTAAATTGAGATATCTGCATACTCACCTCCTGCTGGCCGGGCCGGCACAGAGGTCATTGAAGGGGCCGGTCAGCGCAAATCCTTACAGGCAATTTGCTGTAACGCATCACGGTTGATGATTTCAAAAACCCCGGCATGCTGCTCTACCAGGCTATCGTCTTCCAGTTCACCAAGGGCAATACTCGCCGTTGGCCGGGACATACCCGTCAGTTTAGCCAAATCTGCGTGAGTCAGCTTCAGTAAGTTCACAGCAGTCGCATCTCTGGCGGCAGCGGCACGGTTTTTATCATCCAACTCCAGCAACTTACGGGCCAGACGGCTGCGGGCATCCTTAAACACCAGGTCTTCAATACTGAAACGGGCCCGGTCAGAACGTTTCTCCACCTGCTGACTGACCTCCAGGCTGAATTCCCCGGAGCGGTGCATCACCTCCAAAAACACATCTCTGGATACTTTAAGCACCAACCCGGCTTCAACCACTTCCGCAAAGCTGCGCCGCTGCCGCTCACCTAAAACAGCCAGTTCGCCGAAGATCTCCCCTGGTTTAATGAAACCAAAGGTAAATTCACCGCCGTTCGAAGATGTTCTGAAAATTCGCACCAGCCCTTTTTCCAGCAGATACACCGCATCTGCCTCAAGGTTGGGGGTAAACACCATCTCACGGGGCGCAAATTCCATCACTCGCGAGGCACAGCGCAGAGCCTCCTGATCATCCGCCGAAAGACGGTCCAGCCAGTTCAGTGATTCCAGGTGCCAGTGACTCAAATTCAGTTCTCCGTGTTAGCTATCTAACAGATTGCAGAATGATGCCCGCCTAGGATAGCGCCTCAGGCATCCGAAAGTGAATATCTCCGGTGCCACTGAATCTGAAAACACGATATGGAAAGAGTGAGACCCTCATGAACCTGAAGAAGATTGCCGCCCCCCTGACCGCTGTGCTGCTGAGCACCGGTGCCACCGTTACCATGGCCGGCGCCGATGAAACTGTCACCGTTGTGGACACCTATACCTGCGAACAGCTGGTGGCGCTGGATTATGAAAACGTACCGACGGCGGTTTACTACATCGAGGGTTTTTCGGATGCCAACGGCACCCCGGAAGAAGTCACTGAAGAAGACTTCGTCTCCGTTCCGGTAGAGCGGGTTTACAACTACTGCTACGCCAACCCGGAAGTGGTTGTCAGTGACGTCATCAACCAGTTCGACGACGAAGCCTGATCCCGCTGACCCTGTTTGCCTGTCAGGCGCGATCCCCCGGATACAGGGGAAGTGTATCCGGAACCTCATCACCCCGAGTGCGTTCTGACAGGCCCCTCTTACACAAAGGTGCCCCATGTCTATGATCAGAAAAAACCTGTTAATTTCCGGCCTGAGCCTGTGCAGCGCCGGCCTGATACATCTGCCGGTCACTGCCGCTGAACCGGCACCGTGGGATTACGGCACTGAACGGGGCCCCGCTCAGTGGGCAGCCCTGGACAACGCGTACCAGACCTGCGGAAACGGTAAAAACCAGTCACCGGTGGATCTGCATGCCGCCTTTGAAATTGATCTGCCGGCACTGACCTTCAGCTACCAACCCGGGGCTGAAAAAGTATTCAATAACGGCCATACCGTCGAGGCAGAATACATGCCCGGCAGCCAGCTCAGTCTCAACGGTAACCGCTATACCCTGCGCCAGTTCCATTTCCACAGCCCCAGTGAAAACACCCTTAACGGCAAGCACTTCCCGATGGAAGCCCACCTGGTGCACAGCGATCAGGACGGTCATCTGGCGGTGGTTGCCGTGATGTTCGAAGTCGGGGCTGCAAACCCGGTTTTGTCCCAGATCTGGCAACAACCGCTCACCTCCGGGGAAGTCAGCGAAATGGAAAACGCTGTCAGTGCCGGCGGCCTGTTGCCGGCTGAGCAGGATTACTACCGTTACAACGGTTCCCTGACCACCCCTCCCTGTACCGAAGGGGTTCGCTGGCTGGTCATGAAGCAACCGATGACCCTGTCACAGCAACAGCTGAGCAGCTTTCAAAACATGCTCAACGGACCGAACAACCGGCCGGTGCAGCCGCTAAATGCCCGTCAGATACTTCAGTAACAGTCTGTTTGTCACCGGGTCTTCCGTTCAGGCCCGGTGACATCACTCAGCCGGTGACCTGTCATGAATCCAGCCATATTTTTCAGCCTTGCCGGCGGTGCCACGCTGGGTGCCTGTTTGCGCTGGTGGCTGAGCGTCAGATTCAATCATTTTAATGAACAGCTGATTATCGGTACCCTGCTGGCCAATATGACCGCCTGCTTTCTGCTGGGGATTTACCTGGGCAGCGGCAGCGAAAAAAGCCTCCTGCCCCCCTTGCTTAAACTGGCTTTCGTCAGCGGTTTTCTTGGCTCCCTTTCAACCTTTTCAACCTTCATTGGCGAAACCCATCATCATCTGATGCTGCGGGACTGGCTTAAATTCTGGCTGAACTTCAACCTGCAGATCGGTTTGGGGATCGGCATGTTGCAGCTGGGCAAAACCCTCGGTAGCCTGTGCCGGTGGACATGAACGGATACATAACCATGCAAACTCTTTCCCGCAAACATTTTGAACTGCTGGCAACACCGCTGGCATCCATCTTCGGCAGCGGCTTTCTGGTGATCGTGCCGGTGCTGGCACAAAGTGCCGGCCCCTATATGGCGGTTGCTATGGCGGCTGTCTGTTTACTGGCCTATCTGGTGGGCAGCGTCATCCGGCATAACATCCGGGTAGCAGAACCTCTGTTAGCGGACGGCCAGGATTCCACCCTGAACGTTCTGGAACGCAGCGCCGACATCAGCATTGTCGTCGCCTATGTCATTTCCATCACCCTGTACCTGCATATTCTTGCTTCATTTGTGCTTTCCGGCATTGGCCAGGACATCCCCCTGTATAACAACCTGCTGACCTCTGCAATCATCATTGTCATCGCCGGGGTGGGGGTCTGGCGGGGGCTGGGCGTGCTGGGCTTTATGGAAAAATGGGCGCTGTACGTCACCTTTGTGCTGATCGCGCTGGTACTGGCGGGCTTTGCCCTGTTCGATTTTCAGGCCTGGCAGCAGGATGCCCTGCAGATCCCGGCGGCCCGTTTTAACGACCTGTGGCAAACCTGCAGCATCATTGCCGGTACCCTGATTGTGGTGCAGGGCTTTGAAACACCTCGCTATCTGGGGGAACAGTACCCCGCGGATTTACGCATTCAGGCCTCCCGGCAATCCCAGCTGATTTCCGCCAGCATCTATATCCTGTTTGTATTACTGGCCATGCCACTGGTGCCGTCCCTGAACGGCGTATTCGATGATCACAGCCTGATTACACTGGCCGGCCTCTCGGCCTTTGGCTTCTTACCGGCGGCGGTCATTTTTGCCGCCGTGTTAAGTCAGTTTTCTGCAGCAGTCGCCGACACACTGGCAGCCAGCGGCAACCTCAGTGAGATCTCCGCCAAACGGATCAGCGCGCCGGTCAGTTACCTGTTAATTGCCGGCTTTGCTCTGCTCCTCACCTGGAGTGCCGATACCTTTGAAATTCTGGCGTTAGCCTCCCGTGCATTTGCGGCCTATTACGCCCTGCAGTGTCTGGTGGCGTGGCGGGCAACCGATTCGGTCAGAATAAAAACCGGCAGCCTGATACTCGCCGCGATCATGCTGTATATTGTAATTTTTGCGGTACCTGTGGGCTAATAAAGAGAATATTTATGGAAAACATAGTGTTACACGCAGCAACAGTATTCATGGGCTTTTTCGCCATCATGAATCCGATCGCCAATGTGCCGGTCTTTCTGGGCCTGACCAGTCAGGACGACAGCCAGACCACCCGGGCCATCGCCTTTCGTTCACTGCTGATCGCCTTTATTGTCATCGCCGTCTTTTCGGTGGCCGGAAAATACATTTTCCAGCTGTTTGGCCTGAGCCTGCCAGCCTTCCGGATTACCGGTGGCATTCTGGTCTTTCTGATCGGCTTTCATATGCTGCAGGGGAATCAGTCCAAAGTGCAGCAGCCCCATGGCTGTGACCCTGAAAAAGCCAAAGAAGCGGCGCTGGGTGTCGCGGTTTCACCACTGGCCATGCCGATTCTGGCAGGCCCCGGCACCATTGCGACTGCCATGAACTTTGCCTCTGGTGGCGGCCTGACTGAACTCATTACCACTGTCAGCATGTTCGCAGTACTCTGTATCATTACTTATATATTTTTCGTCTCCGGTGAGCGTTTAGTGCGCTTTATCGGCGAGAATGCCCTGCAGGTTATTACCCGGATGATGGGCCTGATTCTGGCGGTAATCGGTACCCAGATGGCCATTGATGGCATTCAGGGGGCGTTTAAACTCACCTGATCTTCAGGGCTTTCAGGCCTTATCCACCGCAGACAAAAATGCCGGCTTATAAGCCGGCATTTTTTACAACTGCAACACAGTGTCGGTTATTCAACCGTCACAGATTTCGCCAGATTTCGTGGCTGGTCCACATCCGTGCCTTTAAGGACGGCCACGTAGTAAGACAATAGCTGCAGCGGGATCGAATATACGATCGGTGCCATATCCTTACAGACGTCCGGAATGTTCAGCAGATAGCAGCTGTCATCGCCTTCTTCAATCTGAATCCGGCTGTCAGCAAACAGGAATAACTGACCGCCACGGGCACGGACCTCTTCCAGGTTCGCCTGCAGTTTTTCCAGCAACGAATTATTCGGCGCCACCGCGACGATTGGCATATTATCATCCACCAGCGCCAGCGGGCCGTGTTTCAGTTCACCGGCCGGGTAAGCTTCGGCATGGATGTAGGAAATTTCTTTCAGCTTCAGCGCACCTTCCACAGCCACTGGGAACATGGTGCCGCGGCCCAGGAACAGGGTGTGGTTTTTATCCACGAAACGCTCCGCCATCAGCTGGATATCCGCATCCATCTTCAGTACTTCATCACAGAGTGCGGACAGCCCTTCCAGTTTGGCGACCATATCCGCTTCAGCGGCTTCGCTGAAACCGGTCCGGCGGGCCAGAATCAGGGTGGTCAGCATCAGGGCAACCAACTGACTGGTGAAGGCCTTCGTGGAAGCCACGCCGATTTCCGGCCCGGCATTGGTCATCAGACACAGATCCGATTCACGTACCAGCGAACTGCCCGGCACATTACATACGGTCAGCGATGCCAGATACCCCTGGGTTTTAGCGTCCCGCAGGGCTGCCAGCGTATCCGCCGTCTCACCGGACTGGGAAACGCTCACAAACAGGGTTCCCGGCAGGCAAACTGTGCGGCGGTAACGGAACTCGCTGGCCACATCCACCATACACGGGATGCCCGCATGGCGTTCGATCCAGTACTTCGCCACCATACCGGCATTAAAGCTGGTGCCACAGGCCACGATCTGAACACATTTAACCTGATCAAACAGCTCGCCGGCTTCAGTGCCAAACACCTGCTCCAGCACCTTACCCTTGCTGATGCGGCCTTCCAGCACTGCATCAATCACTTTCGGCTGTTCGTAAATCTCTTTCAGCATGTAGTGGCGGTATTCGCCTTTGTCAGCCACATCATGGCCGTGCTCAAACTGCAGCACCTCACGCTCAGCCTGCTGGCCGTTGGCATTTTCAACCTGCACATCGTGCTGGCTGATGATCGCCAGATCACCTTCTTCCAGATAGATAAACCGGTCAGTTACCTGCAGCAGTGCTAAGGGATCGGAGGCAATGAAGTTCTCTTCCACACCCACACCGATCACCAGCGGGCTGCCCATTCGGGTAGCAATCAACCGGTCCGGCTGTTGCTGGTCAATCACCGCCAGTGCGTAGGCACCGTGCAGACGTTTAACCGTCGCTTTAACCGCATCATCCAGTTGAGCACCGGCAGTCACAGCCCGGTGAATCAGATGGGTGACCACTTCGGTATCCGTATCAGACAGGAAACGGTAGCCTTCAGCCTGCAGCTCAGCCCGCAGTTCAGCATGGTTTTCAATGATGCCGTTATGCACGATAGCAATGCGGTCACCGGACAGGTGCGGGTGGGCGTTGCGCTGTTCCGGCTTACCGTGGGTTGCCCAGCGGGTGTGGGCGATACCCAGTGCACCGGGCAGAGACTGTTGTTCCAGAGCATGGGCCAGCTCGGCCACCTTGCCCAAACGTTTTAGTGCCGCCAGGCTATTATCAGCCGCGTTATAGACGGCCATACCGGCAGAGTCATAGCCCCGGTACTCAAGACGTTTCAGGCCTTCCAGCAGGATAGCCGCGATATTTCGGCTGGCGATTGCACCAACGATTCCACACATAACTGTTCTTCCTTCTGATGCAGTGCTTACTGATCTTTAGCGGCTTTCTGATCCACCGGACGCTGCCAGCCTTTGATATTGGTCTGCCGCGCCCGGCTCACCGCCAGTTCTGCATCATTGACATTTTTACTGACGGTTGAACCGGCACCCACAGTGGCGTTTTCACCGATCTTTACCGGCGCAACCAGCGCACTGTTCGAGCCGATAAAGGCACCGGCACCGATCTCCGTCTTAAACTTATTCACACCGTCATAGTTACAGGTAATGGTACCGGCACCAATATTGGCCCCCGGACCCACTTCGGCATCGCCCACATAACTCAGGTGATTCACCTTACTGCCTGCACCGATATTCGCCTTTTTGGTTTCGACGAAGTTACCGACCTTGGCACCCCGTGCCAGACGGCTGCCGGGACGCAGACGGGCAAACGGACCAATGTCCGAGTCACCGGCCAGCTCGGCCTGTTCCAGTACCGAATTTGCTTTAATGTGACAGCCATCACCGATCGCGGAATCTTCGATCACGCAGTTCGGTTCAATGGTGACGTTATTACCCAGTACAACTTTACCTTTGAATACCACATTGATATCAATGCTGACATCTGTACCGACAGTCAGATCACCGCGCACATCCAAACGCGCCGGGTCAGCCAGGGTCACCCCCTGCTCCATCAGTGAGCGGGCCTGTTGCAGCTGATACCAGCGCTCCAGCTCAGCCTGTTGCATGCGGTTATTAATACCCTGAACTTCCTGTTCGGTTTCCGGCTGAATAGTGGTGACATTCATTCCGGACGAAGCCGCCATGGCAATGACATCTGTCAGGTAGTATTCGCCCTGCGCGTTATCTGAAGACAGCTGTGGCAGCCACTCATGCAGCTTGCTCGCAGCCACCGCCAGAATACCGGTATTCACTTCCGTAATGGCTAACTGATCCGCCGTGGCATCTTTGTGTTCCACAATGGCACTGACCCGGGCCTGCTCATCCCGCACGATACGGCCGTAGCCGGCCGGATCATCCAGCTTCACCGTCAGCAGGGCAAAATCGCCCTGTTCGGCAATGTCCACCAGACGTGCCATGGTTTCTGCTTTTGTCAGCGGCACATCGCCATACAGCACCAGCGCAATGGAATCTTCTGCAACATTTGGCAGTGCCTGTGCCACCGCGTGACCAGTGCCTAACTGTTCAGCCTGCACGGCAAATGTCAGTGGCTGGCCGGACAATGCTTCTTTCAGGTGATCCGCCCCGTGGCCAATCACAACATGGGCGTTATTCGCCGGTAACTGACCGGCGGCATCAATAACCCACTGCACCATCGGCTTGCCGGCAATCCTGTGCAGAACTTTGGGTAATGAAGACTTCATGCGGCTGCCCTGACCGGCAGCAAGAATAATTGTATTAAGAGTTGTCACAACAGAGGCATCCTTGAAATAGTTTTTACCTGAGCCAGGTCAATTCCAATTGACATAACCTTATGAATGATTGCACTTTAAGCGATACAGGCACAGATGCAATACAAATTGTCACAAATAAAATGACAAATAATAAGACGTAAATCACCCACTATGAATGAACATATTTTTGAACTGCTCGACCTGTCTAAAAGAGAGGTCAAAATTTACCGCGCACTGCTGGCCCTGGGGCCCAGTTCGATCCGGGTCATTGCTGAAAAATCCGGCATCAACCGGGGCACCACGTATGAATGCCTCAAAGCACTGCAGAGCAAAGGGGTTATCAGCTATCTGCCCAAAGGTAAGCGGCGGTTATTTTCCCCCCGTGAGCCGGACGTCCTGCTGCAGCTGGCACAGGACAAACAGCGTAACCTGGATCAGGCGATAGAACAGTTGAAGACCCGGGTGATTCCTGACATGCATCATCTGATGCCGGATTTTAACGCGGCCAATGTCAGCTATTATGAAGGCGATGCTGGCATCGAATGGGTATTGCGGGATATTCTCAGTACCGTCTCAGCGCAGGAGAAAAAAGAATATTCTATCTTTTCGTCCAAACCGATCCGGGCGCACCTGTACCGGCCATTTCCTAACTTTACCCTGCAGCGGATTCAGCGAGGCATTGAAGTAAAGGTAATCGCCATCGGGGACGGCGGCGAAGACGCCGAGCTGAGCGAACGTAAATGGATCAAAACGGAAGGTCCGGTCGATGCCGCCTATATTGCTATTTACCCACCTAAATGTGCAATTATTTCACTGGCATCTCACAACTATCCCACCGCGGTGGTGATCAATTCAAAAGAAGTGGCCGCCGCCCAGCAGATTATTTTTCAGACTTTATGGGGGCTTTTGTAAGCAATAATTTTCAGTTTCAGCTTTCATAAACGCTGAAAAAAACCGTTCTTTCAGCGTTTTCTCTCACCCCGACTGAAAAAAATTCGGTTTTTTCCCCCGGTCATCCAATCGCTTCCCGCCGGTGCTTTCAGAACAAAACCGGGAGCCGCCCGGCATCGCTGCAAGCCCTGTAACTGCTGGAAAAACGGCACAGTGCTGCCGGTCATTTTTCAGCCAGCTGCTATACTCACTTTCGCTGTTTTAAAAAATTTGGCTGTACAAAGAATCACTTAGAGTGTGTGTTTTCAGTTTTGTTTCATATAAGACGACTAATTTTATATGGCACTGTGTGCACTCCAATATCTCGCTTCAATTGGAATCAACGAAGCGTCTATTACCGTCAGGAGATTTAAAAATGAATAAAAATATCAAACCTATGCTGAGTGGCGCTTCTGTTGCATTTGCGGCTGCTGCACTGGCTGGCTGTTCTGCAACTGCTGCTACTAACGATACTGCCAGCGCAGATGCAAACACTACCGATCTGGTACATTGCGCAGGCGTAAACGTATGTAAAGGTCACAACGACTGTGGCGGTGCGAACAACGCATGTGCTGGCCAGGGTTCTTGTAAAGGTACTGGTTTCGTAGGCATGCCTTCTAAAGCTTGTGCCGATATCGGTGGCAAGGTTCAGGACGAATGGCGTGGTGAAGTGGCTAAGGCTGACTTAGTTCACTGTAACGGTGTTAACGTTTGTAAGGGCCACAACGATTGCGCAGGTGCAAACAACGCATGTGCCGGTCAGGGTTCTTGTAAAGGTACTGGTTTCGTAGCAATGGGCGCTAAAGCCTGTGCTGATGTTGGTGGTAAAGCTTCCTAAGAAGCTTCCCACAGGGGACAACATCTAACCCCTTAGGGGGTTTTGGTTATGCGGATTATTGAAGTCTTTATCAGGTTCACCTCGCAGGGCGAAAGCCCACTGATGTTCTGGCTTCAGTAATCCGCGTATTTCGTTTCAGGCTCTGCCATTCGGCACTTCCCGCCGCTCCGGCACCTGACAACGAAGATTGCGCAACATCAACATACCCCACTGTTATTTGTGCAATAATCGCTGAATCGCTGCAATATGAAGGAAGCTTCACATGTCTACTGATTTTCTCGGCTTTGGCCTGGGTCTGCGTACTGACCATTTCCACGACGTACTGGAAACCAAACCTAAAAACATAGACTGGTTCGAGATTATCTCGGAAAACTTCATGGTGGATGGCGGCAAGCCAAAATACTACCTGCACGCAATTCGCGAACATTACCCAATGGTAATGCACGGCGTCTCTATGTCTCTGGGTTCCACTGACCCGCTGGACATGGATTACATGAAACGCCTCAAGCAACTGCACGACGAATTACAGCCCGAATGGCTGTCAGATCACCTGTGCTGGACCGGCATTAACGGTATCAACACCCACGATCTGCTGCCCGTTCCCTATACCGAAGAAGCCCTGGATCTGATGGTTGAACGTATCAAACAGGCACAGGATTACATGGGCCGGCAAATTCTGCTGGAAAACCCTTCCAGCTACATCAGCTTCGACGACTCAGCCATTCCTGAATGGGAATTCCTCGCCGCGCTGACTGAACGGGCCGACTGTCACATCCTGTTCGACGTTAATAACATTTATGTCAGCGCCCGTAACCACGGTTTTGACCCGCTGGAATACATTAAGAAAACCCCGGCCGACCGGGTCAAACAATTCCACCTTGCCGGGCATACCGACTACGGCGACTACATTATCGACACCCATGACCATGACGTACCTGATCCGGTCTGGGAGCTGTATAAAGAAGCCCTGCTGCACTTTGGCCCGGTGAGCACCATGATCGAACGGGACGGTAATATTCCACCGTTCGAAGATTTACGCGGCGAACTGCAAATCGCCCGTAAAATCGCCAACGAAACCCTCGGCCCTGAGCAACTGACACCCCGTTATCAGGAGGCTGTGTGAGCGATTTACATGAACGCCAGCAACAGCTGCTGGATTACATCATGGGCAAGCCATCGGATATCCATGAGCATATTCAGGACCGTGGCAAAGTCAGCGTCGACATTCAGCTGCATATTTACCGCAACGCCTATCAGGTCAGTTTCTGGGAAACCCTGGACACCGACCATGAGATTCTCGGTAAGTATCTGGGCGATGATATGTTCAACACCATGGTTCGGGACTATATTGCCGCATACCCCTCCACTTTCCGCTCATTACGGGATTTTGGCGACCGTTTACCGAAATTTCTCACTGAAAACGAATCCTTCAGCCCTCACCCTCAAATCGCTGAACTGGCCCGGTTTGAACGGGAGCTGCTGATTGCCTTTGATTCTATGGATGCACAGATGTGCAGCCGTGAAGACCTGACCCGGATTACGCCGGAACAGTGGGCACAGCTGAAAGTAGAATTTCACCCCAGCGTCAGAGCCTTTATTACCGGCTATAACGTGGTGGATATCTGGCAGCATCTTAAAGCCGACCGCAGCCCACCGGATGCACTGGCCCGCAATGAATACTGGATCCTGTGGCGCAACCGTGACCGGCTCACCGAATTTGCCAGCCTGGACGGCTTCGAACAGGCCATGTACGAAACCTTCAGTAAAGGCTACAACCTTGAACAGACCGCTGAATTCCTGATTGAAATCAGCAATTCAGACCCAACCGAGAAACTGCTCACCACCCTGTTCAGCTGGCTGGACCGGGGCTGGATTACCCGCCTGCACGCCGGCCTGAACGTGGTCAGCTAACATCCGTTACAACTCTCCAGAATTACATATCCGCAATTAACTGACTGATTAATTGCGGATTGGCATCCCGCAACGTAGGCAAGTCAAACCGTGCGGCGGCAATTGTGCTGCGTTCGATATCTGCCACCAACAGCACTTCATCTTCACCGGCCCGGGCAAGCACTTCCCCACGGGCACCAAGAATCTGACTGCCGCCCCAGAAACGGGCTCCCAGCTCAATGTCACAGCGGTTCGCCATAATGACTGGCGTGCCATACGTCATCGCCATATACGTCAGATTAGCCTGCCAGTTTTGCGGGTTAGAAAACTCATCGCTGACGACACCTTCTGCCGAATTGATCGGTGCCACTAATACCTCAGGCTTACGTAACATACCCGCATATACCAGACCGGGATTCCACAGATCTGCGCAGATCAGCGACAATGCCGACCAGTTAGTCTTTATTTCCTGAGTATTAAGCGCGGTGCCCGGTGTATACAACTTGCCTTCTTCCAGGCTGCCATAAGTAGGCAGGTTCAACTTGCGGTGCACAGCGGTGACCTTGCCATCCTGCAGCCAGGCCGCGGCATTGTAGTATTCACCGGGAGTGGCCTCTTCAACAAAGCCGCATACCACCCGAATGCCTTTGCACCTTTCCGCCAGCGCCAGCAAGCGGGGATCACCCGCCGGCATAGCCAGTGCCGGCACCTGCCGCCCCAACTGATAGCCGGTCAGCGACAGCTCGGGAAACACCAGCACTTCCACCCCCTGATCCCGGGCGGCAGCAATGTATTCTTCATGCTGTTGCAGATTGGCTGCAATATCCCCGGGAACCACGCCTATTTGCGCCACCCCAGCCCGTAAACTCATATTCAGTACTCCGTTTTTTCCCGGCAAACGAAAACGCCCGGCATAACCGGGCGTCAGATGCTTCAGCGGTTAAGCTTAAATCAGACCCTGTTCGGTCAGGAAGCCCTTCGCCACCTTTTCGATCGTCTCTTTATTCACATCCACTTTAGCATTCAGCTCAGCCATGCTCTGATCATTCAGGCGGGACGCCAGATCATTCATCAGGCCTTCAAGGGCAGGATTCGCTTCCAGCGCCTCAGCACGGATCACCGGTGTTAACGCGTAAACCGGGAAGTAATTCTTATCATCTTTCAGGACGACAAAATCAAACGCCGGGATACGGCCGTCGGTGGCAAATACCAGCGAGATGTTCACCTGACCTTCTTTCAGCGCCTGATAGGTCAGACCGGTATCCATACGCTTCACCTGAGAACGGTCAAATTTAAAGCCATAGGCTTTCTGTAACGGCTTCAGACCATCGGCACGGGCAGCAAACTCCGCATTACAGGCAAACAGCAGCTCATCACCGGCATTCACCGCCTTACTCAGGTCAGACAGGCTGGAAATGCCCTTTTCTGCCGCTTCGGCACGGCGCATGGCCAGCGCATAGGTATTGTTCACCTTAGAAGGGTTCAGCCATACCAGACCTTTTTCAGCATCCAGCTCTTTTACCTTGTTGTAGCCATCTTCCATGCTCAGCGGATCTTTGATCTTGTTAAAGTTGATCAGCGCCGTACCGGTATATTCCCAGTAAAGATCAATCTGGCCGTTCACCTGGGCTTTGCGCAGCACCGCGGTACCCATCCCGGCACGGGTATCCACATCAACACCTTTCGCCGCCAGATACTGGCTGGTCATGGATGTCAGCAGCTGTTGTTCGGTGAAGTTTTTACCGCCGACTACCAGTGCTTCGGCATTTGCCTGTACAGCACCGGTGAGAAACATACCGGCTGCCAGCGTTTTCAGTAGCTTTGTTATTTTCATTCTCTGGTCCCTACCCTTCATTATCGTTGCTTGTTTTTCGTTTTTTTATGCGTACTCCGGCGTTCTTCGCCGCCGGTGTTACTTATTCATCCGCAGAGGGTTCACCCCTTTGGGGACGATGAAAAATGCCAGCGCGCCGACGCTGATATCCACCATCACCGCCAGCAGAGACGTCGGTATCGCGCCCGCCAACAGCATCGGCATTTCATCCAGATCAATCCCGGTAAAAATCAGCTCCCCAAGGCCACCGCCGCCGATCAGGAACGCCAGCGGTACGGTGCCCACATTGATCGTCAGTGCGGTGCGGATACCGGCAAAAATCACATACAGGGCATTGGGAATTTCCACCCGCAGCAAAATCTGTCCGGGGGTCATACCCATCCCGTTCGCCGCTTCTTTAAGGTGATCAGGTACTGCCAGCAGCCCCACATAGGTATTGCGCACAATCGGCAGCAGGGTCGCCACACACAGGGCAAATACGGCCGGGGTTGAGCCTATGCCTAAAAAGCTCATCGACAGCGCCAGAATTGCCAGCGTTGGCACAGTGGTACCGATATTCAGCACCTGCATCACCGGCTCAGCAATGCGCTTACAGGCCGGCCGGCTGAGCCAGATACCCAGCGGTACTGCCAGAATAATGGCCGCACTGCCTGACATCGCCGACAACTGCATGTGTTGCCCGCTGAGGTATACGATGTCTTCCCAGTAATAAAAGAAATCATCAATCAGACCGCTGCTCTGGCTCACCACCCCGAGGTAAAACGTCCCCAGTAAGATCACCAGCCAGAACAAAACCTTTTTAGACTTCACCATGCTGAACACCCGACTGCTGAGCTTCACGGCTGCGGTAGGTTGCCCCCAGATAATGGGTCACGCCCCGCTGGGAAATCTCACCCCGGAAAATACCTTCACCGTCGACACAGGGCATCCAGGTGGTGTCTTTGCTGAACATAGCTGAGGCAACACTGCGCAGGTCATCATCTACCCGGGCAATAGCCCGCAAACCATGGAAATGATCACCACAACGGCCCCGCTTGGCGGTGGCCAGATCCCGGGTGATGGAGCCGATCGGCCGCCCCAGAGTATCCACCATGGTCACCGCCACATAATCGTTGTTCTGCATGATCTCCAGCGCCTTCTGCAAATCATCATCCGGCTTCACCGGTGTGGGAGCCGGGGTCATGACATCCGCCACTTTGGCCAGCCGCAGGCGCTTGAGGGTACGGTCGGTACCGACAAAATCTTCCACAAATTTATTGCAGGGATGCGCTAACAGGGCGTCCGGTGAATCGAACTGAATCAGCTTACCGGCATTGAAGATGGCAACTTTGTCCGCCATCTTCACCGCTTCATCGATGTCATGGCTGACGAACAGAATGGTTTTCTGCAGCTCTTCCTGCATCTTCAGAAACTCATCCTGAATAACCTCCCGGTTAATCGGATCAATCGCACCGAAAGGCTCATCCATCAGCATCACCGGCGGATCAGCCGCCAGTGCACGGATAACGCCCACCCGCTGCTGCTGACCACCGGAAAGTTCCCGGGGATAACGCTGCATGAACGTCTTCGGCTCCAGCGCCACCATTGCCAGCAATTCTTCAGCCCTTGCCAGATAGCGCTTTTTATCCCAGCCCAGTAACCGGGGAACGATGGAAATGTTTTCCGCAATGGTCATGTTGGGAAACAGACCGATCTGCTGAATCACGTAACCGATGTTACGGCGCAGGCTGATGGTATCCAGGGTGCTGGTATCTTCCCCGTTGATCAGTACCCGGCCGGACGTCGGCGGAATGATCCGGTTCAGCATTTTCAGGGTGGTGGTTTTACCGCAGCCGGACGGGCCAAGTAATACACAGATCTCGCCTTTCGGCACCGTCATATTGATATTATCTGCCGCGGTAACCACGCCATCCGGTGTCTCGAATATTTTTGTGAGGTTTTCTAACTGAATCACGGGACACTCTCTTATTGATTAAATTCTCAGAAATCCTGACGGGTCTGAATCAGGCAGAAACACCTTTGGGCGTCAGTTTTCGCTGGCAGTACAGCAGGCCGTAGTCCGCAATGATGGCCAACAGGCTGACTGCCAGCGCACCGGCAATCAGCTGGCGCGGATCAGTCTGGGTGATACCCCGACTGATCAGGGTGCCCAGCCCGCCGGCACCGATGTAGGCAGCAATCGCCATGACACCGATATTCATTACCACCGCGGTACGGATACCGGCAAAAATCACCGGAATAGCCAACGGAATTTCCACCAGCCGGAGCCGCTGTACCGGTGTCATACCCAACCCCCGGGCAGCCTCACGCAACGCCGGATCAACATTATTAATCGCCGCATAGGTATTTCGGATAATGGGTAGCTGGGAATAAAGCAGGACAGCAATGACCGCCGGCAGATAGCCAATGCCCTGTCCAAACAGCGACAGCACGGGAATCATCAGGCCAAACAGTGCAATGGACGGAACGGTAATAATGACCGATGCGGTGTACAGCACCACGGCAGCCACCGATTCGTTCTGGGTAATGGCAATGCCGATAGGCACACCGGTCAGAATCGCCAGCCCGACCGCCACGCCCACCAGAGAAATATGCTCCAGTGTCAGGCTGAAAATCAGTGACCAGCTCTCAGCAATAAATGCCAGTGTTTCCAATTTCACACCTCTGTATTTGTTCTTATTGATGGGTAGCTGTGCAGTTACCTGGCAGAGAAAAACCACGATAATGATTAAAAACCAACCAATAGGATAATTTTGCGACAATCTCTACATATAATCCGACAATTAACCCTACAAACCAGTTGGAAATATACTTAAGTCATCGAAAATTAAGATAATTTGCTGGCGTATCCGCCCCCAGTGCCCCTAGCAGGTGAAAGGGCTGGGCTTTTTACACCAGTTGTTGCAAAAAAACGATAAATTTATCGAAAAATTGCCTGATGGCGACGCAGAATATTCACAGGTTCCGGCACCGGAAGCCCCTGAGCGACTGGCCAGCCGCCCCGCCCGGCTGCTAGGATTGAGCCAATTCCACTGTCCTGCGGTACTGCCTGATTATGCGTCGTGACCTGCCTCCGTTTGCTGCCCTGAGAGCCTTTGAAACCGCCGCCCGCCACGAAAGCTTCCGGGCGGCAGCAAAAGAAGCCTGCCAGACCCCCTCGGCGGTCAGCCATCAGATCCGCACCCTGGAAACCTTTCTGCAGGCAAAGCTGTTTAACCGCGACCGGGGCAAGTCGTCCCTGACCCCCGCCGGAGAGGAATACCTGCAAACCGTACAGAGCATTTTTCAGCAGCTGGAAGATGCCGGTGCCAGACTGGCCCGCCACGGCGATCCGCAAACCCTGCGGGTTAACCTCACACATACACTGGCGGCCTGCTGGCTGCTGCCCCGGCTGCCAAAGTTTCAGGCAATGTATCCGGACCTGGATATCCGGCTGATCAACTCCGATGACCCGGTTGATCTGCTCTCCGCCAACATTGATATCAGCATCCGCTACGGCCGGGGTCACTGGCCAGGTCTGAAAGCCGAATTCCTGATGCATGAAGAACTCTTCATCGTATGCCATCCGGATCTGCTGCCCCGGCTGCCTCCCATGGAGCGACTGAATGAACTGGCCGACAACTTCAGCCTGATTCACTACAGCCGGAACGAACAAGAATGGCAGGACTGGCTTAAAGATGCCGGCTACAGCCTGCCAGACATTAAACACCGCATTGATCTGGACAGCCGCCAGTTGGTACTTCAGGCCGCCGCCGACGGGCTGGGCATTGCCATTGGCCGGGCCTCTTACGCGGCAGAATTTATCCGCAACGGTAAACTGGCCATTGCCTATCCAATGCGCAAAGCCACCGATAACGGCTACTATCTGGCCTACCCGCAGGGCAATCGCAACACCAAAACCGAGCGTTTCAGAAACTGGATTCTGGATGAAACCCACCAGACAGACCCGCTCTCCACCAACCTGGCCGGGACTGCCCCGGCGGGCAAGTAAAACCGGTAAAAACAGCCCGTAAAGAAAAGCCCGTAAAGAAAGGCCCGGACACAAAAAAAGCAGCCGAAGCTGCTTTTTACAATGCGTCTGCCCCTTACAGAATCTGACTGAGGAACTGCTGAGTACGCGCTTCCCGGGGGTTATTAAAGAACTCATCCGGGGTGTTTTCTTCAACGATTTCACCGTCGGCCATGAAAATCACCCGGTCTGCCACTTCACGGGCAAAGCCCATTTCATGGGTCACGCACAGCATGGTCATCCCCTCTTTAGCCAGATCAATCATGGTATCCAGCACCCCGGACACCATTTCCGGGTCCAGT
The DNA here is from genome assembly GCF_024347195.1 of Aliamphritea hakodatensis. Classification (NCBI taxonomy): domain Bacteria; kingdom Pseudomonadati; phylum Pseudomonadota; class Gammaproteobacteria; order Oceanospirillales; family Oceanospirillaceae; genus Aliamphritea; species Aliamphritea hakodatensis. Next base: position 5,135,172 of record NZ_AP025281.1, read on the forward strand.
GCTGACGTCGGCTCATCGAACAACATCAGTTTCGGCTTCATACACAGGCTGCGGGCAATCGCTACCCGCTGCTGCTGACCACCGGACAGCTGCCCGGGATATTTATCCGCCTGCTCCGGAATCCGCACCTGCTCCAGATACTTCATCGCCAGCCGGCGGGCTTCCCCTTTAGGGACCCCCTGAACCCACATCGGGCCGGCCATACAGTTTTCTGCAATGGTCATATGGGGAAACAGGTTAAAACTCTGGAACACCATGCCCACTTCGGAACGTACTTTATCGATGCCCTGCATATGCTCATGCAACACCACATCATCAACAATGATTTCCCCGGACTGATGCGCTTCCAAACGGTTAATACAGCGAATCATCGTGGACTTACCGGAACCGGACGGGCCACAGATAACGATCCGCTCGCCGGGGGTCACTGACAGGTTTATGTCTTTCAGGCAATGGAAGTCGTCGTACCACTTATTCACATCTTTAAGCTCGACGATCGGTTTAACAGCCACCTCTGGCTTGGATACAGAATTCATGGCTTACCCCTTGCGGTAACGGCGTTCAATATGGGACTGCGCGTACTCAAGCACCATCGACAGTATCCAGTACAGCATGGCGGCGGTAATCAGCATTTCCATATGTTTAAAGTCTTTCTGTCCCAGGGTACGGGCCAGGAACATCAGCTCCCAGACACCGATCACCGATACCAGAGAAGAATCTTTCAGCATGGCAATGAACTGGTTGCCGGTCGGTGGAATAATCAGCGGAATCGCCTGGGGCAGAATGATCCGCCGCATGGTCAGGCCGAACTTAAAGCCGATTGAACGGGCCGCTTCCCACTGCCCCTTCGGAATGCTCTCAATACCGGCCCGGAAGATTTCCGTCATATAGGCGCCGTAACACAGGGACAGCGCCAGAATACCCGCCGGCACCGCATCAATGACGAAACCCAGCTGAGGCAGGCCGAGGTAAATCAGATACACCTGCATCAGCAGCGGCAAACCGCGGAAGAAAGAGGTATAAAAACTCGCCAGGCCGTTGGCAAAACCATTGGATGACAGCTTGGCAACCGCGCCGATAATCGCCAGCACCGAAGCAATCGAAATCGATATCACTGAAATATACAGGGTCGTCAGAATACCCTGCGATACCATGAACCAGATCTTGCTCTGAATAAATTCAAAGCTCAGGTCAAAGCTGGTAAAAAACAGCATGAACAGACAGGCCATAATCAGCCAGACGGTAATCCGCTGGGCATTAAACTTCAGCTTGCCGATCAGCCAGATCCCCAGCGTGATAATGGCTGACAGGGTCACACTGGTGACAAACCGCGCATACACGCTGCCTTCGCCATCACTGCCGATGGCCGGTGCCAGCAGCTCGGCAAACCCGGTGCCGGAAAGATCGACCAAAAAAAGCAACACAAAAAAACATGCATACAAGGCCACCACGAATGGCGTTTTACTCAGTAGTCTGGCCTCTTGCACCGTATCCTGATACATAGATTACACCGCTAAAAAGTCCGGAATCGAACTGTATTAAAACAGTCAGAACTGTCTGAAACAGCCCGGAGACATATCAATAAGAACTACAGATTCCAGCTTAGTCCGGTTCAGCCCGGGACAACAGCAAGACGGTGGAATACTGCATGAAGATAAGCCGCCCGGATGAGCGGCTTAATAGAAGTACAGCGGCTTAGTGAGTGCTGGTGTAATCGTAGTTGTACCACTTCTGGGACAACTTGGATAAGGTGCCGTCAGCACGCATCTCAGCCACAATCGCCGCCAGCTTATCGTTAAATTCCTGGTCACCTTTATCAATCGCTAACGCCAGTGGCTCAAAGAATACCGGCTTGCCCAGCGGTTTGATCGGGTAGTTATTTTTCATCGCTTCGTTAATGGTCGGTACACTGGTCAGGGCACCGTCCAGACGGGAACCGTTACCCAGACGCAGGTCATCCAGTACCACGTTCGAAGACTCATAAGACTTAATAAAATCGGTGTCTACCAGGTAATCAAATGCCGGTACGCCTTCGGCGTCGATAATCAGATCTTTCTGCAGATAGCGCTCGTGTACGCTGGCAGTGGTTACACCGACCTTCTTACCGTTCAGGTCAGAAACGTCGGCAGCATCGGAATCCTTATGCACCACAAACGACGCTGGCGTGTAGTAATACACAGCCGGGAAGGTCAGCACCTTGGCACGCTCAGTGGTCGGGGTCATGGAACCGATCGACAGATCCCAGCGGGCATTCCAGCGGCCGGCAGTGATGATATCCCAGGCCGGGGTCACAAATTCAATTTCAACGCCCAGACGCTTGGCAACTTCCTGCGCCACGTTAACGTCAAAACCGTCCATTTCATTTTTGTCATTAAGAAACGACTGCGGCGCCCAGTTGGCATCTGTCGCTACTTTCAGCAAATTTTTATCCATTACCCGGTCCAGCGCTTCGCCGGCCATCACTGAGGCAATAGGCAGGGCACTGATAAGGGTTGTGGCAAGAATTTTGGTAATTATTTTCATTATTAACTCCTGATAAGAACGATGCGTCGCATGAACGATTTTTTCCGTCAGCCGAAGGGCTCAACAGCGCAAGAACCGGGCTGCAAACCGGCAGACATCAGGTGAACACCCTAACCCGAATGAACTGATACAGCGGTCGCTACAGCCATTAATGCTAAGAATAGTTTTAGAGGATGCATCATGGACAGACAACTGAATAGAATTAAACACTGTTGAAAAAAATTTGTCGCCAACAGGTATCAGAACATGGCCGTAAACCGGATGCAATTTAAGCCCGTACCAGCCACTCTGAAAATGCCCCGGAGGCTATAACAAACCGGCTGAAAAAAGGAAAAAACACCACCCTGTAACAGATTGACCGCACTGTAAAAACACCGCTGCCGGCAGATAAACAACCATCACAGCGATCGTTCATATTGCCGGCAGACAGATAATTCCCCGATAAAAAGCAGGGATATAGATTTTCTCTCTGAGGTAATGCAAAAAACTACTGACTGAGTAACACACAGAATTCGCCAACCGTTCACCGTCAGCCGACAACGGTTTACTGATAGGAACTCAGCTCCTTAACCCGCTGTAAAAACCAACTGCGGAAAGACTCGATTTTAGAGATTCCCACCTTGTGCAACGGTGTCAGCAGGTAATAGGCCGAACGGGGGCAGGCCACATGGCTGTGGGCCTGTACCAGCTTGCCTTCGGCAATTTCCCGCTGCAGCAGAATCAGTGGCATCAGGCCGATACCGTGCCCGGCCACCATGGCTTCAATGATCAGCTCATACTGCGAATACCGCAGGCTGCTGCCCTCTTCCGGTAAAATCGCCCCCAGATCATTGAACCAGATTTTCCAGGATTCCGGCCGGGTCGTATGATGCAGAATCCGCTGCGACATCAGCTGTGCCGGGTCACTCACCGGTTCCGGTAGCAATTTTGGCGACGCCATCGGTGCCAGAAATTCCGGCATCAGATAATCCACCCGCATCCCCGGCCACGGCGGATCACCCTGCACAATGCCCACATCAATCACCGCCGGATCGAACTGGCTGTTGTCCAGATAGGTGATGGTATTCAGATTGATATCCGGCTGAACATTCTGGAAATCCAGCAGGTAAGGCAACAGCCAGCGGGCACCGAAGGTGGGATATGTCCCCACATTGATGCCGCCACTGATGTCCTGAAACGATTGCATTTTCAGGGTTGCGGCTTCCAGCTCATCAATCATTGGCGTAATGGCCGCCAGATAGGACTGCCCCGCCGGGCTGAGCTTCACCCGCTGCCGGCTGCGCAGGAATAATGGCTGGCCCACCAGCTCCTCCAGCAATTTAATCTGCCGGCTCAGGGCGCTCTGGGTCATGTTCAGGGTATTGGCCGCCTGGGTAAAATTTTCCAGCCGTGCAGCCAGCTCAAAACATTGCAGCGACATGGTACTGGGTAATTTACGTCTCATATTGAATATCCCGGAATGAAGCAGTGGAAAGTCGGCTACCAGCCCCTGAATTTTCGTTCATCTATTCAGAATTATCGAACTTAACGCTAATAATACGCGGTTTAAAATAAATATTGATCTAATTTAAAGATCAACTCATCCGAAAAATCCGTTTCCCAAAAACCGCCTCCCGGGATTAATCTAGCCCAAAATAACAACTTTCAGGTGCAGTCAGGTCTGCGCAGGTAAATATCTGCCGGCCCGATGCTACTGTTCTCACAAAATGAGGAACCCACACCATGTCCAGCTCTGAACAGTCTATTCAGCGTGATGCGGAACAAATGCAACAATGGTTAGCCGGCGATTTTGACACCACGTCCGTGGCATCTTTTAAACCGGGCCCGGGCATTGCCAAACTGGATCTGAAATTTGATATTGATGAATTGCGCAAATGCTACTTCGAATTGCAAAAGCACGTTGAAAACCTCGGCTCAGGCTTCCATGCTCTGGCGTTGACCCGCCGCCCGGGTGTTGAAGTGCCGGAGCCCTATGATCTGGTTGGCCGTTTCTGGACCCGCACCGACGACACCTATCAGGAGTATGCCCGCGACGAGATGGTGGACGAATCCCTGTTCACCGAATTCAACCCCCTGTTCAAAGACACCTACTTCGAAGAAGTACACAAACAGCTGATCGCCCGGTTCCCGATTGGCCGCATGCGGGTGCTGAAAAAAGACATTTATAACTGTAACTCCTGGCACCGTGACCCGGAGCCACGGCTGCACATTCCGGTTATCAGCAACCCCGGCTCCCTGTTTATCGTCAACCATCACTGTACCCACCTGCCGGCCGACGGCTCCGTCTATTTCACCGATACCCGCGGCTACCATACGGCGCTGAACGGCGGCGAAGATCCGCGAGTACACATCGTTGCGGCGTTACCTTATGAAGGTGCTATGCTCACTGACGAACAAGTCGCCAGTCAGAACTTCTGAAGGAAACCGAACCAATGACCAAACCCAGCAGCAGCTACTCCGGCATGGCCGGCCGTCAGGGCATTGCCGATAAGGACCTGATTGATTTTCGAAGTGACACCGTCACCCAGCCGTCCGCCGGAATGCGTGAAGCCATGGCCAGTGCCCGTGTCGGCGACGATGTATACGGCGAAGATCCCAGCCTGAACCTGCTTGAAGCACAGGTCGCTGAGCTGCTGGGCAAAGAAGCCGCACTGTTCTTCCCCACCGGCACCATGAGCAACCTGGCCGGCTTGCTGAGCCACTGCCAGCGGGGCGAAGAAGTGATTGTCGGTGATCAGTACCATATCTACCGGGACGAAGCCTGCGGCGCATCAGTACTGGGCGGCATCGCTATGCACCCTTTGCAAACCGATGCCCGTGGCAGCATCACCGTGGCCCAGCTGGCTGCGGCGATCAAACCGGACGACCCGCACTGTGCCATCAGCCGGTTGCTGTGTCTGGAAAACACTGTCGGCGGGGTGCTTCAGGATCAGGCCAATATTGATGCCCTGACAGACTATGCCCATCAGCAGGGGTTGCTGGTCCATATGGACGGTGCCCGCCTGCTACACGCCGCCGTGGCGCAGGATATATCTCCGGCCCGGCTGGTGCGTAATATCGACTCAGTTTCCCTGTGCCTGTCCAAAGGTATGGGCCTGCCCCTTGGCTCGGTGCTGAGCGGCACCAAAGCCTTTATTCAGCGGGCCAAACGGATGCGTAAACTGCTCGGTGGCGGCATGCGTCAGGCAGGTATTATCGGCGCGGCAGGCCTGTATGCACTGGAACATCACATTGACCGCCTGGCGGACGACCACCGCCGCGCCCGGACGCTGGCAGAAGGTCTGGCAGCCATCGACGGTCTGACGCTGGACCTGAGCACCATTGATACCAACATAATGTTCATCACGCCTGAGCCGGAAGACCATGCCGCCCTGCGCCTGTTTCTGGCAGACAACGGCGTGCTGATTGGCGGCCAGTCACCGTCCTGCCGGATGGTGGTCCACATGGACATTGATGATGCCGCCATCGCCCGTACCCTCGACTTATTCCGTCAGTATTACCAATAACGCCCCCGTTCAGCAGAGAAGTAACTTGTATGCAACAACTGCCTGCCCAGTGGCACAACTACATCAATGGCCGGTGGCATACCGGCCAGAGCGGCAATCTGAGTGTCGAAAATCCGGCTGACCTGAGCAAGGTTGCCGATATCAGTCTGGCCGGCCCGGCAGACGTTGAGGCCGCGGTAACGGCCGCCCGTGACTGCCATAACAGTGGCGTACTGCCCGCCATGCGTCCGGTGGAACGGGGCCGGCTGGTACGGAAAATGGGCGACTATCTGCTGGCAAACTGCAGCGAAATTGCCCGGGTACTGACGCTGGAAACAGGTAAGCCGCTGGCGGAATCGGCTGGGGAGATTCAGGGCGCTGCCCGCTATTTCGAGTATTACGCCAATCAGGCAGAAACCGTCGATGGCCGTTCTATTCCACTGGGCAACGACTACATCGACTACACCGTTTACGAGCCGTTTGGGGTCACCGCCCACATAGTGCCGTGGAACTTCCCGGTGGAAATGATCGCCCGGTCGGTTGCGCCGGCGCTGGTCACCGGCAATACCTGCGTCATCAAAACCCCGGAACTGACCCCGCTGGCCTGTACCTATATTGCTAAAGCCGCCGAATTTGCCGGCCTGCCAGAGGGTGCGGTCAATATTCTCTGCGGCTATGGTCATGAAGCCGGCGCGGCACTGTCGAACCACCCGGATATTGATCAGATCGTCTTCACCGGCTCAGTACAGACCGGCACCCTGATCGCCGAAGCCGCCGCCCGCAATTTAGTGCCCTGTGTACTGGAACTGGGGGGTAAATCTGCAGCAATCGTCTGTGAAGATGCGGATCTGGATACCGTGGTTGAATCCGTGCGCTGGGGTATTTTTTATAACGCCGGACAGGTCTGCTCGGCCCTGTCACGGATTATCGTCCATCGGGATATTCACGACGAACTGTTACAACGCCTGACTCAACTGGCCGAAAGCATCCGCATTGGCAGCCATGATGAAACCCCGGACATGGGCACGCTGGTGAGCATGGATCAGCAGCGCCGGGTCGGAGAATTCTGCCAGCAGGCAATACAGGCCGGTGCCATTGCCACCACCGGCGGCACAGCACCGGACCGCCCGGGAGCCTTCTTCCTGCCAACGGTCTTCAGTCAGGTCACCGCCGATATGGCCATCGCCACCGAAGAAGTCTTCGGCCCGGTACTGACGGTACAGGCCTTTGCTGATGATGCCGAAGCCATTCAGCTGGCCAACGGTACCGAATACAGTCTGGCGGGCGGTGTGTTCAGTAATGATTTACAACGGGTCATGCGGCTGTCACAACAGTTGAAAGCCGGACAGGTATACATCAACGAATGGTATGCCGGCGGCGTGGAAACCCCGTTCGGCGGCACCGGAAAATCCGGCTATGGCCGGGAGAAAGGCCGGGAAGGCTTACTGAATTACGTGCACAGTAAAAACGTAGCAATTCGTCTGAAATAGCTGCGACATGTGCCTAACGGCGGCGCTCTTCCCGGGGCGTGCGGCCATATTTCTGTTTATAACAGCGGGCAAAGTAAGACGCGGACGTAAAACCGCTGGCAGTGGCCACCTGTAACACCGATAAGGTGGATTGCTGCAGCAAATGCTGAGCCCGTTCCAGCCGGATCGTCATGTAATGGCTGGCCGGTGTGCATTGCAGATGCTCCTGAAACAGGCGCTCCAGCTGACGACTGGATAAGCCGACTCTGGAACCGATTTCCTGGCAGGTGAGGTGCTCTTCAATGTGATTGCGCATCAGTTCCAGCGCTTTCACCAACCGGGGATGATTCACCCGGTGACGCAGCTGCACCGCCATGCGCTGCTGTTCATGGGCACTGCGGATATGGGGGTGGATACACTGCTCTGCCACGTCGGTGGCCAGCGCTTCTCCGTGTTTATAGGAGATCAGCTGCAGCATCATATCCAGCCCGGCAAGGCCGCCGGAACAGGTAATAAACTGATCGCTGATTTCGAAGAGTTCGTCGGTCACTCTTAAGGCCGGAAAGTCTTCCCGGAGGCTTTCAATGTTTTCCCAGTGAATGGTGCAGGCATGTTCTTTCAGCAAGCCTGCCCGGGCCAGCAAGAGGCTGCCGGTAGAGGTTGCGCCCACGGCAATGCGCCGGCGACTCAGCCCCCGCAGCCAGGCGTACAGCTCCGGGGCATCCAGTTGGTGGGCATCAATGCCGGCCACCACAAACAGGGTTGAGAGGTCAGCAACATCCTGCATGTTGCGGCTCGGTGAAAACGGCAGGCCATTACTGCAGCAGACCGGCTGATCCTCACTGCAGTAGAAATCCCAGGCATAAAGGGTTTCACCCCGCAGCCGGTTTGCCATCCGCAGCGGCTCCAGCGTCGCCGCCAGTGACAGCATGGAAAAGTTAGCTGTCAGATAAAACCCTATACGTTCAACCGCCGGAGATGTCATGTCGCTCACCTGAGAATATGTCGGATAACAGACCTATATTGTCGTAAAAATTTTATTTTATCCAGCCGTGTTTCGCCATTATTAAATGCATCTACTCACAATAAAAAATTACCGATCAGGCAGTGACTCCCATGACTCAGTTGAAACGCCGCTCCCGTCGTAAACCTAAGGTTGCACCCGGCCCGAAGATTAATCCGGCACCTGCCGGTACTGAAGGCGGCAGTTTCCAGCCCCTCAGCCAGCAGGATATTCAGCGCATTGTTGATGCCGCCTATCAGGTGCTGGAACGCACCGGTGTCGAAGTCGGCCCAAGCCCCTGCCGAGACCTGTTTGAAGCCTCCGGCTGCCGGGTGGATGCAGAGAAAAACCGCGTATTCATTCCCGCACACCTGATCGATAAAGCCCGTGAGCTGGCCCGCCCGGAAGTCCTGCTGGCCGGCCGTGATCCGAAGTACGACCTGCAGCTGGGTGGCCGCAAGGTTTATCTGGGTACCGGTGGCCAGGCGGTTAAAATTCTTGATATTGACGATAAAGTCCGCGAAACCACCCTGGCGGATAATTACCACATTGGTCGCTTAGTCGACACACTGGATCATATTCACTTCTATATGCGCCCGGTCGTCTGCCGTGATCTGGCAAACGAAGAGATCGATATCAACCAGCTGTACGCCTGCATGAGTGCCACCAAAAAGCACGTCATGAGTAACGCTTACCTGCCTGAAAAAGTGGCTGACTTGCGTAAGATGGGTGAAATGATTGTCGGCGGCAAAGAGGCCTTTGATGCCCGTCCGCCATTATCATTCACCGCCTGCTGGACGGTGTCTCCGCTGCGGTATGCGATGGAAACCGTTGAAATTCTTGATGAAATCATCGACTACAACATTCCGGTGGTACTGTCATCTGCCCCACAGGCAGGCGCAACGTCACCGGCCTCGCTGGCAGGCACCCTGGTGCAGCTGACCGCTGAACAGCTGTCCGGTTTCACCTACGTCAACCTGAAGAGCCCGGGCTATCCGGCCATTATGGGTTGCGTACCGGCACAGGCCGACCTGCGAACCGGTTCGTTCACCGGCGGCTCGGCGGAATTTGCCCTGCTGAACGCCGCCTGCGCCCAGATCGCCCAGTTCCTCAACCTGCCAATCTACAACTCATCCGGCATTGCGGACTCCAAAGTGGGTGACGCCCAGGCAGGCTTTGAGAAAGGCATTACCACCGCCACCGCGGCGCTGGCCGGCTCCAACTATGTGCACCACTCGGCCGGCTTCCTGGAAAGCCTGCTGACCGTCGCCTACGAGCAATATGTCATCGATAATGACGTGAATGGCGCGGTAATGCGTCTGACCCGGGGCATTGAGGTCACCGATGAGTCACTGGCGGTGGATGTTATTCACGATGTCTGTAATGGCGACAATCACTACCTTGGTCACGCCCACACTATCGGCCTGATGACCAGCGAATACCTGTACCCAAGCGTATTTGACCGCCGTACCCGGGACGACTGGCAGGAAGCCGGCAGCATGGATATCCGTCAGGTAGCCAAACTGCGGGCTGCGGAAACCCTCAACAGCCACTTCCCGGACATCATCAGTGAAGAGATTGATCAGCAGTTGCGGGCGGAATTTGATATCAAACTGCCCCGTGAAGCGATGAAACCCGGCAGCTGGAGCGCCCCGGAATAAGACCGCTGTCACAGCCTCACTCCAAAGCGGGTAACAGAGGCCCTGCACCGGACTGATCCGTCCGGCTCAGGCTAGCCCGCTTTTTTCACGCCCGTGTCAGTGTCCTGCACGGGCTTTTTTCATGCCAGCAGACTGAAGCGTAATGCATCGTACAGGGCGGCATGCAGGCCCCGGTGGGCCAGCGCATCGCCGATGCGCAACAGTTTAAACTGCCCGTCAGGATTCAGTTCCGGTAACGTTAAACGGCCATCTACCAGTGCCTGCTGATCATACTGGCCGTGATTCACCGACGCCGCTTTCAGTTCAAAATACACCTCATCCAGCGGCTGGGTAGCATTTTCAGTGACCACCGCCTCCACCAGCAGATCCTGCTCAGCCCCGGTCAGCAGATTACGCAGGGTGACCCGTTTGCGGCCCGCTTCAGACACCACATTTACCGGCTCATGGTCCGCCATAAACTGAACACCTTTGGCGTACAGGCTGCGCATCGCGACCGAATGCGTGGTCGGCCCCAGTTCCCGCAGCGGGCTGTGATCCGGGGTGACAAAACGCACCGCACAACCGGCCAGTGCCAGCACCTCTGCCGTACTGGCGGCGGCCTGACCGCCCTGTTCATCAAATAACAGTACGTCACCGCTGAAGCGGTCTCCGCCCAATACATCCCAGCCCGTGTGGCAGTGCTGTTCACCGCTGAAGCCCAGCGCCATTGGCAGGCCACCGGTGGCCACAATGACCCAGTCCGGCTGTTCAGCAAGTACCCGTTCGGCATCTGCCCAGGTGTGGTAATGCACGGTCACACCCAGCTCATCGACCTGGCTGATCAGCCATTCAGACACACTGGCCATTTGTGCCCGGGTTTCCCCTTTAGCCGCCAGATTCAGCTGGCCTCCCAAACGGTCACCGGCTTCCAGTATCACCACCTGATGGCCACGCAGGCCCCAGACCCGCGCGGCTTCCAGGCCGGCTGGCCCGCCCCCGACAATGACAACCTTTTGCGGCTGCAGCCCTGTATCCCGGGTAATGACATGATTCATCTGCTGCTCACGGCCGGTGGCCGGATTATGACCGCACAGGGCATCTTTACCCTGATTCACCCGGTCCACACAGTAACCCATTCCCACGCAGGGACGGACTGAATCTTCGTCACCGGCGGCCAGTTTCTGCACCAGATACGGATCGGCAATCTGCGCCCGGGTCATACCCACCATATCCAGCAAGCCACTGCTAACCGCATGGCGGGCAGTGGCTATATCTGCAATGCCACCGGCATGGAGCACCGGCAGATCAACCGCCTCCTTCAGCCCGCCCACAATGCTCAGATGCGCCGCCGAGGGCATCCCCATCGGTGGAATCCAGCCCGCGAGACCGAGATCATCATAAGGTGCGCCGGCCAGCAGGTTAAAGAAGTCCAGCTGCCCGGTTTGCGCAATCGCCCGGGCGATCTGAATACATTCAGCAGCATCCATCCCGCCTTTCAGCAATTCATCAGCGGTCAGCCGCATGCCCACCACAAACTCCGGCCCCACCGCTGCCCGGACGCCGTCCAGCACTTCCATCACAAAACGCAGCCGGTTATGGGTATTGCCGCCGTAGCCATCGTCACGGGTATTGATCAGCGGCGAGAGAAACTGACCCAGTAAATGGGAGTGGGATAACAGTTCGATACCATCGAAACCGCCCTGCTGACAGCGCAGGGCGGTGTCACAGAACTGAGCAATCACCCGATCGATATCTTCCTGCTCCATCGCCTTGGGGTAACCCCGGTGCGCCCGTTCCCGCAACACCGATGGCCCGATTGCAGGCAACCAGTGACCGTCATCCGTCACTGTCCGGCGGCCCATATGGGTGATCTGGCACATGATGGCTGCGCCGTGCTGATGCACCCCGGCGGTTAACTGCTGAAACCAGGGAATGATGGAATCATCACCGGCGTATAACTGGCCGAAGACTGAGGGGCTGTCGGAGGCAATATTGGTCGAGCCGCCGATCATGGTCAGCGCGAGGCCACCTTTGGCTTTTTCTTCATGGTAGAGCCGGTAGCGGTCTCTGGGGTGGCCACCTTCCACATAGGACGGCGCATGGGCAGAGCTGAAAATCCGGTTGCGGAGGGTCAGGTGCCTTAGCTGAAAAGGCTCAAGAAGCGGGTCGGTACGTTTTGTATTCGCCATGTGTGCACTGCCATACGGATATTTTTATACAGGCCCCGGCACAGGTACTGCTGTGGCTATGGTGTGCCAGGCCCTTTTCTTATGACCCGAATATATGCACTGCGCCCACCGCCGACAAGCCTGTGCTTACAGGCCGGTCAGTGGCAGTCGCATGGTTTACAAAGCTGTCGCATACAGACATTGAAGATATTTAATCTTTCAGCAGTGCCAGATAGGCAACAATCTCATCGCTGTCCAGGGTCTGCAGATTCATCGACAGCTCAGCAATCGTCTGTCGGCGGGTATCCGCCACATAAGGGCCTGCCAGCGTATGGAATTTACTGATGATCTCATCTTCCGTCAGCGGATTTTCCGGATTACCCCGGGCGATACAGGGCTCGGAACTCAGTTCAGTGCCATCATTCAGCACGATGCGGGCATGGGCCCAGCGTTCCGCCGGGAACAGCGCATCGTACTCCGCCACTTCATGGGTGATTACCTTACCGCTGAGTGCCTGCCGGCGGGAATCTCCCAGTCCATCCGCAGTTTCAGCCACAGCCTCAGCAGTGACCACGCCATCGATCAATGCCGACGCCACCGAAAACGGCAGGCTGTACTGAGCCTGTTCCGTGGTGTCCGGGTGCTTCACATGTAAGCGCGCCCCCTGATGGAAGGTGTGAATATGGATTGCTGCTATGTCATCCGGGTTAACGCTGTGCTCACTGCGGATCTGCCGCACCGCCTCCACTGCCGGCTGCGCCCAGCGGCACACCGGATAGGCTTTAAAGTATTGCTCGAGAATGTACCAGCGTTCCCCCAGATCTGCCCAGATATCTGCCACCTGCTCATCGCTGATGGTAATCGCCGGAGCACCGGTAAAGCCATGTTCGGCCATCAGCGCACAGCTGACCCCGGCCAGCGCGCCCCAGCCGGAGCCGTCCTTCACCATAGTAGGATAATCAATACAGCGCATCATCTGGCTGCGCGGACCGTAAAACTCCGCACTGCCGATGGCCTCCCAGGTTTTCTCCCCATCCAGCCCCCGCAAGCGGGCAACCACGGCAGCCGCCGCCAGACCGTTCCACGCCCCGGAGGTGTGGTAATCATCTGCGGTGGCATGCAGGGCAATGCCCGCCCGGGTGGCAATTTCATAGCCCATCACCAGCGTGGTCAGCAATTCTTTACCGTCCACAGGGTTGGCACAGATCTGGCTCAGCATAGCCGGCAACACCGTCACGCCCACATGCCCCTTGGTCAGCACCTGACCGTCGTGGGCATCGACACTGTCGATCAGCATCGCACCGTATAACGCCGACCCGCAGGCACTGGCACTGGCACCCTCAAACAACAAAGGAATATCCCCGGGATACTGGCTCTGCACAAAACCGGACATAATCCGGCTCAGCCGGGTACTCTGCCCCGCTGCTGCCACGCCTAACAGATCCAGCAGGCAGATTTTTGCCTGTTGAACCACGGCCTCCGGCAGGCTCTCAAAGCGCAGGTTATGAATGAAGTCGAGACAGGCATCATGCCTTGGTGTGGTCTGGCTGCTTGTCTGAAGAGTGGTCTGATGAGTCGTCTGAGTGGTCATGGTAATTATTCTTCTCTGAACGTCAGTCGGCAGCTGTAAGATACAGCTGTAGCAGCTTCGACCTTACCCAATCCGGGGGCTGTAAAAAGAATAATTAAGCGACAAAAACACGCGACTAACCGGCAAAACACCGGCCGGATACCGCGGAGAAAACATCAGTAAGGGGGGAAGTCTTCCACGCTGTAAGCTTCCCGGGGTAACCAGTCAATTTCCGCCGGTAACTGCGGCACCAACTGGTTATCATAGATATCCCGGCAGATCCGGGTAATCTCCAGCGGCAGTGTGCCCAGCTCTTCCCGCCGGGCCAGCAGAAAGATATAACGGGCATGGCTGCCGGGGGTAATCGGCAGAGGCGTTACGCCTTTCAGTAACAGCGGGTTTTGCATCAGGCTCATGGTCGGTACAAACGCCCAGCCTTGCCCGCTCTGCACAAACTGCATCAGGGTCGTGGTGCTGTCGAGCTCATAACGGATCGCCTGCTCCACCCCGATACGCCGGGCAATCAGTTGGGTCAGGCTGCCCAGACGCAGCTCCCGGTTATAGCTGATACAGGGCAGCGCCTGCACCAGCGTACGGATATCCCGACCATAGGTTTTCACATGCTCATCCGCCACAATCAGTACGAACGGGTCCCGCAGCACGGGATACACTTCCAGCTCAGGATGCTGTTGCATCTGGTCACTGGTAATCAAAATATCAATGTCCCGCTCCAGCAGCGCATCTTTCAGGGGGGCCATCATCCCGGTACGCAAGGACAGCTTACGGGCGGAACTGGCCAACTGTTCCATAACTTTCTGGGCGGCCACATCGGCAAAAGAGTCGATCATCCCCAGCCGTAACCGGTCCAGACCTTCACTGGAAGCCAGCTGCACCGCTGCCATCATCTGCTGGCTTTCCCCCAGCAACTGCCGCGCGTAACGCAGCAATACCTGGCCGCTAAGCGTCAGCCGGGTTGGCCGGGCCCTGCGCACCACCAACGGCACCGCAAACAGAGTTTCCAGCTGTTTTAATGTCTGGGAGACCGCCGACTGGGTAATGCCCAGCCGCTCTGCCGCCTGCGTAATCGTTTCCGATTCAGCAATGGCAACAAAACTTTTCAGGGCACTCAGTTCAGCAAACTTTTCATTTTTCAGCACAGGGAATTCTCATCTGAACAGATGTTGCAACTATCAACCAAAGCATGAGCCACCACAAGTATAAATACGGTTTTACAGGGTTTCATCACCGCTCTAAGATAGAGCGCATGCAAACATCACCCGCCTTTAGCCTGAACCCCCTGGAAAACACCGCTGAACAGCGGCTGTCTGCTGCCCGGCTGATCTGTACCAATATGGGTGATTACTACCGCAAATATTCCATGGCCTGGAACCAGCAGATATTCGATCAGAACTGGCCTCACCGGCAAAATTTCAGCATCTGCCACGGCACCACGCCGATCGGATTACTCAGCCTCTCCCTGTATAACCGCCACGCTTATATCCGCGAATTACAGATCATGCCCGGCTGGCAGGGCCGGGGAGCCGGAAGCTGGGCCCTGCAGGTCACTGAAGAACTGGCCCGGCAACATAACTGCGAATGCCTGCGCCTCAAGGTGTTTATCTGTAATCCGGCACTGAAATTGTACGACCGGGCCGGCTTTCTGATCAAAATGCGCGACGGGAATATTTTCGGCATGGAGAAAAACATCACCGCGATCCCTTCTCAAACACCCGGCAGATACAGCCTTCGCTAACCACTTCAAAATCCTGAAAAAAGAGAAAATCCCTTTTTTACCCACCACATTGAGTGACGCCTGCTAAGCTTAGAGTAACCTGTCAGAAAGAGGGTATTACGGTGTTGCTGTTCAGTTATATTGGCCGCAAACTGGCACATTTCCTCGCTAAGCCCCATGATACCGAGGAGCTGTTTCCCACCAGTAATCCGGCACTGTTGCAAAGAACATTACGCAAAGGGGATATATTACTGGTCGAGGGTACCAGCCACTTCAGCACCAGCATCAAGTACCTTTCCCAGTCCACCTGGTCCCATGCGGCACTCTATATCGGCGATCATCTGAGCAGCCAGGAAGATCTCGACGCAGGCGTTGAACCCCTGTCACTGCTGGAAGCAGACATCGAATATGGTGTCAGGGTACTGCCGCTGAGCGCCTATGAAACCCTGCACAGCCGTATCTGCCGGCCGATCGGTTTATCGGAAAGTGAAATTAATCAGGTGATTCAGTTTGCGGTTACCCGCATCGGTGACAGTTACGATCTGAAAAACATCTTTGATCTGGCCCGTTACCTCATTCCTACTCCGCCGATTCCGACAAAATGGCGGCGTAAAGCACTGACGCTGGGCAGCGGCGACCCGACACGGGCGATCTGTTCGTCTCTGATAGCCCAGGCCTTTCAGTCAATTAAATATCCGATCCTGCCGGACATCATCTATGAAAATCCGGAAGACGCCGAGCGCATCAGTCACTATCAGCGGATGCACCGCCACCGGGACCCCAGCCTGTTTACCCCGAGGGATTTCGACGTATCCCCCTACTTTGAAGTCATCAAGCCCATGGTACAGAGCGGCTTTGACCACCATGCCATTAACTGGGTTGAGCCCCATCCGGCCGAAGAAGCCATCAGCACCGAACAGATACCGGTGGCTGAACCTGTGGGTGAACCAGTGGGTAACATGGCAAATACCACCAGCGTTCAAGCTCAGGCCGATATGGAAGCCGCTGCCATCCGGGTAGACATATCCACGGATAAATCCCCGGGCTAGCGCTTCACCGTCACCAGTAATCCGGCAGCGATAATCAGCAGCATGCCACACAGGGTCGCAACACCCGGCACCGTATTAAAAAACAGAAAATCCCACACCCCGACAAATACCAGATAGCTGTAATCGAAGGTGGCCACCAGTGGCGGTGGTGCCACCTGATACGCCCTCACCAGGGTAATGCTGATGCCAATGGTCAGAAACGCCAGCACCAAAAATAACAACCACTGCGCCCAGCCGGTTTCACTCCACTGTCCTAACAAAAACGGCAGCTCTGCCGCCGCTTCACCCGCCCCCTGCCAGCTATACAGGAGCAGGCTGAACACCGCCCCCAGCAACAGCAGCATCACCGTTAAAGATAACGCCAGCGCCGCCATCGGCATGGTCTGGCATTTACTGCGGGTGGTAACGTTCGTCAGGGCATACATCAGGCCGCCAAACACCGGAATCAGCGCCCAGGCGGTAAAAGCATCCCCGCCCGGCTGTAAAATAACCAGCACGCCGCAGAAGCCCATCCCGATGGCTACCCAGCCCCGCCGGGTCACCGGCTCGCCGAGGACAAATGCCGACAACAGAGTGACAAAAATCGGCCCGGTATAAAATCCGGCCGCGATGACCGACAAACTCAAAAAAGGAATGGCTGCATACAGGGAAATGTACATCAGCACCATAAACGCCGAACGGATCAGCGCCCATTTTTGCACCGCATCCCGCCAGATATTCTGCTGCTGACGCATCAGCATAGCCACCAGCAATAACAGCGGAATGGCCAGCACACCGCGCAGAGTAAAGATCTGCCAGAGGGTTAAATCGCCACTGTAATGCTTAACCAGTGCATCCTGAACCGACATCATAAAGACGGCAATCACAATCAGGCTGACACCCATTAACTTGCGGTCGGCGGCGGGCTGTATGGCGGCGGTCATATCAGGAACTCCTCAGGATCGGTCCGGATATCTTGCCGCACGGGGGTGATGAGGTACAGGTCAGTTTGTGCATAGTCATTATGCAGGAGCGACACTGCGTTAGGCTTTGTTATTTTTCGGTGCCAGATTGCAGGTTTATTGCTCTGAAGGAAGGTTTGGATAATCGGGTGTTTTTCTTTGTTTTTGTGCTGATATTTAACTTGGGATGATCTTTTTCGCTAACGCGATTCAAGACTTTTCTAACCACACAAAAGTCTTAAAAATCTAAAAGTGGCCCCACTGTTTGTCCGGCTTTGCCGGATACCCTGCGCTGCTATGTGCTCCTGCACTTTTTAGCTAAAAGCAGGCCGCTTCGCGCCCTCAGACAATGCATCCGCTTAATCATACAAAAACTGCGCTGCTCGGCTGCACAGAAAGGGGAAACTTGGTGCTAGCTTTAAACTCTCTGTTTTTTTAATAGCAAAAAGACAAAATCTGACTCCGAAACAACCGCTCAAGATATAAATCAGACAAGACCTTACAAGACCTTAAATAGCCTTCCACAATATCCACTACGAAGTCGCCCGATTCCCCTTCCGTGAAGCCGAGTACTTCAGCTTACAAATGAAATGGGGCGAGGACTGTCTGAGGACGCGAAGCGGCCGAGTTTCGCAGCCCCATTTGTAAGCTGGAGCACGCAGGGAATCCGGCGCAGCCGGACAAGCGGTGAGGCGGCGTTTGGATTCTTAAGGCCTTTGCGCCGTTCCAAAGGTCTTAAGTCGCGTAAGCGAAAAGATCATCTAAACCAGCGAGCCGGCAATATAATCAAGAAAACAACAGAGCTATCAGAAACAAATCCACAAGAAAAAACAAAAACGCCGGGCTAAATAGCCCGGCGTTTGGGTTGCGGTCAACAACCAGAAAATAACACTGGAGTGATCAGCTCCAAGGGAATGGGCTGTTAGAAGTCGGGTGCAACTTACCCTCTTCAAAACGGGAGAACCGGAAAGGCTCCAGCAGGCTTGGCTTCTCACCCACGACCTGTTCAGCCACCAGCTTACCTACGCCCAGCATCTTGTAACCGTGGTTAGAATCTGCGATCACGAAGCAGTTCTTACGGAAGGTGTCGAATACCGGGAAGCTGTCCGGCGTGAAGCAACCGATACCGCCGGAGGCTTCGTCCTTATACTTAGGAATCGTGCCTTCGAAACGCTTCTGACAGTGTGCCAGAGCAGATACCCACATGTGTGCAAAGTCAGGGCCTACGATGAACTCAGGGGACTCAGGCCCGTACGGATCAACCTGAACCGCATCAGCAGGCTTATCAACGATGAAGGGTGCCGCACCGCCCTGTACACCGCCGAAGTGGTAGTCAGGCTTGTAGTAAATGCCCCACATGTCTTCGGTGATCAGGGAACCGTCTACATCGGAATACAGCGGCGCATTGCTGTCTACGTGAATAACCGGTGGCATCTTGCCGTCGTTAGTCACCTGCAAGCCAGGGTCCACACCCAGAGTACCTTCCTGCAGTGACCAGTACACCCACATCGGTACGTCGGTGGCAATCTGGCCAGACGTCGGGTTCTTGATGTTGATGTGCTTCGGCAGGTCCAGCATTTCCCAGAAAGATTTCACCCACGGGCCGGCACCGATAACCACGTAATCGGTTTCGATGTCGCCCTTATTGGTTTCAACCTTGGTGATCGCGCCGTCAGTGGCCTGCTGGAAGCCGGTCACGGTTACACCGGTGATGATACGTACGCCTTCGGCTTCTGCTTTAGCCGCCAGACCGTACATCGCCTTAGTGTTGTTAGCATAGCCACCTGGCATTTCGTGCAGTACCGAGGTGATGCCCTGTGCCTGCCAGTCGTGGAAGATGGTCTTCATGTAATCGGTACAGTCTTTTTCACCTTCGATGAACTTAGACTCATAACCGATGGCCTGCTGCTGTTCGTAAATGGAAGCAACGTCTTCATGCATGGATTCCGGGCTGATCTGCATATAGCCAACCGGGTGGTAGCTGTATGCCTCCGGATCGCTTTCCCATACTTTCACACTGTGTGCCATCAGCTCACGCATTGCCGGCTGAAAATAGTTGTTACGGATAACACCGCAGGCGATGCCGGTCGCACCGGCAGAGATGCCGGACTTATCCAGAATGATAATGTCTTCGCCGCTGCCTTTACCGCGTTTTTTCAGTTCCAGCGCCAGGTGATACGCGGTGCTCAGACCGTGAATACCGGCACCAACGATCACATAAGGTGAACTCTTTGGGAATGCCATGTTGTCGTTCCTGTTATTTTTGCAGGACTGAAGTCCCGTCTACTTATTGCAATTTGTTGTTTGCCGCCATCACCGCAGAATCACGGTCTGGCCGCTGATTTTTATGAACCCGGCCGAAACCGGGTCCGGATCACGCCAGTAGCGCAGCCAGACCTGCCGGCTTGCCACCAAATTCATCCATTGCGTCCTGCAGGCAATCCCACATGAACTCAACTGAACTCACATCACACAGCAGGTGGAAGGCCAGCACGGTGCTGCCATCCGCCAACTGCACATCATCACGGATCAGAATGCTGTTTAACCGGGCTACAGAGGTTTGCGCCACCTGGTGGTTGGCAAACTCTTCCGCGGCAAAATCAATGCCGCAGACCTTAGCCAGCATGTCCCGTAAATGTTCTCCGGTCAGCAACAGCCAGGCGTGGCTGTCGCTGCGTGGCAGTGAATAGCAAGCAGTGTCTGCATCCATTTGCCAGATATTTTCCAGTTGCTGAGGCTTGTCAGCCGTGACCTGTAAATCGCTGAGGATCAGGTGTTCCTGTACCGACAGGCTCGCCACCAGGGAACCGTCCTGCTGACGGGTTGCCCGGTTCGGTGCTGCCGGGATATCAACGCCCTGCTGTGTCAGCCATTGCGGTGCCTGACGGCCCTTAAAACCGCTGCGTGGCAGCATGGAAAGATCCACCATCGCCAGTGATTTCAGCTGCTGAGCATCGTCTGCCGCAAACTGTTTAACCACGGTTGCGCCGTTCAGGCCGGCAAATTCCGCACCGGCTTTCTGTTGCTTACGGTACAGCTGGCTACGGCGTAAACCGCTCTCCGGCGCTGCTGTTACAAATTCATTCATCTCATTTTCCTCGCAGCGGGATTACAGGTTCTGACGGGCAGTGTCAGGGTCATAGAAAGGCAGCGCGACCACCTTGGCCGCTACCGGCGCACCATCAACTTTAATGACGATGTCGCTGCCCGGCTCAGTTTTACCCGGCGGTACATAAGCCATCCCCACCGGCTTACCCAGTGTCGGGGAGTAGTTACAGGAGGTTACCCGGCCGGTCATTCTGTCGCCATCGACCACCAGATGGCTTTCTTCCGGCTGAGGTGCCTTAGGGTCATCAACCACGAAGCCCACCAGTGAACGGTACTGCGGTTCTTTGTTCAGCTCACGGATAATCCGCTGGCCCACAAAGAACGGCTTCTTGTTGGAAACCGCCCAGCCCATCTGTACTTCTTCCGGCGTGGACATAGCGTCGGTATCCTGACCGATAATGATATGGCCTTTTTCCAGACGCAGTACCCGCTGGGCTTCAATGCCGAAGGGCTTAATGCCGTGCGCTTCACCGGCCGCCATCAGGGCATCCCAGAGGGCTTCACCGGCGTGTTGCGGTACGTGTACTTCGTAACCCAGTTCACCGACGAAACCGACGCGGATCACCCGGGCCTGAACACCCGCCACATGGCCTTCACGCACCCCCATGTACGGGAATGCTTCACTGCTCAGGTCGATGTCTTCACACAGTTGGCTCAGGACTTCACGGGCTTTAGGACCGGCAATGTTCACACCGCACCAGGCGGAGGTCACATTGGCAATGTCCACATCCAGACACCACTGAGCGTTCCACTTGAGCATGTTCTGATACACACGGTCGACACCGCCAGTGGTGGCTGTCACGTAGAACAGCTGATCGTGGAAACGGCAGCTTACACCGTCATCAATCACCACCCCGGCTTCATTGGTCATCAAGGCGTAACGGGCACGGCCCAGCGGCTGCTTGGCAAAACCAAAGGTGTATACCCGGTTGAGGAATTCACCGGCATCCGGGCCGCGTACTTCAATGCCGCCTAAAGTAGATACATCCACCAGACCGACATTGTTACGTACGTTGTTTACTTCCGCAGCGATGCAGTTATCACGCTGGTTTACCGGGCCGTAATAGGCCGGACGGAACCAGGCGCCGGCCTGCAGCATCTGCGCACCGGCTTCCAGGTGACGGTGGTGCATATTGGTGTAACGGGCCGGATAGAAGCTGCGGCCTGCCAGATGCCCCAGACGTTCCGGCGCAAACGGCGGCCGCGCCGTGGTAACACCGGTCTGGGCAACACTCTTACCGGTAGCATTCGCGACGATACGGGCAGTGGCCAATGCTGAGTGACGGCCCTGAGAAGGCCCCATGCCACAGGTTGAATAACGCTTCACCAGCTGCACGTGCTCATAGCCGTCGCGGGTGGCATTCACAATGTCTTTAATCTGCAGATCTTCATCGAAATCGACGAACTCTTTCCCCTTCGGATGCGGGAAGATCGGCCAGCTGTAGTTCGGGCTGTTGGCGCTGTCATCAGCAACCGGGGCCGGCTCAGGCATTGCGCTGACGCGCTCAACAGTTTCAGCCAGACGGTTAACCGCAATCGCCGCAGCCCGCTGGGCATCGCCACACACCGCATTCACCGACCAGTTCGCATTCACGGAACCGGCAATCTGGAACGCCTTCGGCAGCTTACTCAGGGTGAACATGGCGGTATCATCGTTGTAGCTTAGCTGACCACCGGCCTGACAAATCAACTGATACGTCGGGGTATAGCCCACCGCCATACACAGCAGGTCACAGGCGAAGGTTTCACCCTTGTCGGCACATGTGCCTTTGCTGATCTGCTGACGAATCTCAACGGCGGATAAGTGCTTCTTATCCGAGCTGGCGTTTGCAGCGTATACCGCATGGTTGCTCAGAATCCGCACGCCACGCTGGCTCACCGCCTGCATCAGTTCGCTTTCCGGTGCAGCATCACGCAGTTCGGCAACGGCTACCACTTCAATGCCGGCATCCAGCATATCCAGTGCAGTGGCATAGCCTTCATCATTACCGGTAACGACTACCGCTTTCTGGCCCGGCTTTACGCCGTAGAGCTTAATCAGACGCTGGATCGCGCTGGACATCATCACGCCCGGCAGATCGTTGTTGTGGAAGACCGCCTGCTGTTCCAGCGAGCCCACACACATGATGGCTTCTTTGGCGCGTACCTTATAAAGGCGTTTTCCCTGAATGACCGGCAACCAGTTATCACCGAAGTAACCGTTACAGACCGCATCCAGTTTCACATCAATGTTAGCGTGGCTTTCAATGTCAGCAATCATCGCCTGACGCAGCGCTTCTGCCTGCGTACCTTCTGCATCCAGACGGCTGTACGCCAGGCTGCCACCCAGTACCGGGTTCTCATCCACCAGCAGCACTTTCGCGCCCTGTTCTGCTGCCTGAATGGCCGCGGTCATCCCCGCAGGGCCGGCACCGACAACCACTAAATCGTAGAAGCTGTACTGCTTGTCGTAATATTCCGGTTCAAAGGTATCGTCTACCACACCCAGACCAGCCGCTTTACGGATTACCGGCGCCCACTTTTCCCAGGCACCGGCCGGCTTGTAAAATGCCTTGTAATAGAAGCCCACCGGCATGAACTTGCTGAACATGCCCAGATGGCGGCTGCTGTCTTTTTCCAGACTGCCGGTAAAGTTCTGACCGGATACATTCAGGCCATCACGGATGGTTTCCCGGTCGGCCAGAACGTTAGGGTCTGATGGCAGCTGAACCAGGGTATTGGCATCCTGACCGGCCATGGTTAACGCACCGCGCGGACGGTGGTACTTAAATGAACGGCTGATCAGCCACTGGCCGTTAGCGGCCAGTGCGCTGGCGATGGTGTCGCCGGCAAAGCCTTTAAATTCGCGGCCGTCAAAAGAGAAGTTAACGGTTTTGCTGCGATCGACCAGCAAACCGCCATTAGCCAGTCGGTTATCGTTATAAACAGGCACAGTTACTCTCCTTCCACAGCGGTAAATTCAACCCGCTGATTAAATACTTCGCTGGCGGGAAACGTTCTGATGATTTCGTCGGTAATGGTGTTACGTTCCGCCAGAAACCAGTACGACGTCGCACTGTGACACCACCATTCGCGGACCACACCCGCGGCGTTTTCGTGGAAGTAAACATGCTCAACCCATTCGCGGCTGTCGCAGCGGTTCGGGTCCGGCATTTCATGCAGCTCACCGCCGTAAATAAATTCGGAGATATTGCGCGGCCCGTTCAGCGGGCAGTTCAGTATTTTCATGACTTTTTTCTCCCGCTTAGTGGCTGGCTGCCGTCGCGCCGGCTTCGTTGATTTGCTGATGACGGTAGAAACGTTCCAGCTCGAACGGCTTGATCAGTTCCGGTGGCTTACCGGTGGCAACCAGCTCCGCCATGGTCTGGCCGCAAATCGGCGTCGCCTTGAAACCCCAGGTGCCCCAACCGGCATCCAGATAGTAATTTTCTACCGGGCTCAGACCCATAATCGGGCTGTAATCCGGGGTCATATCCGTGATACCGGCCCACTGACGCATCAGCCGCGCCTGTGACAGGAACGGGAACAGTTCCAGCGCCGCAGCCGCCAGCGACTCTTTCATATCCAGCGTGGAACGGGTGTTGTACAGCGGATACGGGTCTGAACCGCCACCGATAACAAATTCACCACGGGAGGTCTGATGTACATAGACGTGAACGTGCGGCGAGCTGACGTGTGGGGTCAGCAGCGGCTTGTACGGTTGGGTAACCATCGCCTGTAACGGGAAGCTGTGGACCGGCAGTTTGATACCCGCCATTTTCGCCACTACCGAGCTGGTACCGGCAACCGCCTGTACCACAGAACCACAGTTAATGGTGCCGCGGTTGGTTTTAACCCCGGTGACCTTGCCGTTGCTGATCAGCACATCTTCCACTTCGGTCAGCTGGTGCAGTTCAACACCGCGCTCGCAGGCGCCTTTCATGTAGCCCCATGCCACGGCATCGTGACGGGCAGTGGCACCGTCGGCATGCCACAGGCCTGCCATGATCGGATAACGGCCGTCTTCCGGCATATTCAGGTTCGGCACCAGTTCACGGATAGTCTGACGGTCCACCAGCTCGGAACGCACGCCCAGATGCTGGTTAACCTCGGCTCGCCAGCGGAAGCTGCGCACGGCAGCATCACTGTGCGCCAGGGTAAGCTGACCACGGTTTTCCATCATGATGTTGTAACCGAATTCATTACTCAGATTCTGATACAGCTTCACCGAATCCCGGTAAAAGCTGACACCTTCTTCGGTCAGATAGTTAGAACGGATTACCGCGGTATTCCGGGCAGTGTTACCGCCCCCCAGATACCCTTTATCCAGCACGGCAATGTTAGTCACGCCGTGATACTTGGACAGGTAATACGCACAGGCCGCCCCGTGGCCACCGGCACCGATGATGACCACGTCGTAATGTTTCTTCAGCTCCGTGCTGCTGGGTGTGAAATGGTGCTGTGCCGGATATTCCTTGCTCAGACCATATTTTAATAAGCCAAAAGGCATTATTGCCTCCCTACCGCGGGTATTTTGTT
The DNA here is from genome assembly GCF_024347195.1 of Aliamphritea hakodatensis. Classification (NCBI taxonomy): domain Bacteria; kingdom Pseudomonadati; phylum Pseudomonadota; class Gammaproteobacteria; order Oceanospirillales; family Oceanospirillaceae; genus Aliamphritea; species Aliamphritea hakodatensis. Next base: position 5,160,378 of record NZ_AP025281.1, read on the forward strand.
AGGATCTGGCGTGCAAAAACACGCCCTGATCCGTCCAATATCGGCAATAAATCCAGCAGGTGCAACGCCTGGCGGGGATTAGTAGTAATACTAATAATGGTAAAAAGGAGGGCTTATCAGAACAGGGGAATTCTGTGGGTAATTTACGCTTTTGTGCTAAAACAGCTAGCCAGAAGATTCCGGAAATACTTCATAGGATAACAGAATCAGTTGCCGGAACGCCGGATTCAGCTGCTGCCAGTCAAGCACATCAACCTTAACAGGCAGGTCAGACTCTTCAAATGCGTCCTGCAAAGCAAACAATACGGTATCGGCAAGAGGCTGTTCTGTCCGGAGGACTATATCCAGATCAGAATGCGGTTTACAGTCCGGCCGGATTCTGGAACCAAACACCCAAACTTCTGTGCCCGGCACATTAGCGTTCAGGATATCCCTGACCAGCACCTGATACCGTGGCTCAAGGTGTAGCATTTATCACCTGCAAACGCTGCAGAACCTTTGCAGCATCTCCGGCAAACGCGAGTGCGGCATTAAAAACCTGCTCAGCTTTCTGCGGATCATAGGTATGCGACGTAATATTGCGGTAACGCCGGTATTCAAACCAGTCTTCAACGTTTTCGATCAGCCCTCTGACAGCGGCGGTACGCAGTAAGTCACGAAAGGAGTACTGGTCCACTTCTGCCGGGCTGGCGGCATCCTGTTCAAGCTGCCGTTTCAGCATCTTAAACGTCAGTTCATAGGTAAATTCAAAGTTCTGAATAACACCGGCTCTGATAAGACGTTTCTGACTCTCAGATAAACCACTGATAAATGCCTCGTCCCGGGCATCCCCAACCGCAGCCTGCAATGAATCCAGAGCGAGCTCCAGTGCCGTAAGATCCAGTTTTTCCATCGCTCAGACCTCCACTCACATCTTAGCAAATTTACCTGCTGGCATTACTTCCGCTTAGACGGTTTCTTCTTACCGGCACCGGCAGATTTCACAATCTTAGTGCGGGTAACCTTATTGCTGCGGGGCGCTTTACGGGCTTTTTTCAGATACTTTTTCAGGCCTTCGCGCTTACTGACTTCAAAACCGTCCATGTAAACCCGCTTAATGCGGCTGCCAATCAGATGCTCGATATCGTTCAGGGTACGTTCTTCTTCACGGCTGACGAACGAAATTGCCCTGCCCGGCATACCGGCACGGCCGGCACGGCCAACCCGGTGAACATAGTCTTCCGCCAGATACGGCAGGTTAAAGTTAACCACGTGCTCCAGCCCCTGAATGTCCAGACCACGGGCGGCAACCTCAGTCGCAATCAGCACCTGAACCTTGCCGGATTTAAAGTCGGCCAGCGCCCGGCGGCGTGCCCCCTGGCTGATATCTCCGTGGCAGATAACCCCTTTGATGCCATCAACTTTCAGGTCCATTGCCAGGCTGTCAGCCTGCGCCTTAGTACTGGTAAACACCAGCACCTGAAACCAGTTTTCTTCTTTGATCAGTTTGGCAAACAGTTCCGGCTTACGCTGCTCATCGATCTCATACACTACATGGTCGATGGTATCGGCAACCACATTCTGCCTGGCTACCCGGATCACTTCCGGACGCTTCAGCAGCTGTTTGGACAGCTCATTCACTTCCGGAGAAATGGTGGCAGAGAACAACAGACTCTGGCGGCTTTCCGGGGTCTGCTGCAGGATCTTGCTGACATCCGGCAGGAAGCCCATATCCAGCATCCGGTCCGCTTCATCCAGTACCATAAACTCCACCTGCGACAGGTGCAGGTTGCATTCAACCGCATGTTCAATCAGCCGGCCGGGGGTAGCAATCAGCAGATCCACGCCTTTTGCCAGTTTATTCGCCTGTTTGGCCACGGTTGTGCCGCCATACAGGGCCAGCACACTTAATGGCAGATTCTGCGCATAGCGGCCAATGGTATCCGCCAGCTGTTCCGCCAGTTCCCGGGTCGGGGTCAGGATCAGCGCCCGGACATGTCCCGGCAGCAGGTCTTTTGGCCGCTCGGTCATCTGCTGCAGAATGGGCAGTGCAAACGCGGCGGTTTTCCCGGTGCCGGTCTGGGCATTGGCCAGAATGTCCTTACCACGGCGTGCCGGCACAATGGCCTGCTGCTGCACGGGCGTCATATCGGTATAACCGCAGGCATCCAGCGCACTTAACAGATCAGCGGATAAATCGAGAGAGGAGAACTTCATGGCAAAACCTTTTCTGGCGACCGCTCACGGGTCAGCATCGATTAAAATTGTGCCTATTGTAGAGGATTTGGCCGCCATTAGAGACTCTTGCTGCACAAATTTCCCGGAATATCCCTGACAGGGCTGTTCACACCATTAAGATTCTGTAAAGTGACCCGGCGGTTAATTAAAAACAACGTATTACATCCAATAATAAGAACCTGAAAACACCGGTCTGGCGCTTAGCAATACCGGTGCCGTTGCGGAGAATCTATGCTGTTATTCCGTTCTGCTCTTCTGAACTGTGCCCTGATCCAAATCTGTGCCATCGCACTCGGCATCACGTCAGCTCCCCTGATTCAGGCAGCCGGCTTTCAGCTTAAGGAACAAAGTGCCGAAGGTCAGGGCAACTCATTTGCCGGCCAGACCGCCAAGGCACAGGACCCGGGCACCGTCTTTTATAACCCGGCCGGCATGACCCGCCTGCAAGGCCCCCAGATCGAGGTGAATCTGTCCTACATTGCCCCCAGTGCCGACTATAAACACGGCAGCAGCTCAACCGCCGGCACGCCCTTCACCAATACCCGGCAGGACGGTGCAGAGAATGGGCTGATTCCCTCACTGTTTGCGGTATGGGGCGAGTCTGAAGCCGTTAAATTCGGCCTCGCGGTGACAGTTCCCTTTGGCCTGTCCACCCGGTATGACACCAACTGGGTCGGCGCAAATGCCAACATAAAAAGTGAAATAAAAACCCTCAATATCGCCCCGGCGCTGGCATACCGGGTCACTGAAAATCTGTCTCTGGGGGCCAGCCTGCAGTTTAATCAAGTGGAAGGTACCCTGACCCGGCAGGTCACCACCGGTCTGAATACCGCCACGGCGTCTGTGATTGAAGCGGATGACACCGGCTGGGGATACGGGCTGGGCCTGCTCTGGGAATACAGCGATGGCGGCCGCATCGGCCTGAATTACCGCTCACAGATTAAGCATAAACTTGAAGGCACTGTAAAAGTCGTCGGCATCAGCACTCAGAACGCTGACACCCACATTACCCTGCCTGCGATTGCTTCCCTCGGCTGGTATCAGCAACTGGGCAGTCGCTGGGCACTGCTGGCCGACCTGGCCTGGACAGACTGGTCGCAGCTGGATCAGTTAGTCATTAACAACAGCGATACCGGCGCGCACATTTCCACCATCGATTACTTCTGGCAGGACACCATTTTCGCCGCCCTGGGTGCCAACTATCAGTACAGTGACAAACTGCAGCTGAAATTTGGCGTTGCTTATGACGAAGGCGCCGCCAGCGACGCCTACCGCTCCGCCGGCATTCCCGATGCAGACCGTACCTGGGCATCGGTCGGTGCGACCTATCAGCTTACCCCGGCAACCCGCCTGAACATCGGCTACTCACACCTGTTTACCAAAGAGGCCAGCGTCTCTGACAGCCGTACCAGTGCGGCTGTCCCCACCAGCTATTCCGGCAGTTTTGACTCAGAAGTGGATATTCTCAGCCTGGGGCTGGTCATGCAGTTTTAGATTTTTTCAGACACCTCCCGGCCCCTGCTCTCCCGGGGCTGAGTAACGGTTTTACGGTTACTCAGCTCACGTGCTGCAATTGCAAGTGACCTATAGGGAACTACACTTACTTATAGCGCCTGACGCTATAAGTTATGCCGCCGTCACGCGCATCCCACAGGACACAACCCCGGGAGCAGTGACATGAATACTACCGTTATCAGTTACTTTGATCAGGCTGTCAGCCGGTTTCCCGATAACCCCTGTGTCGACTTTCTGGATAAAAAATACAGCTATCGCGAAATTGACGATCTGGTCAGCCGTACCGCCAAAGGTCTGCAACAACTGGGGGTGCGGAAAGGCAGTAAGGTAGGCCTGTGCCTGCCAAATACGCCATATCATCTGATCTGTTATTACGCCATTCTCAAAGCCGGCGGCACCGTGGTGAACTTTAACCCGCTCTATTCACTGTCCGAGATTGCCTATCAGATTGAAGATTCCGGCACTGAGATCATGATCACCCTGAATCTGAAGCAGATTTATCCCAAGGTTCATGCCTGTCTGGAAACCACAGGTTTACAGCGGATCATTGTCTGCGCCATGTCGGACATTCTGCCGCCGGTGAAAAGTGTTCTGTTTCAGGTACTTAAACGCTCAGAAATTGCGGACTTTCCAAAAGATCCGGCGCATATGTCGTTTACCCGGCTGAGTAATACCGACGGTCATTACACGGCTGTTACCCTCGCAGCAGACGATCTGGCCGTACTGCAATACACCGGCGGCACCACCGGCCAGCCCAAGGGCGCCATGCTCAGCCACGGGAACATTGCCGCCAATACCCTGCAGATTCGCCAATGCATCCCCACCGTGGTGGAAGGCGAAGAAAAGATGCTCGGGGTATTACCCTTTTTCCACGTATTCGCCATGACCGTGGTAATGAACTTCGGCATATCCATCGGCGCTGAGCTGATTCTGTTACCCCGCTTTGAACTCAGCCAATTGCTGAAAACCCTGCAAACCAAAGGCGCAACCCTGTTTCCCGGCGTCCCCACCATTTATACCGCCATCAACAATGCGCCCAACCTGAGTAAGCTCGATCTCTCCAGCCTGACCTACTGCATTTCCGGCGGCGCACCGCTGCCGGTGCAAACCAAAACAAGCTTTGAAGAAGCCACCGGCTGCAAACTGGTGGAAGGCTACGGACTGACAGAATGTGGCCCTGTAGCTACAGTGAACCCGTTTGAAGGTACCATCAAAGCCGGCTCCATCGGCCTGCCACTGAACGATACCCGCATCAGTATTCAGGACCCGGCCGAACCGGGTAAAGAAGTACCCCAGGGTGAAAAAGGTGAAATTGTCATCAGCGGCCCCCAGGTCATGCTGGGCTACTGGCAACGGCCGGAAGCCACCGCCAGCACCATCATCAACGGTGGCCTGCACAGTGGCGATATCGGCTATGCCGATGAAGATGGCTACATTTTTCTGGTAGACCGTATCAAAGACCTGATTATCTGTTCTGGCTATAACGTTTATCCGCGGCATATTGAAGATGCCCTGTACTGCCACCCGGGCATAGCCGAAGCCATTGTCATCGGTATCGACGACGAATACCGGGGCCAGGCACCGAAGGCTTTCGTCAAACTGGCGGCGGGCTACGAAGATCTCGATAGCGAGTCCATCAAAACCTTTCTGGATGACCGCTTATCCCGTATTGAAATGCCCAAGGATATCGAGATCCGTGAAGATTTACCCAAGACGATGGTCGGTAAGCTGTCGAAAAAAGAACTGGTTGAAGAGCAGCAGGCCAGAGCCGGTGCAACGGCCCGGGCATAAATGATGAGTAAACCGGCTTTTTATACCGTCCCGGAACTGGCCCGGGAACTGGGCATCACCCCGCGGACGATTCGTTTTTATGAAAGTAAACATTTACTTTCACCGGAACGGGCGGGCAATACGCGGATCTATACAGGTAAGGATAAAGCCCGGTTAAAACTGATTCTGCGGGGCAAACGGCTGGGGTTTTCACTGGCAGATATCAGTGAATTTCTCGACCTGTACGCCACCGATATTCAGCAGACAGAACAGCTGCAACTGTTGTATAAGAAAGTCTGTACCAGAATTGAAGATCTTGAAAATCAACAGGATGCGCTGGTTCAGGTACTTGAAGAACTACGGGAAATTCGCCAGCAGTGCCTGCTGGCCCTCGGCGAAAGCACCGCCCGGACCCGGCGGACTGATCATTAACGGCAAGGTAAACCCATCCACAGGACAGGCAGGAACGCATTATGGAACACGCAGTAATCGCCGGCTATTGCCGCTCACCTTTCGACTTCGCCCATAAAGGCGCACTGGCCGGAGTCCGTCCGGACACACTGGCAGCAAAGGTTATTCGCGGGCTGGTCCGTAACAGCGGCGTTAACCCGACCCGAATCGAAGACCTGCTGTGTGGCTGTGCCTTTCCCGAAGGCGAACAGGGGCTCAACATGGCCCGCATGCTGGTATTTCTCAGCCGCCTGCCGGACTGTATTCCCGGCGCGACAGTAAACCGCTGGTGCGGCTCATCCATGCAAACCCTTCATATGGCCGCTGGCAGCATTGCCATGGGCGCCGGAGAGGTTTTCATCTGCGCCGGGGTTGAGAGCATGAGCCGCATTCCGATGATGGGCTACAACCCTTTACCAAACGCCAAGCTGTATAAAGAAAACGCCCGGATTTACATGAACATGGGGGAAACCGCGGAAGTGGTGGCCGAGCATTACAACATCAGCCGCGACGCCCAGGAAGCCTTTGCCGTCAGCTCCCAGCAGAAGGCCCTGCAAGCTCAGCAACAGGGGCTGCTGGCCGACGAAATAATCCCCCTTGAAGAATTGCAACAGGACGGCTGTATCCGCGGTGACACCAGCACCGAAGGACTTGCCGGCCTGAAACCGGCCTTTGTCAGTGATGGCAGCGTGACGGCCGGAACCAGCTCCCCGCTGACCGACGGCGCGGCCGCGGTACTGGTATGCTCAGAAAGCTATGCCCGGCAGCATAACCTGCCGATGCTGGCACGGATTAAGACCGTCGCCGTGGCCGGCTGTGCGCCAGAGGTGATGGGCATGGGTCCGGTGGCCGCCAGCCAGAAAGCCCTGCAACGGGCGGGCCTGAACAGCAGCGATCTGGATATAGTCGAACTGAACGAAGCCTTTGCCAGCCAGGCACTGGCCTGTATCCGGGAGCTGGAACTTGATCCTGCAAAGATCAATATTCATGGCGGCGCGATCGCACTGGGCCACCCGCTGGGTGCCACCGGCGCCCGGATCGTCGGTAAAGCCGCCAGCCTGCTGCAGCAAAACGGCGGACAATACGCGCTGGCTACTCAGTGTATCGGCGGCGGTCAGGGGATAGCGACACTGCTGGAGGCTATCTGATGAATACCATCAAACAGGTGGCGGTCATCGGCGCCGGTGCCATGGGTGCCGGCATTGCCGCGGTTATTGCCAACGCCGGCGTACCGGTACTCTTATTCGACCGGGCGGATGAACAACAGCCTGACCGCAGCAACATTGCCCGTCAGGCAGTCAGCCGCTTACAGAAAGCAAACCCGGAAGCACTGACCCACCCGCGTAACAGCCGGCTGATTACCCCGCTGAATATTTCTGACGACCTGCCCCGGATCGCCGGGTGCGACTGGATTATCGAGGCAGTCAGTGAACATCTGCCCCTGAAACAAAGCCTCTATCAGCAAATAGACGGGGTACGAAAACCAGGCAGCATCGTGTCTTCGAATACCTCCACCCTGCCTCTGCACTGCCTGATTAAGGGCTTACCGGACAGTTTTGCAGCAGACTTCTGCATTACCCATTTCTTTAACCCACCCCGCTATATGCGCCTGCTGGAAATTGTCGCCGGAGATATCCGCCCGGACGTCATGCAGCAACTGGAACATTTTGCCGATCTGAAGCTGGGCAAAACCGTGATCCACTGCAACGACAGCCCCGGATTCATTGCTAACCGGCTGGGCATTTTCTGGATCTACTGCGCGCTGGTTGAAGCTGTCGACATGGGGCTAAGCATTGAAGAGGCTGACGCTCTGCTCAGCAAGCCCTGCGGGGTGCCGAAAACCGGTGTTTTCGGGCTGATGGATCTGGTGGGAATCGACCTGATGCCCGCCATTGTCGGTGCCATGTGTCAGGCCCTGCCGGAACACGATCCTTTTGTATTGTTGCAGCGGCATTTACCCCTCATTGAAAAGATGATCAGCCAGGGCTATACCGGCCGCAAAGGTAAAGGCGGCTTTTACCGGCTGGACCGCCGCCAGACACCGCCCGTGAAAGAAGCCATTTGCCTGAATAACGGCGAATACAGCCCGGCATTACGGCCAAAGGTTCCCGGCGCAGATACCCGGGTGCATGACCTCCGTGACCTGCTTTCCCGGAATGATAAATATGGCCAGTATCTCTGGCGCGTGATGGCCCAGACCCTCAGCTACGCCGCCAATCTGGTGGGAGAAGTTGCAGAAGATATTACCGCCATCGATGCGGCCATGCGGCTGGGCTATAACTGGCAATACGGCCCCTTCGAACTGATGGACATTCTGGGGACCGGCTGGCTGGCTGAACGGCTGCAGACTGACGGTTTTACATTGCCGCCGATTCTGGCCACCACCGCCCGTCGCCCCCTTTACACCCAACAGGAATATCAGGGGCAAGAGAACCAATTGCACTTCATGGACGTCTACGGCCGTTACCAGCCCCTGCTAAGGCCCGAAGGGGTTCTGTTGCTGGCAGACATCAAACGCCAGCAACGACCGTTATTAAAAAATGCCTCGGCTTCCGTATGGGATATCGGTGACGGTGTCCTCTGCTTTGAATTCACCTCAAAAATGAATTCACTGGACCCGGATATCATGGCCCTGCTGCACCAGAGCATCACTCTGGTTAAACAAAGTTATACCGCACTGGTGATCTGCAACGAAGGCGAAAACTTCTCTGTCGGTGCCAACCTCGGCCTGGCAATGTTTACCGCCAATATTGCCGCCTGGCAGGACATTGAAGCCATGGTCGCCGCCGGCCAGCAAACCTTTAAAGCGCTTAAGTACGCGCCCTTCCCTGTGGTCAGCGCCCCCAGCGGTCTGGCGTTAGGTGGCGGCTGTGAAGTATTGCTGCACAGTGATGCCATTCAGGCCCATATGGAAACCTACACCGGGCTGGTTGAAGTCGGTGTCGGTCTGGTACCCGCCTGGGGAGGCTGTAAAGAAATGCTCGCACGCTGGCAGCAGAAACCCAATTATCCGCAGGGCCCGATGCCTGCGGCATCTAAAGTTTTTGAGCTGATTTCCACCGCGGCGGTGGCCAAATCCGCAGAACAGGCCCGCAGTAACCTGATTCTCCGTCACCCTGATCAGATCACCATGAACCGTGACCGCCTGCTGGCAGACGCCAAAGCCACCGCGCTGCAACTGGCAGAGGGTTATCAGCCACCGCAGCCGCCCCGTTTCAGCCTGCCCGGCACCAGCGGCAGGCTGGCCTTTGAAATGGCCGTTAACGGCTTTGTCCGCAACGGTAAGGCCACCCGTCATGATCAGACAGTCTCACTGCATGTGGCGGACATTATGGCCGGCGGCGATACCGACGTGTTAACTGAACTCAGCGAAGAAGACCTGCTGAATCTGGAACGCAAACATTTCATGCAGATTATCCGCCATCCGGACACACTGGCACGTATCGAACACATGCTGCTGACCGGTAAACCTCTGCGCAACTGATAAAAGGAAAGGTTATGCTGACGTATACGCCCCCGATCCGTGATATGCAGTTTGTGCTGTACGAGCTGCTGGACGGCCTGCAACTCAGCCAGTTAGCAGGCTACGAAGAGGTAAACCGGGAACTGATCGACAGTATTCTGGAAGAAGCCGGCCGGCTCACCGGCGAAGTGCTTCAGCCCCTGAACCACAGTGGCGACGAACAGGGCTGCCGGTTTAACAATGGACAGGTAACCACCCCGGAAGGCTTTAAAGCCGCTTACCGGCAATTCTGTGAAAGCGGCTGGGCGGCACTGGCCTGCGAACCTGAATTCGGCGGCAGCGGCTTACCCAAAACCATTAATACCCTGCTTGAAGAAATGATTTGTTCGGCGAACCTGTCGTTCGGGATTTACCCGGGGCTAAGCTTCGGCGCCTATTCTGCCATCAGCCGTTATGCCAGTGATGACCTGAAACAAACCTACCTGCCAAAACTGGCGGACGGCAGCTGGTCCGGTACCATGTGTCTCACCGAGCCCCAGTGCGGGACCGATCTGGGCTTATGCCGCACCAAAGCGATCCCTCAGCAAGACGGCTCGTATCGGCTGACCGGCACCAAGATTTTCATCTCCGCCGGCGACCATGACCTGACCGACAACATTGTTCATCTGGTGCTGGCCCGCACCCCGGATGCACCGGAGGGCATCAAGGGTATCAGCCTGTTTCTGGTGCCGAAAAAATGTCCGGACGGCGGAAGCCTGACCGATAATCAGGTCAGTTGTGGCGGTATCGAACATAAGATGGGCATTAAGGCTTCATCCACCTGCCAGATTAACTTTGACGATGCCACCGGCTGGCTGATCGGCGATCTGCACAAAGGTATGCGGGCCATGTTCACCATGATGAATCAGGCCCGGCTGGCGGTGGGTATTCAGGGGCTGGGGCTGGCGGAAGCCAGTTATCAGGGAGCACGCAATTACGCCCGCGAACGTCTGCAGGGCCGTGCTCTTTCCGGCGTTAAAGCCCCGGATAAGCCGGCTGATCCCATTATCGTCCACCCGGATGTGCGCCGCATGCTGCTGACCCAGAAGGCTTACACTGAAGGCTGCCGGGCACTGGGCCTGTGGGTAGCGATACAGCTGGATATTTCCCGCAAGCACGGTGACAAAACCGTCCGGCAGGATGCCGATGAATTCGTTCAACTCACCACACCTGTGGTCAAAGCCCTGTTTACCGACCTGGGGTTTGACTGCACAAATATAGGTATGCAGGTTTTAGGAGGTCATGGTTTTATCCGGGAAAACGGCATGGAACAGCTGGTGAGAGATGCCCGGATTGCCCAGATTTACGAAGGTACCAATGGCATTCAGGCACTGGATTTAATCGGCCGGAAAATGCCGCAGAAAGCCGGACGTTACCTGCGGCACTTTTTTCATCCGGTACAGGCGTATCTGGAACAGCACCAAAGCAACAAAACGCTGGCAGAATTTACCGGTCCGCTGAGTAAAGCCTTTGGCCGGTTACAGAAAGCCAGCCAGCATATTGCCCTTACCGGCCTGAAAAACCCTGAAGCGGCAGCGGCAGTTGCCAGCGATTACCTGCGTTTATTCGGTCTGGTAGCGCTTGGATATATGTGGTGCAGGATGGCGGAAACAGCGTTGCAGCACCCGGATGATGACAGTGGCTTTTACAGCGCCAAATTGCATACTGCACGGTTTTTTATACAGAAGCTGCTGCCGCAGAACAGCAGCCTGTTTGCCAGTATTATGGCCGGGGAAAGCAGCATAATGCAGCTGGACAGCGAGCATTTTTAGGCTCGAATACAGCGTTTACGCCGCTTTTATTTACGCGCTTTTATTTACGCCATTTGGCCCAGGGATCATCATCGGTGCCACCGGATGACTCCGATTGCCGACGGGGCCGCTCAGCATCCTGATAGCGCTTTTCAGCAGGTTTACGCCGCGCTTTACCGGGCCGTTTCGGCTTATTGAATTCGGACGCTTTTTTAGCGCTCTTTTCCCGCTGTAATTCAGCATCTTCCAGGCTCAGCTCAGCCGGCGCTCCCGGTTTCTGATGGGCCGGAATTATCCGTTCCCGGGGCGTGACTGAAAACTGCTCTGAGGATACCCGGGGCAAGTTCTTAAATTTATAGAGGTAAAAAAGCTCAACCTTTTCCCGCGCCCACGGGGTCTTCTTTAAAAACTTCTCACTGGACTTAATGCTTGGGTTGGTTTTAAAACAATTGATGTTCAGATACGCGAACAGAATTTCAAAACCGTAATGTTCAACCAGTTCGGTTAACAGCTGGTTCAGTCCCACGCCGTGCAGAGGGTTATTGGTGTAATCGACATCAGTCATGGGCTTTTCCGGGCATTATTGCTGCTCTGACATCAGTGCAGCTCTGTTTATTGATCAGCTTAGACTGCTTTCGGGGCAGGAAATAGCCGTCAGCAATCATCGCGGGCAGGCAGTATAGTCAGATTCAGTGCTGACCACACTCAAAAACAGTCATAATCTGTCGGTTTATCAGGCAACATCCCTGTCGCCACGCATATCAACAAGAGCTATCAGCAACAGCCACCGCCGGCAGCCGGCGCGCTGTCAGTCGCAGCATCATACGGCAGGCTGGAACCGCAGCCTTCAAAAATACCGTAGTGGTTATCCCAGCTGCCAATAAATTCAAAATGTTGCTGTAAACGTGACTCATTAAGCATCCGGTAGGTATTACCACACACAGGGAACACCTTCCCTGTCGCTATCAGATGATGCTTATCCAGCAGGTAATTCGTTTCCTGATCAGCAATGGTGCCCTTATAAATAACGGCCTGACCATAGTCTTCACAGGCCGGTTCCAGTCCATCTATCTTAAACAGCCGGTAAGTGGCAGAGTAAAAACCAATATGGCCAATACGCTTTTCCACCTCTGCGTTATCAATACCCAGCGGGCGGTCTTCCACCAGACGGGGGTCAGCAAAGCCACACTGTTTCGCCAGATTCTGGAAATCGTTCCAGTACAGCGCACCGCTGAGGCATTCACCGTACAGCACCGGATCATTGACCAGTTCCTGCGGCACCCGGCGGTCGGCATAGACATCAGAGAAGTACATCTCCCCGCCCGGCTTCAGCAAACGGTAAGCCTGTTTCAGTACCGCTTCCTTATCCGGTGACAGATTGATCACACAATTGGAAACGATCAGGTCGAAGCTGTTTGCTTCCAGCCCCAGTTCATCCAGTTTTTCGATATAGCCTTTTTTAAATTCAACGTTCGAGGCTTGATAGCCAAAAGCTTCTGCATGGTAATCCAGATGACGGTTAGCAATTTCCAACTGCTCATCGGTCATATCCACCCCGACCACAGAACCGCTTTCACCCACCAGTGCCGCCAGCGTATAGGCATCACGGCCGGAGCCGCTGCCAAGGTCCAGAATCCGCAGGCCCTTAAGCTGCTCAGGCGCGACCAGACCACAGCCGTAATAGTGGCTGCTAACTTCATCATGGATCTTCTTAAGGATGTCTTTAATCGGCTGTGGCGGCGCCTGTAACGTGCAACAGGCATCGGTTTTCAGATCAGCGGAGCCCTGCAGGGTCTTGCCGTAATAGTCCTGAACTTGTTCATGCATGGGGAAGTACTTCTTTGGCGGTTATTTTAAGATCGTTAACTGGGGATCAACCATAGCCATAAGCGCAGGTTGCTGCAACTGAGCGGCCCAATTAACTAAGAGTGATTATTTCTATGCTTACTTCTGCAGGCGAGTCAGGACGTGATACCGCGAACGTTTTTCCGGCGCCCGCGCAAAATTTCAAAGATTCGCAAAGACACGGGAATTTTCAGTTCACTGCCCATCAGGGGAAACAGCATGAAAATAATGCTCATCACAAAGCTATACAGTAAGCCCAGCATGGCGGTAATCATGGTCAGTGAACCGGCGCTGATCACAGGCAGCAAATGCTGACCATCACCGGTTGCAATCACCAGCGCAAATTCCAGCAATCCCACCAGACTGACAATCACCAATGCGCTCACCAGCACATCAAAAAACTTCAGTGCGTAGTCCGCCACAAAGTCGCTACTGTACTGCTTGGCAATGAAGTAGCTGGTCAAGGGAATCAGGATTGCGTAATACGGCAGGGCCAGATACACCAGTAAACATACCAGTGGGATCAGTGTTGCAAAAATCCGTTCAAGCCAGGAAGCCATTGTGTATCCGGTATCTATTCTGTTGTTCTCTGAGGATCAGAGCAATATACCAGACAACTCTCACAAAAACCCAACTTGGGTAGTGACACATCTTCTATCAGCCTGGAATCTGCTGAACCTGTACGTATTGAGAGTCAGTTGCGCCAACGCTTCAGCAAACTATCGCCATGAATTTCAGGCACAAAAAAAGCACCAGAAGGCGCTTTTTTCTAAACAGCTCTTACTAATAGGGTTATTTACCCAGCTTAGTACGAATCTGCTGAACCTGTACTTGTTGAGAGTCAGTTGCGCCAACGCTTCCAGTTATTCTCTTTACAAATCTCAGGCACAAAAAAAGCGCCGTGAAGGCGCTTTTTTCTAAACAGTTCTTACTAAATGGGTTATTTACCCAGCTTAGTACGAATCTGCTGAACGGTACGCAGTTGCGCCACAGCTTCAGCCAGCTGAGCAGTTGCGCGGGAGTAATCCAGCTCGCTGCTCTGATCGACCATAGCTTGTTCGGCATGCTTTTTCGCTTCTTCTGCAGCAGCTTCATTCAGATCGCCGGCACGCAGTGCAGTGTCCGCCAGGACAGTGACTTTGTGTGGCTGAACTTCCAGATAACCGCCGGAAACGTAAAAGATCTCCTGCTCACCACCCTGCTTTTTAAGCTCTACAGGACCTGGTTTCAGTTCCGACAGAAGCGGAGCGTGACCCGGATAAATACCCAGATCACCCAGGCTACCTGTCACTGATACGAATTCAATAAGGCCGGAGAAGATTTCTTCTTCAGCACTTACGATGTCGCAATGAACAGTCATAGCCATGTTTCTTTCCTCTAAGGTTTAGCTAAGGGTCAGCCGGTATTACCCGCCAACCCTGTGAACAATTACATGTTCTTAGCTTTAGCAACCACTTCGTCGATGCCGCCTACCATGTAGAAGGCTTGTTCAGGCAGATCGTCATACTCACCGTTCAGGATACCCTGGAAGCCGCTGATAGTATCTTTCAGAGAAACATACTTACCAGGCGCGCCGGTGAATACTTCAGCTACGAAGAACGGCTGAGACAGGTAACGCTGAATCTTACGCGCACGGTTTACTGTCTGCTTATCTTCTTCAGACAGCTCGTCCATACCCAGGATGGCGATGATGTCTTTCAGCTCTTTATAACGCTGCAGTACGCCCTGAACATTACGCGCTACGTCGTAGTGTTCCTGACCGATTACCAGCGGATCCAGCTGACGGGAAGTAGAATCCAGTGGATCTACCGCAGGGTAGATACCCAGCTCGGCGATCTGACGGGACAGTACTACAGTCGCATCAAGGTGGGAGAAGGTTGTTGCCGGAGACGGGTCAGTCAAGTCATCCGCCGGTACGTATACCGCCTGGATAGATGTGATAGAACCGGTCTTCGTGGAGGTAATACGCTCCTGCAGAACACCCATCTCTTCCGCCAGTGTAGGCTGGTAACCTACTGCAGAAGGCATACGACCCAGCAGTGCAGATACTTCGGTACCTGCCAGGGTGTAACGGTAGATGTTGTCTACGAACAACAGTACGTCACGGCCTTCGTCACGGAATTTCTCAGCCATTGTCAGGCCAGTCAGCGCTACACGCAGACGGTTACCCGGTGGCTCATTCATCTGACCATAAACCAGAGATACTTTATCCAGTACGTTGGATTCTTTCATCTCGTAGTAGAAGTCGTTACCTTCACGGGTACGCTCACCAACACCTGCGAATACTGAGAAACCGGAGTGCTCAATCGCGATGTTACGGATCAGTTCCATCATGTTTACGGTTTTACCTACACCGGCACCACCAAACAGACCAACTTTACCACCCTTGGCGAACGGACAAACCAGATCGATTACCTTGATGCCGGTTTCCAGCAGCTCGTTAGAAGCAGCCTGTTCAGCATAGCTAGGTGCCGGACGGTGAATAGGCATACGCTCTTCTTCACCAATGTCACCGCACTCATCGATTGGGTTACCCAATACATCCATGATACGACCCAGAGTCGCTGTACCTACAGGTACAGAAACTGGCGCACCAGTATTTGCTACTTCCAGACCACGGCTTACACCTTCAGTCTGACCCATAGCGATTGCACGTACGACACCGTCACCCAGCTGCTGCTGTACTTCCAGTGTCAGACCTTTGCTATCAACAGTCAGTGCATCATAGATCTTCGGTACGCTGTCACGTGGGAATTCCACGTCGACTACCGCGCCGATGATCTGAACAATACGTCCGCTACTCATGTTCGGATCCTCTTAACGTTTAAACCTGTTCACTTAGCTTATACAGCTGCAGCACCACTCACGATCTCAGAAATTTCCTGAGTAATCGCGGCCTGACGAGCTTTGTTATATACCATCTGAAGCTCATCAATTAAGTCGCCGGCGTTGTCAGTTGCGTTCTTCATCGCCAGCATACGGGCTGCCTGTTCACAGGCATTGTTCTCAACCACCGCCTGGTACACCAAAGATTCTATGTAACGAACCAGTAAGCCGTTTAACAGCTCTTTTGCATCCGGTTCGTAGATGTAATCCCAGTGATGGTTAAGACGGTCATCATCATCTTCCGCTTTCAGCGGCAGAAGCTGCTCAACTTGTGGTTGCTGTGTCATGGTGTTAACGAATTCGTTAGATACCACGAACAGCTGGTCCAGCGTGCCTTCATCGTAGGCATCCAGCATCACTTTCACTGCACCGATCAGATCGCCCATTTCAGGCTGATCGCCCAGGCCGCTCTTGGCTGCAGTTACGTTTCCGCCGAATGACTTGAAGAAGCTTACCGCCTTGGAACCCAGCGCACAGACGTCTACCTGGACATTCTGTTCACTGAACTCTTTCATTTTGGCGATCGCTGCTTTAAACGCGTTAACGTTCAAGCCACCACAAAGGCCGCGGTCGGTTGCCACAATAATGAAACCGACACGCTTTACTTCGCGCTGTTGCAGATACAGATGCTTGTATTCAGGGTTGGACTTCGCCAGGTGCTGAATTACGCCACGGATACTGCGGGCGTAAGGACGGCTTTCCTGCATGCGGTCCTGAGCTTTACGCATTTTAGATGCAGCAACCATTTCCATGGCGCTGGTAATCTTACGCGTGCTCTGAATACTGCCTATCTGCGTCTTTATCTCTTTTCCGACTGCCATAGTTCCACCTCTTAAACCTTACTTAGTAAAGGCCTGTATAAGTCGCAATACAGGCCTCTCATCGAGTACTTACCAAGTTTGGGTAGATTTGAACTTCTCAATGCCAGCCTTGAACTGAGCTGCGATCTCATCGTTGTAATCGCCGCCGTCATTGATCTTAGCCATCATGTCAGCGTATTCGCTGTTGAAGTAAGAGATCAGTGCCGCTTCGAAGTCGAGGATCTTGTTCAGCGCAATATCGTTCAGGAAGCCTTCGTTTGCAGCGAACAGGCTCAGACCCATCTCCGCTACGGACATCGGGGAGTACTGCTTCTGCTTCATCAGCTCGGTTACACGCTGACCATGCTCTAACTGAGCACGGGTTGCATCGTCCAGGTCAGATGCAAACTGAGCGAATGCCGCCAGTTCACGGTACTGAGCCAGTGCCAGACGTACACCACCACCCAGCTTCTTAACGATCTTAGTCTGAGCAGCACCACCTACACGGGATACAGACAGACCGGCGTTAATCGCAGGACGGATACCGGAGTTGTACAGATCGGTCTCAAGGAAGATCTGACCATCGGTAATGGAGATTACGTTGGTTGGTACGAATGCAGATACGTCACCACCCTGAGTTTCAATGATTGGCAGTGCAGTCAGGGAACCGGTCTGGCCCTTAACTTCGCCGTCAGTGAATTTCTCAACGTAGTCAGCGTTAACGCGCGCAGCACGTTCCAGCAGACGGGAGTGAAGATAGAATACGTCACCCGGATATGCTTCACGACCTGGCGGACGGCGCAACAACAGGGAGATCTGACGGTAAGCCCAGGCTTGTTTAGTCAGGTCATCGTATACGATCAGGGCATCTTCACCGCGGTCACGGTAGTATTCACCCATTGCACAACCGGCATATGGTGCCAGGAACTGCATTGCTGCAGGATCTGATGCACCGGCAGCTACAACGATGGTGTGATCCATCGCGCCGTGCTCTTCCAGCTTACGCACAACGTTAGCAATCGTAGACTGCTTCTGACCTACGGCAACGTAGATACACTTAACGCCAGTGCCTTTCTGGTTAATGATCGCATCGATCGCAATTGCCGTTTTACCAATCTGACGGTCACCGATGATCAGCTCACGCTGACCACGGCCGATTGGCACCATGGCATCGATAGATTTCAGACCAGTCTGTACAGGCTGATCTACTGACTGACGGTCGATTACACCAGGTGCAACCTTTTCTACCGCGTCGGTCAGTGAAGTTTCAATTGGGCCTTTACCGTCGATCGGGTTACCCAGGGCGTCTACTACACGACCCTGCAGTTCCGGACCAACAGGTACTTCCAGGATACGGCCAGTACAACGCGCGGTCATACCTTCAACCAGGTCCTGGTAGTCACCCAGTACTACAGCACCTACAGAATCACGCTCAAGGTTAAGCGCCATGCCGTAGACACCGCCAGGGAATTCAATCATTTCCCCGTACATTACGTCAGCAAGACCGTGAATCAGGATAATACCGTCAGAAACGCTGACGATAGTACCTTCATTACGGGCTTCAGAAGAGACATCAAGTTTCTCGATGCGGCCCTTCAGAATCTCGCTGATCTCAGATGGATTCAGTTGCTGCATGTTTAATCCTCACACTCAGGCGGACAAGGCTTCGGCCAGCTTAGCCAGTCGGGCACGTACGGAGCCGTCGATAACCAGATCATCGGTCCGAACGATTACACCACCGATAATAGACTTATCTACTTCGGAAGTAAGACTCACTTCGCAGCCCAGCTTAGTGCTAAGCGCCTGAGTTAATTTTTGTTGCTGCTGCTCGCCCAGATCAAAGGCAGTTGTTACATTAATATCAACAGATTTCTGCTGATTAGCTTTCAACTGCTCAAACTGCGCTGAGATCTCTGGTAACAAAGCTAAACGCTGATTTTCTGCCAGCAAAAAAATGAAATTTTTTGTCTCGGCAGTCATTTGCTCCTGGCAAACGTCAATCATAGCTTCAGCTTTCTGATCGCTGGTTTGTGCCGGATTACCCAGCACCAGCTGCATTACAGGGTCCTGAGAAACGACGGCAGTTGTTGCCAGCATTTCAGACCACTGATCTAGCATATTCTTATCCAGCGCATGCTCGAAAGCGGCTTTGGTATAAGGTCGAGCGACTGTATTTAATTCAGCCATCATAAACCTCGCTTAAAGCTCAGCAGCCAGTTTTTCAACAAGCTGTGCGTGTGCGCTTTCGTCAACAGATGCTTCCAGAATTTTCTCTGCACCTGCAACAGCCAGAGCTGCTACCTGAGCACGCAGAGCTTCTTTAGCACGGTTAGCTTCCTGTTCGATTTCAGCCTGAGCAGCAGTGATCAGGCGGTCCGCCTCGTCACGTGCCTTATCTTTAGCTTCATCAACAATCTGGCCAGCCCGCTTATTAGCCTGTTCAATGATGGCGGCTGCTTCTTCTTTGCTCTTGCGCATATCGGAAATGGCTTTTTCCTGAGCCAGTTCCAGATCGCGCTGAGCACGGTCAGCAGCGTCCAGACCTTCTGCAATTTTCTTCTTACGTTCAGCCAGCGCGCCGGTAATCGGCGGCCAGACGTATTTCATACAAAATACAACGAAGAAGGCAAATGCAATGATCTGACCAATGATGGTTAGATTGATATTCACGCCATTACTCCTCGCAGTTTTTAACTAATTAAAAGTAGATGTCCCTGGGGACGTTCAAAAACTACTTATACTAGTTTTATACAGCGAACAGCAGGTACATGCCCAGACCAACACCGATCATAGGTACAGCGTCAACCAGACCCATTACGATGAAGAACTGAGAACGCAGCAGAGGAACCAGTTCAGGCTGACGTGCAGCACCTTCCAAGAATTTACCGCCCAGCAGACCGATACCAACAGCAGCACCGATAGCAGACAGACCCATCATCAGAGCAGCAGCCAGATACACCAAAGATTGTTCCATCAGATTTCTCCAATATTAAGTTTTAAGTTTTAAAGTTAATGAAAATAATTTATTCAGTAGCTACGCATTAGTGATGATCATGCGACATGGCCAGGTAGACAATTGTCAGGACCATGAAGATGAACGCCTGCAGCGTAATAACCAGAATGTGGAAGATCGCCCATGGCACGGATAGCAGCCATTGTGCCCAGAACGGCATCAGCGCGATCAGGATAAAGATCATTTCACCGGCGTACATGTTACCGAACAGTCGCAGTGCCAGAGAGATAGGCTTAGCCAACAGACCAACAATCTCCAGGAACAGGTTGAACGGCAGCATCCACTTACCCAGCGGCTGGAACGCCAGCTCACCGAAGAAGCCGCCCAGACCTTTAGCCTTAATGCTGTAATAAATAATCAGACCAAATACCGCAAACGCCATGCCCAGAGTGGCATTCACGTCAGTAGTCGGTACGATTTTCATGTATTCAACGCCCATCTGCTGGAATGCATACGGCACCCAGTCCACCGGCACCAGATCCATCAGGTTCATCAGGAAAATCCAGACGAAAATAGTCAGGGAAAGTGGCGCAATCAGTGCATTTTTGTGATGGAAGATGCTGTTAACATTGTCTTCAACGAACTCAATGATCGTTTCTACAAAGTTTTGCAGATTTCCAGGTACACCGGAAGTTGCTGCGACAGCAACCTTGCGGAACAACCAGATAAAGAATAAACCTAAACCCACAGACCACAACATGGTGTCCACGTGGATAGCCCAGAAGCCCATTTCTGCTGCTTCCTGGCCACCGTGCGCAAAACCCCAACCGTTTTCCGGGTGGTTACCGAAAGTCAGGTTGGTGAGGTGGTGGGTAATATAGGCTGTGGAAGTTAGTTCGCCGCTAGCCATTATTATCTCTCTTGTTAAAGTTTTTGAAATCTTTTATTCAGCCGCAACCGGATGTACAGACCAACCAGGTGCAACCCGATGTAAGTGCTAAATATGGAAAATGGATTCAATTCCTGAATCTTGACGAACACCAGCGCAAACCCAACTGTTGTCATCGTCATTTTCCATATTTGACTTACATATGCCTGGCGCACAACCGCACCGGCATTCTGTTGCTCCGGCGTCGTCCGTAATTTCCAGGCAGCCCAGGTATCTGGCAGCAGATAAATCGCCCCTCCCAGTAGTGCTGAATACCCCGCAACAATACTGTAAGCACATGAAATAAGAGCAATTAATACAGTGCAAATGACTTGAATCAGGAGGATTTTACGGAACTCTTCGAAGGTAGCACGGCCATGAACGCCCAGTTTTGCTGGTTTCTTTTTCATGTCAGTTTGTCACCCTCTTTCCCCTGCTTCGAGGCCTATGCACCAATCTACAGCTTCGAACAGCCTGCGCATTATAGGGACTTAAGCCAGCCGCATCAACACAAGTTACGGGCTTTTCGACCTTTGTAGGGATTTGAATTATTTCCATCTACCCCGGACAGGGTATGGATTATCCGGACAGATTATTTACCGGTATTTTTCCGACACTTTTCTGACCACTGGTTATTTTGCAATCAGAAAAAACAAAACTGAGATAATCTAAAAACAGGTATTAGAAATACATATTAATAAGTATAAAAAAAGGCCATTTAAAACGGCCTTTTATAATCTGTGACAGCAATCACCCTTACTGCATTTTACCGATCAGCGCTTCAAGCATTTCCGCTGAATCAAAATCAATGGTAATTTTACCTTTGCCCTCAGCGGTCTGCTTAATCGCCACCTTCGTGTCGAAATGACTGGTCAGGGATTTGGCAAACTGCTCAATCTGTGGATTTGGCTTCACCACCGGCTTTGGTGGCTCATCCTTTTTCTGCTGCAGCCGGCGTACCAGATCTTCAGTCTGGCGGACCGACAGGGTTTTACCTACCACATCTTTGGCGGCACTGATCTGTTCTTCACCTTCCAGCCCCAGCAGAGCCCGGGCATGGCCCATTTCCAGATCGCCGTATTCCAGCATCCGCTTAACGTCTTCAGACAGGTTCATCAGCCGTAGCAGGTTAGTTACTGCAGTACGGGATTTACCCACCGCATCCGCCACTTCCTGCTGAGTCAGATCGAATTCAGTCTTAAGGCGGTCCAGCGCGATCGCCTCTTCCATCGAATTCAGGTTTTCCCGCTGAATATTCTCGATCAGTGCCATGGCGATGGCCGCTTCATCCGGCACATCACGGACAATCACCGGCACTTCACTCAGGCCGGCCATCTGGCTGGCACGCCAGCGACGCTCACCTGCAATGATTTCATAGAGGCTGTCAGAGACCGGACGGATGACGATTGGCTGCATCACACCCTGGGCCTTAATGGAATTCGCCAGCTCTTCCAGTGCCTGAGGTTCCAGATCACGGCGTGGCTGATATTTGCCCCGCTGGATCTGATCAACCGCCATGAGTTTATAGCCATCCTGATTGCTGTCAGCATTGCCGCCAGCGTCTGTCACGGCTTCATCAGCCGCAGGACCCTGCTCGGTTGCCGTCGACAGTAATGCGTCAAGCCCCCGGCCTAAACCCCGTTTTTTCGTTACCATTGATCAATCTTCCTGCTGCGCAGCCTGCGCTAATTTCTGTTCCTGGGCGGTTTTACGGATCAGCTCACCGGCTAACGCCAGATAAGCCACTGCGCCCCGGGAGCTTTTATCGTACAAAATGGCCGGTAAACCGTGACTGGGGGCTTCTGCCAGCCGAACGTTCCGCGGAATCACTGTGCGGTAAACCTGATCACCAAAATACTCCACCAGATGATTCGACACGTCTTTGGTCAGGCTCATCCGCGGGTCAAACATGGTACGCAAAATACCTTCGATTTTCAGTGCCGGATTCAGGCGACTGTTAATTTTCTTGACGGTACCGATCAGAGAGCTGATACCTTCCAGCGCATAGTATTCGCATTGCATCGGAATGATGACACCGCTGGACGCAGCCAGTGCGTTGACGGTTAACAGGTTCAGCGACGGCGGGTTATCGATCAGCACAAAGTCATAATCATCACGGACTTTTTCCAGTGCCATTTTCATGCGGAATTCCCGCCGGGGCATCTGCAAGAGTTCCACTTCAGCGGCGGTCAGATCACCGTTGGCGCCGACCAGATCATAACCGGCCGGTGACTGTTTAATGATCGCATCCTGAATTTCAACTTCACCGGTGAGTAATTCATACACCGAGCTTTTCAGGTGGTGTTTATCCACCCCACTGCCCATGGTGGCATTGCCCTGCGGGTCCATGTCTACCATCAGTACCCGTTTCTTGGTCGCCGCCAGTGACGCCGCCAGATTCACGCAGGTAGTGGTTTTACCCACACCACCTTTCTGGTTAGTGATGGTTAAGATTTTTGCCACAGTCAGGCTCTCCCAAAAATCAACAGATGACGCTCACCTTCAGTGCCCGGTACCGACAGCTCAAGGCTCTCGTGTAAACGGATATGGTCCGGCAGTTGCTCAATTTCTTCAACAGGATACATGCCTTTCATGGCAAGAAAAACACCTTGTGGCGTACACAGGTGTTCGGTCCAGTTAAGCATATCCTGCAGCGAAGCAAAGGCCCGGGAAATGATGCCGTCAAAGAGGATTTCAGGCTGAAATTTTTCCACCCGCTCGTGAACCACTTCGACATTCTCCAGTTTCAGTTCGGCCTTGGCCTGAAACTGAAAACGGCTTTTTTTGATATTGCTGTCCAGCAGGGTTACCGGCAGATCAGGCCGGCAGATGGCCAGCGGAATGCCCGGTAAACCCGGACCGCTGCCCACATCAATCAGACGTTCTGCCGTGATATGCGGCAGGACACTCAGGCTATCGACCAGGTGACGGGTAATCATCTCTTCCGGCGAACGTACCGCCGTCAGATTAAAGGTTTTGTTCCATTTCACCAGTAACGCGTGGTATTGCAGCAGGCTGCTGTATTGCTGATCGCTAAGCTGCAGGCCTAACGCTTCACTCTGCCGTTGCAGTAACGGCAGGTATTGATTATCCATGTGCTGTTTTTCCCCGACCCAGCTGCTGCTTCTTCAGATGTACCAGTAATAGTGAAATTGCCGCCGGCGTCATTCCCTGAATCCGGGAGGCCTGGGCAATGGTTTCAGGACGTACGTCCTGCAGTTTTGATTTTAGTTCGTTAGACAGACCGCCTACGACATCGTAATCAAAATCAGCCGGTAACAGGGTGTTTTCCTGACGGCGTACTTTTTCGATATCGTCTTTCTGACGATCAATGTATCCGGAGTACTTGATCTGAATCTCAACCTGCTCGGCTGCCTGTGCATCCGCCAGGCTTTCACCTTTCAGACCCGCCACGTCGGCATATTTCAGCTCCGGACGCTTCACCAGATCATGCATGTTGTATTCCCGCGCCAGCGGTTGCTGAAGCTTGCTGTTCAGTTCATCAGCTTCAGGTGTGCCCGGCTGGATCCAGGTGCTTTTCAGCCGCTGGTTTTCCTGTTCGATGGCTTCTTTCTTTTCACAGAAACGCTGCCAGCGAACATCATCCACCAGCCCCAGCTCCCGGCCTTTCTCGGTAAGACGGATATCGGCATTGTCTTCCCGCAGAATCAGGCGGTATTCCGCCCGGCTGGTAAACATCCGGTAAGGCTCAGAAGTACCAAGCGTAATCAGGTCATCCACCAGTACCCCCAGATACGCTTCATCACGGCGCGGATACCACTGATCTTTTTCCTGCGCCCGTAATGCGGCATTTACCCCGGCTAACAGCCCCTGTGCCCCGGCTTCTTCGTAACCTGTGGTGCCGTTGATCTGACCGGCAAAATACAGGCCGTTAATCACTTTGGTTTCCAAAGTATGTTTCAGATCCTGAGGGTTAAAGAAATCATATTCGATGGCATAACCCGGACGGGTGATGTGGGCATTTTCAAAGCCTTTAATGGACCGTACGGCTTCCAGCTGAATATCAAACGGTAAGCTGGTTGATATTCCGTTCGGATACAGTTCATGGGTGGTCAGACCTTCCGGCTCAACAAACACCTGATGGCTGTCTTTATCCGCAAAGCGCATGATCTTATCTTCAACAGACGGACAGTAACGCGGCCCGGCACCGTCGATCACACCGGTATACAGCGGTGATCGGTCCAGCCCTTTACGCAGTATTTCATGGGTCTGTTCATTGGTATGGGTGATATAACAGCTGATCTGTCGGGGTTGTTCAGCACTGGTGCCCATATACGACATAATCGGTGTCGGGGTATCGCCGGGCTGCTCCTGCATCAGGCTGAAATCAACACTGCGGGCATCAATCCGTGGCGGGGTGCCGGTTTTCAGACGGTCAACCCGTAATGGCAACTCACGTAAACGCTGTGCCAGTGCAATGGATGGCGGATCACCTGCCCGGCCACCGGCATAGTTATCCAGACCGATGTGGATTTTGCCTCCCAGGAAGGTCCCCACGGTCAGCACCACATTGCGGGCATAAAATTTCAGACCACTCTGGGTAATTACCCCTTTTACCTGATCACCTTCAACGATCAGGTCGTCAGCAGACTGTTGGAAGATCTGCAGATTAGGCTGATTTTCCAGAATAGTACGGATCGCCGCTTTATAGAGAATACGGTCTGCCTGAGCACGGGTAGCACGTACAGCAGGCCCTTTCCGGGAATTCAGAATCCGGAACTGAATACCACTGCGGTCAGTGGCAACTGCCATTGCGCCGTCCAGCGCATCTATCTCTTTCACCAGATGGCTTTTACCAATGCCACCGATTGCCGGATTACAGGACATCTGTCCCAGGGTTTCAATATTGTGTGTTAACAACAGGGTTTTTACACCGGTACGGGCTGCTGCTAAAGCTGCTTCAGTACCGGCATGGCCGCCACCAATAACAATCACATCGAAGTGGTCAGGATAGTCCACCGATAACCTCATTAACGTTGAATGCTTATATCGTACTGGCCGTCAGAACTGATTGTTGTCCGGTTATTCTGAAACCGGTTGCTGATCATGTTCGGTATAGGCGCTCGAAAAGGCTGTCAATTATAGACGGATGCGAAGCATTAAGAAATGATTAAAATTTGAACAGTTCTTTTTTGATTAACTTTTTAAATAATATATAGAGGTTATGTATTTAAAGATCTTTTTTATTTTTATGTTTATTATTAAGCAGCCTGTTTTCTGTGCTTAAGTATTAAATATATAACAAAATCATATGTTTGCGTACATGTTAACCCTGTTATATTCATCCGTATATGGGGTTTATAAGCCGTTCAGGAACTGTGCATAAAAGGCCTACTTATCCACCGGGGGTTTTGTCCCCAGCTTCATCCATGGCTTATGCCTGCGCAGTTATACAGCATACACACAGGGTGTTGTGAATAAGTTTCAGCGCTTTTTACTGTTGTAGCACATCTATATATACTGACTCTGCTTGTGAATAAGTGTCTTTATCAGGGAATGCGGACAGGAGAATCACCGTGGCAGCTATTTTATCCAATCCGGTGGCGCTAAAACGTGCCTTCTTTATCTGTCTGGTTATTGGCAGTTTACTTAATCTGATTAATCAGTGGCCGGCATTTTTTGGCGACAGTCAGTACCAGTGGCTGCCGGGACTGCTGACGTTCTGCGTGCCGTTTTGTGTTTCTCTGCTGACCAGTTGGCTGGCCTCTCCGGGGCGTCAGGTTAATCAGCCTGAAGTCACTGAAGTTCCGGCGGTACATCCGGTGATGGATGATGTGGGCCAGTTACAGGGTTTATCCCAGCAGGTACTGACCAATGCTACCCGGGTGAATGGTGCTTCCAAGGAGCGGCTACAGTTTTTTGAAGATCTGACCGGTTCCGTCGATTCTTCCATTTCTGAGTTACAGGCAATTGTGGCGACCCTGCAGGATAATCAGCAGGCGCTGGAAGAGTTGCAGAGCAGTTTTGCCCGGGTGTGTAAAGAAACCGGTTCTCTCAGTGATGAAATCCGTCATTTTTCAACGTCATCAGTGGAGCTGCGCGAAGAGATTGATCAGTTCCTCAGCTCTTTTGAGGGGATATCCCGCCTGGCGACGGCAATTTCAGCCACGTCTGAACAGACTAATCTGCTGGCCTTAAATGCCGCAATCGAGGCGGCCAGGGCCGGGGAAGCTGGCCGGGGATTTGCGGTGGTGGCTGATGAAGTTAAAAATCTGGCCCTCAGTTCGCAAAATAATGCCCGGGACATTCATGAAGATCTGACCGGATTGCAGAAACATGAGGTGCTGTTGCGTGAGAAGCTTGACGTAATGTCCGGCTCGGTCGAATCGGCGATGGAATCGGTATCAGAAAGTAATCAGTCCGGCATGGCCAGCACCACACATGATGCCTACCGCCGAATCGAGAGTCTGTTTCACGGGATGGCTGATATAAGCCAGAGGACGACTCAGGAACTGAATAATTTTGAACGTATTTCCGAGCAGTTTGAGCAGGTCTTGCAGGATGCTGAAAAAGCGATTCACGGCTCTGCCGCCAATATGGAAATTGGCGACTCCATGGTTCAGCTCAGTGAGAAAGCTAAAGCCAGCCTCAGTCAGTAACGCTTTTCATCGCCTGTAAGACCTGGCGGTGGAATTCCCTGATGGCAGCTTCCTGTCTGCTGGCGTAAGCCCCGACGGAATACCAGGGAGAAGCGAGAGATTTCTGCTGTTGTTCACAGACATATATGTCTTCTGCCATAAAATCCCCACTGGCTAAGGGATCATCTCCGTCTTCCTGTGTGTCCCGGTTAGATTTATCCGCCTTAGTTGCCGTCTGTTTCTGGTAATGGCTGTAACTTTTCCATTCCTGAGTCCAGAAACTCCAGTCTGAAGCAGGCATGACCCGGGTCCGGGTCATGACCCGGGTTTTATCCACCGCCAGCGGAATGATCTGAAAGATCGACCAGGAAGACTCATCTGCGCCGATTCCAAAGCATGGGAACAGCATAGGCACGTAAGCTCCGAGCGGTTTATCCGGGGTGAAATGGTCAATTACCGGCAGCGGACTTTGTGTGTCGACGTTGGCGGCATAGTCCGCTGTTAAAGGTTCGTAGAAATGGAAATGCGGGCCACAAAAGCCGCTTTGCTGTTGTTTGTGATCGTACATATTCAGGCTGGTACTGTGCAGATGAGACAGGTGATAACCGTCAATATAGTTTTCCACAACCAGTTTCCAGTTAGCCTGTATGTCATGACTGGTGGCGGTTTCAGCATGTTCCACCAGTTCACTGATCCGATGCGGGCCAAGATACGCATCAATGCCCTGCAGCCAGGTTTGCAGTGAAGGGGCTTCGGGATCTGGGTGGATCCAGAGCATATTATCCCAGCAGCTCACTTGCGCCGGATGCAGCCCCAGACTGTTTTTATCCAGCCCGGCAAATTCTTCTTTTTGCTGTGGGACGGCGATCAGGTTGCCTTTAAAATCATAGCTCCAGTCATGATAGGGGCAGGTAATTGCCTTTCCGGCTTTGCCACAGGTCCGCAACAGCCGGGTGCCCCGGTGCCGGCAGATATTATGAAAGGCCCGCAGTTCGCCATCCGGTCCGTGAATGATCATGATACTGGTGCGCCCTGCCTCCACGGTGAGAAAGTCCCCGGGGGCCGGCAAGTCTTCGGTAAACCCGGCAAACTGCCAGTTGTTTTCAAAGATGGTTGCCTGTTCCCGTTCAAACCAGCTTTGCGAAGTATAGGCAGATTTAGGTAATAAAAGTGCCGTTGGCAATGTCATAGGTTATTCCTCAGCCCGCAATGGCTAATCAGGTTTACAGCGTTAGCCCTGCTATGGGGCGGTGGCTGTTTATCTGTCAGTTCAGTGTAGCCCTGTTGTATGTTTCTGACGGAGAGTACCGTTTCACTGATAATTCAGTGCGTCCCACTGCCAGCCAAGATTTTTATGCCGGTTCCAGCGGCGTTTCAGTGAGCGGCCTAAGCTGTTGTACTGACGGGCAAACCGGTGTGCACCCTCTTCCAGTTGTTCAGGTGTCATTCCGGCGGGCCGGAATACCGCGTGACTGCAGTCATATTTCGACCAGTCCCGGGTCAGTAAGCGGCCTTCGCGTTCATACCGGCTGAACAGATCAGTGCCGGGAAACGGGGTGAGAATGACGGAATCACAGTGGTCCAGCTGGATGTCTGCGACAAAATCCAGACTTTCTTCAAAGATGTCTTCGCTGTGCTGATCAAAGCCAAAAATCATGGCTGAATCCACTGCGATTTTATATTCATGTAACCGGGCAATATTGTCTTTTGCCCGGCTGATGCGGATGAATTTCTTGCCGGCGGCGTCCAGCGCTGCCTGAGAAGGGGTTTCCAGCCCTACCAGCAGGTAAAACAGGCCACTTTCTGCAGCCGCTTCAAGAATATCCGGATATTCGGCGATATTCAGTGTGGCTTCGGCCAGCCAGTAGATATTCAGCGGCTTAAGTGCGGCAAACAGCTCCATGGCGTATTCGCGGTCGGCAATCAGATTATCCGCATGCAGTTCAAAGTACTGGCCGCCACTGGCCCTGATTTCATCGACAATTTCGCCAACCGGACGGACATTAAACTGCGGAAAGAACCTATGTACGGTGCAGAATTCACACTTAAATTTACAGCCTCTGGAAACCATAACTGAATTCAGATTGCCGTAGGCTTTCAGGTCGACAAGGGCCTGTGGATAAGGTCGCAGACCCTGCATGGTTACAGGGGTTTTGTTTTTGTATAAGGGTTTAAGCCTGTGTTCGCAAAAGTCGTTTAACAGTTGGGGAAACAGCTGTTCTGCCTCACCACAGAGTACCGCATCTGCATGTTGCCGGGCTTCACCGGGCATGAAGCTGGGATGCAGTCCGCCGAGGACAACCGGAATGCCCCGCTGACGGAATACCCCGGCCAGCTGATAGCCCCGCAGGGCATCCGGCGTCGACATGCAAATAACCACCAGATCGGCTGATTCCTGTTCATTTGCCGGTGCTTGCGAGGTTTCATCAAGGGTTTTAACCCTTGCCCATTCGGGGGCCGCTGCCGCCAGGGCATTAATGCTTTGAGGAGGGGCGCCCATGGCCTGTTTGTAATCTTTAAAGGCGCTCTGGGCACTGGCTTTAATGATATAAATTTTCATGACGGTCTCCTTGCCGGATTCTCCCCCGAACGGGAGAATCCGCTGACTTTGCTGATCAGATCAGCTGGCTGAGAGAGGTTTGGCTGTGCTTGTTAAGATTGGGGAACAGCGTGTGGATATCTTTATCAGCAACGCCAAACCAGCGTGCCAGTTCGGCGTACAGCTGGTCGGTGGCGGTGGTGGGAATCAGCACACCGTCGCCGGCATCCAGAGGGTTGGCGTCGCCCAGTGTCAGCGACGGATACCGGCCATAAATGCTGCCGCCCTGAATGGCGTTGCCCATGACCAGTGTATTGCCGCCCCAGCCGTGATCGGTGCCGTTACCGTTGGAAGTCAGGGTACGGCCAAAGTCAGATCCGGTGAACGTAATGACCTGATCGGCAATGCCCAGTTCATCCAGACTTTGCTGGAATTCCCCCAGCGCTTTGCTCAGCACCTGCAGCATACGCTGGTGGTTGTTCAGCAGTTCATCATGATGATCCCAGCCGATATAGCGCAGAAAGTAAGTCTGCTGCTGCAGATTCAGACGGTCCGCAGACTTGATGCTGCGGGCAACCATTTTCAGTTGCTGAGATAAAGGAGAATCAGAAAAGTAAGTGTTTACTTTGGTTGATTTCGTTGCGTCACGGTAAGTCTGGTGCCGGGCCTGGGCCTGGCGGGTCTGGGACAGATAGGTCTGTTTAAACGGATCCTGACCATAATCTGTGTTCAGCAGGGTTTCAAAGTTTTCCAGTAATGCCTGATTCAGCGGGGTTTTTTCTTCATTAACGATCAGACCCACACTGCCTTTATCGGTAATGCTGTAGTGGCTGCCCAGAATACCGTTCTGCATGATATTACTGCCGGCCAGGGAGATATTCATCGGGATCTGCGTGTCTGGCCGGCGCGGTTGCAGGGCGTCGGCAAAATAGCCAAACCAGCCCTGATTAATCCGGGCGTCCGGACGGGACGTTTGCCAGTGTCTGAACTGGTCTGCGTGGGACAGCAGTCCCAGAGGCAGCCGGGCCGAACCGTTCTGCATTGCCTGCTTCGTTGTGGGTTCGATCATGGGAGCGATGTTGGCGATAAACGCCAGCTTTTGCTGATTAAACAGCGCCTGTATTTCCGGCATAGCCGGGTGCAGACCGAACTCCCTGCCCTGCTGATCGCTGCGGTTATTCAACGGTAACAGGCTGTGTTGTGGCAGGGCCAGATTACTGCGGCTGTTGTGGTATTCCCGGTAGTGCCGGTCATCCCGCGGAACCAGCATGTTAAAGCTGTCGTTGCCGCCATCCAGCATAATGAATACCAGCGCCTTACGGGCCGGTTGTAGGCGGATATCCCCCGGTGCCGGGCCGGTGGCGCCAAACGCCGGTGCTGAAAATACCGGCGCGGTACCGCCCAGCAGTCCGGCGCCCGCCAGACCCAGACCGGATTTGAGTAAGTGACGGCGGTTTGTATTCAGAGAATGACGCATGATCAGGCCTCCAGGACAGTGAATTCAGGGGAGATGGTCAGCATGAACGCAATGGTCTGCACCACCCAGGCAGGCTGATCCCGGTAATGCTTAAAGGCCTCCAGAATCTGCGGTTTAATGCTCAGATCTGTTTTACCGGTGAGCAGCAGGCTCATCTGATCAATCAGTTCATCATGTTTAGACGGGTCTTTCGCCATGGCAATTTCAGCACTGAAATCAAACTGCAGCTTGTTCTCCGGGTCCCGGTTGAGAATATCCGGGTCCAGCTCCGGCACGTTGTGGATGCCGGGGGTACTGTTTATCCGGGTACTGACGGCGGGTAAGTATTCGCCGAAGAACCAGTAATACATCATATTCACATAGGCAATTGAGGTTGCAGAGGTGTGGAGTTCAAATTCCGGCGCGACAAAACCGGCCAGTTCCAGTGGGCCGTGAGGAGCAAAGTCCGGTTTATAAAAGTTGAATACTGTCGGGGAAGATAGCGGATGTTGCTGAACCAGCGTTTGCAGATCATCCCCGATCAGCCACAGCCTGCCAGACCGGTTACCGGCCCGGAAAGCCCGCAGAATCTGGGTGGCGCGCAACAGCGGTGATTTCAGTTTCTGGGACTGTACGGTCTGGTTAGCGTCCTGCCGGGCGGAGGGCAGACGTTTTTTCGCAACAGTATTCTGCTGTGGATAAGTCAGAATCTCACGGATGACGGCTTGTAGATTCCCCTCTTTGCCAAACTTCGATGCGACCGCTTTCACATAGGCTCTGGACGGGTTGGACGTCACCAGTTGATTTATCAGATGGGTGGCAATGAAGGGGGCGGTATTCGGATGGGCCACCAGCTGTTTAACGGCTGAACGGATTTCCCGTTCAGCGCCCTGCCCGGCTGAAAGTTTTACCCGGCCATTCAGCAGTTGTTTGCTGCCCTGGTCGTGGCGGTCTTCGTCGATGGCCATAGGTTTCGTCATATTGACGAATGGCGGCACTTTGTAAGTTTTATCTATGCCATCATCAAAGCTGACGGGGTAACCGTTGTAACTGTTTTCCCAGAAGCTGGTGTTCCATTCATACT
Source organism: Aliamphritea hakodatensis (assembly GCF_024347195.1). Classification (NCBI taxonomy): domain Bacteria; kingdom Pseudomonadati; phylum Pseudomonadota; class Gammaproteobacteria; order Oceanospirillales; family Oceanospirillaceae; genus Aliamphritea; species Aliamphritea hakodatensis. The sequence continues at coordinate 5,192,673 of NZ_AP025281.1, forward strand.
CGTAACCGGAGGCTTTCAGGCCGGTAAATACCCGGGCCAGTTGTTTGATATCGTCATTGTTATAGCTGGCCAGTGGCCGGCCGGATGCATCGGTTTTGCGGCTGCCATCCGGGTTCAGTTCATACAGGCCAATGGTGAATAACTGCATGATTTCACGGGCATAGTTTTCATCCGGATGTATATGCTTAGCGGGCTCTGCTTTACGGTTATTCATATGTGACAGGTACACCCCCATGCACGGGTGCATGCTGACGTCATACAGCAGGTCGCTGTAGTTGCCGAAGGCATGTTTGTAGAGCAGATCGTAGTAACTGCCCATCCCCACGGCATCCAGTTCGAGCTGGGAGTTATCGGAGATCACCAGTATTTCACTCAGGGCCTGCGCAACCCGCTGCCGGAGCAGGTGTTCCGGCGGTGTATTCAGGCTCTGCTGCCACCAGGCCATATGGAAGTACCATTTATATGGCAGCGCCGGGTTATTGCTTTCGCCGTTGATGGCAGATTCACCGTACTTGCTGAGCAGCTTACTGCGGAAATACCGCCAGATTTCCCGACTGCTATCCGCATAGGAATTACCTGAGGATAAAGTCGAATTTAGCTGATTATTCAACCAGTTATCTATCCCCTTCCGGGATACTTCCTGGATGGTTTGCTGATCGGCACCCAGGGTGCCCTGCATCAGAAACCGGCTGGTTTGGGATAAGGTATTCATGGTCTCTCCCTGTAAATATGCTGTTTGGCAGGCAAAGGGGTGCCCGCCGGATGTCTGCGGTTAACAGACATCCGTGAATATAAGATGGGTTTGTGAGGGGGTTACTTAGCTGTCGGTCGGGGCTGTCGCCTTTTCAGCAGTGTTTGCAGCGGCTTTACGGGCTTTGTAGCCTTTCGGTCGCCAGCCGGGCCCGTGGAACAGGTAGCCGAAGAATTCCCGGCTGTTACGGGCGCTCACCAGGTCTTTATACAGCCGCGGAAATTCATAGAACTGCACGGTAATAGGGTTTTTGCTGGTCATCGGTGTGGTCAGGCCGTAGTTTGGTAACTCTTCTTCCTTCTTGAAGGTGCCGAAGATCCGGTCCCAGATGATCAGTATGCCGCCGAAGTTCTTATCCAGATATTTTTCATCTGAGGCGTGATGTACCCGGTGATGGGACGGCGTATTGAACAGCCATTCCAGCGGGCCCAGCTTGCCAATCATTTCGTTATGCAGCCAGAACTGATACGCCAGTACGATGACCTCTGCCCCGATGACCAGTATCGGGTCGAAGCCCATCAGGATCAGCGGGAAATGGAAGAATACCGGCAGAATCGGATCAAACATGCTGAAGCGGAAAGCGGTTGCCGTGTTCATCATGGTTGAGCTGTGATGCACCGAGTGGGATAACCAGAACAGCCGCACCTTGTGGAAAAAGTAATGTTCCGCATAGTAGGCAAAGTCTGCCAGTAACAGCACCAGCATGGCGGTATAGGCATTAACCGGCTGTTTCCAGGGGATTATTTCGTGGACGCTGTAGAACAGATATACGGCGCCGGCAAAGATAAAACCTTCCACCACGAAATAAGGCACCAGGGTAAATATACTGGAAAGGCTTTCCAGAATACGTTCGCCGTTGAGCCGTTTGGTCACGGCATCGTTACCGAATTCCAGCAGCAGAAAGAACAGTGCAAATACCAGTACCCAGTCATAAATACTGAAGGATATGTATTCAAAATATTCCAGCCAGCTGGCGGTCAGCAGATCGGTATCATACATAATGGGGTTCCTCTTACGTCAGGTGGCTTATTTAACGGCCAGGAATGCGACCTGACTCAGTACCTGATAATTTTCATTCAGCAAATAGAGTTCGTAATCGGCGGTGTATGTCAGGGCGTCGCCGAAACGTTGTGAATTGCTCCAGTTATCCAGCACATTTTCACCGGAGAGGCGCAGATAGCGGCCGCCGGCAACGTCCAGCACATGGGTGCCTGCCGGTATATACGTCCGTTCGTTAATCACGTAGCCGATGGTCATGTGAACAGTCTGTGCCTGCTGGCTGTAACCGTGATAGACCGCATACACCTGGGTGCTGTTGGTGATTTCCACCTGGCTCAGCAGGTCGGTGTCAATGAAGCGTTGCCAGGCCTGATCGATCTGGGTTTGCAGCGGGCGTTGCAGATTCAGCTGAATACCGGTGCCTGCCAGACGCAGGGGCTGACGCTGTTCCGGTACCCGGCCGGCAACCGTATTGGTATTTACGGTCCGGTTTGGCTGGGCTGTTGGAGAGACGGCAGCCGGAGCGGTTTCCTGCCGGCCGGTATCCTGCATATGCTGGCTGACAGCCGCGCCGGTATAGCCGCTACTGCCGTAAGGGTAAAGAATGACCCAGGCGATAAACACAAACATCATTATCACGGCCAGAAAGTACACGGCGAGCAGGAACGGATTACGTTTTGGTAATACAGTCATAGGTTATCCCCCGGTTCAGAGTTCCCAGAAGAAACAGGAAACGGCGACAGCCAGCCAGAGCAGTAAGGTCGCCCAATAGGCAAAGGGTTCTTCTGCGCGGCGAAATTCACGGTGCAGCCAGACATTACCGCTGAACAGATCCCAGATGACCCATAGCAGTAACAGAACGCCGATGGTGGTGGTAATAAGCATGAATATATCTCCGGAGTTAAGCGGTTTTCAGGGCACTGAGTAATTGTTCTGCAGCCTGTCTGGCCGGCAGACGGTAATCTGCCATCAGCCCCAGCGGACTCAGTGAGTCCAGATTGAAATACAGTGATAACAGCCCGAACGCGACGGATTTCAGGGTGCCGGCATCAGCATCCGGGTAATCCCTGCGCAGCAGCTGGCTGATGGCAGCGACGTTGTGTTCGGTCCAGTCCCTCAGCTTTTGCTTAAGGGATGCATCCTGTGCTGCAGAGAACAGCAATGCCTGAAACAGCAGGCTGATGTCGTTGCTGTTTTCATAGTCGAACAGCATGCTCAGTAATGGCTGGCTGATGTCGGTTGCCGGTAAGTGGGCTTCCAGTGCTGTCCATTGCTGATTGGACTGTTCAATGGTCCGTTCTGCCAGCTGTTCAACCAGTTCAGAACGGTTGCCAACGTAATGACGTACCAGGCTGCGCTGCAGGCCTGCTTCTTCAGCAATCCGTTCCAGGGTGCTGCCTTCCAGACCAAAGCGGATAACGCAGCGCTGGAACGCCTGAAAGATTTCTTCCGTACGTTCTGCTTTTTTACTTGGACGTCCCATGGCTTACCTGTGTGTTTATCTGCGGATCTTAACGGGTTATTAACCCTGATCAGTTTATTGTCAGTTTTGATAATTTACTCGTTGTAATTTAAATTGTCAATTATGACAATAAACTATTTATTGCTTCCCCTGCCTCTTATCAGGGAGGCATCTGACGAAATGGAGGCCTTATTGTGTCCGGTGAACTGACGATCTGGCAGATTATGCGTACCTTTCCGGGAAAAGTTGCTACCACCTGGCTGTTAGTGGTGGTGGAAAATGTATTAATGGCCTGCCTGCCTTTACTGATGGGCCAGACCATTGACGGTCTGTTAGCAGAGGATACCGCCCCTCTTCTGCTGTTGGCCGGAACATTCGCTCTGCTGGTGGTGATATCGGTGGTGCGGCGCATATATGACACCCGGGTGTATGGCACGCTTAAAGTGGAACTGGGTTTACGTCTGCTTGAACGCCGGCAGGGGCTGGGGGTATCAGTACGCAGTGCCCGGCTGGATATGTCCCGTGAGCTGGTGGATTTTCTTGAAAACGAGGTCCCCCTGCTGTTTACCTCGGTCATTCAGCTGCTGGTTTCGCTGATCATTCTGGCGGGATTTGCCGGCCAGCTGGCCTGGGCAGCCGTGGCGTTAACCCTGGCAATGCTGGCACTCTATGCCTGTTTCCACCGACGTTTTTACCGTCTTAACGGTGCGCTGAATGCACAGCAGGAGCGTCAGGTGAGTGTTTTGCAGCGTGCCCTGCCCTGGCAGTTTCACCGGCATCTGAAGATGCTGCGGCGCTGGGAAGTGAAGTTGTCAGACAGCGAAGCCTGGCTCTATGGCGGAATCTTTCTGCTGGCACTGGTGTTTATTGTGCATAACCTGATGGCCAGTGTGACGATTGCGCCGGTCACCGCCGGCAATATTTTCTCGATTGTCAGTTATTCCTGGGAGTTTGTTGAAGCGATGCTGGGATTGCCCATGGCATTGCAGAGCTGGAGCCGCTTGCGGGAAATTACCCAGCGCATTAATAGCGACTGAGCTGAAGCCTTTTCGAGCAATTACTACTACACCCTGCACAGTTTATCCTCTGGCTATACAGGTATTACTCAGGTGTTATCCACATATTTTCCGGGTTGTTGCCGTGGATTTTTGACACGGATCAGACGAATACGACTTAAGTGCTAGATATGTTGCATTCAGGTGCTGTTTTTTGTTTTACTCCCGGGGCTTAAATCGCCTTGAAGGAAAGATGTGTGTCGCAGTTTCAGGCAGTCTGTTAGTCAGACGCTTCTTACCCTGCATGTGTTCTGCAAGACGAGTTTTTCAGTAGTCTTATTTACAGGGGAAATTTCCATGAAGTGGTTAGCCTTAATACTTGGCTTATTTACCGCAACTTCCGGCTGGGCGTCATCCGCTGAAACCAGCGGAACCATACAGGATCTCACCACCAGTTGGGTGGGCTTTGCTGCCATCGGCATCTTCTTTATTGCTTACATGCTGGTCATTTTTGAAGAACAGCTGCACCTGCGCAAATCCAAACCGGTGATGCTGGCGGCAGGTCTGATCTGGATTCTGATTGCCATTTACTACGTGGGTGAAGGCTCTCCACAACTGGTTGAGGGTGCGATCCGGCATAACTTCCTTGAATACGCGGAACTGTTCTTCTTCCTGCTGGTGGCCATGACCTACATTAATGCCATGCTGGAACGGGGGGTGTTTGATGCCCTGCGTGACTGGCTGGTGGTCAAGGGCTTTGGTTACCGGCAGCTGTTCTGGATGACCGGGGTGCTGGCATTCGTGATTTCGCCGATCGCCGATAACCTCACCACTGCGCTGATCATGTGTTCCGTGGTACTGGCGGTGGGTAAAGATCAGCCGAAGTTTGTCATGCTTTCCTGTGTGAATATCGTGGTTGCGGCGAATGCCGGCGGCGCTTTCAGTCCGTTCGGTGATATCACCACCCTGATGGTGTGGCAGAAAGGCGTGATTGAATTCAGCGGCTTCTTTGCCCTGTTCCTGCCTTCTGTTGTTAACTTTGTTGTTCCGGCGTTCATCATGCAGTTCTCCCTGCCCCATGGCCGGCCATATAGCCACAGTGATGAAATGGCTGCGATTAAGTTCGGCGGCCTGACCATTGTTGGCCTGTTTCTGCTGACCATTGTGACTGCGGTGAGTTTCCACAGTCTGCTGCACATTCCGCCGGTGTTCGGCATGATGATGGGCCTGGCGTATCTGCAGTTCTTTGGCTTCTATCTGCGCCGTAAATCTGTGAGCTGGCGTAACGGGATCGATGCACCGCCGGGGGCCAGTGTTGATCCGTATAACTTTGACGTATTTTCCCGGATCGCCCGGGCGGAGTGGGATACCCTGTTCTTCTTCTACGGCATCATTCTTGCGGTCGGCGGCCTGGGTTTCCTCGGTTACCTGAATATGGCATCCGGATTCTTCTACGGTGATCTGGGCCCCACCACTGCCAACATACTGGTGGGTATTCTGTCTGCCATCGTCGATAACATTCCGGTGATGTTTGCGGTACTGACTATGTATCCGGAAATGTCCGATATGCAGTGGCTGCTGGTCACCCTGACCGCGGGTGTGGGCGGTAGCCTGTTATCAGTGGGTTCTGCAGCCGGTGTGGCACTGATGGGACAAGCCCGTGGCCAGTACACCTTCTTTGGTCACTTGCGCTGGACACCGGTGATTGCACTGGGCTATGCCGCCAGTATCGGGGTGCACTTCCTGGTGAATGGCTGATTGCTGATGCAGTAAGCGTGTCACAAAATGCGCAGTGTTGGCTGTGCGTTTCACTGAAGTTTTAGCTACTGTTAAAGAAGCTGTGAAGAAACATTGCATGTTTTTTCACAGCTTTTTCAGTATCTGTAATCAGTGAATGGAGCGAACCTGTGCCAACTAAACGTTTACCGGAACAGAATGGGAATTCATGTGCAGCGCACTGCACGACAATCGCAATCAATGAAATTAAGCAAACGGCACTGACTGCCACCTTTGCTGAAGATGATCTCTGGCCCAGCATTCAGTTCGGTGATACCTGTGCAATTACCCGGCCTTTGGCGGCGGATAAGAACAGTGACCCCCGGCTGATTGTCAGTCAGATAAAGCAACGCTGGCCCGGCGTGACGGCGAAACTGCTGTGCGATGAAGGCCAGAAGAGCAAAGCCATTTCGATGGTTAACGGGGTGATGCGCAGCGGCATGAATGATATTTTCAATCTGCTGGTGCAGCAGGCCGTGAAAGGGACCATCGCTCTGGATGAAGCGGTGTTTTATAACTGCAGTTATACAATGCACAGCGGTGCCAAACCCAGTGAAGATAACTTCAGTGGCATGCACAATATATTAGTGGCCCACGAGGCCGGTAAGACCTTTTTTTACAATTCCAATGAGTCCAATCCCCAGTGGCAGGCAACGGCTAACTGGAAGCAGCTCGAAGCCCAGAATGGCGGAACTCACAGCTATGTGTTCAGCGGTGTGGCCGTGGCCATTTTCTGATCAGCTGACCGACAGGCACTTCCGTGCCTGTCAGTATTTTTCTGTTTATACCTCAACGCCCTGCTGGCGCAGCCATTGCTGCAGTTGGCCTAATGGCATTGCGCCACTCATCCGCGCGGCTTCTTTGCCGTTTTTAAACAGGATCAGTGTGGGAATAGAACGGATCTGCAGCTGGGCAGCGATGTTCTGTTCCGCTTCAGTGTCCAGTTTCACCAGCCGTAAGCGGGGTTCGAAGGTTTTAGCTGCCTGGTCAAACACCGGCGCGAATTGCTGACAGGGGCCGCACCAGCTTGCCCAGCAGTCCACCAGAACCGGTAAATCATTCTGTAATACCTGTTTGCTGTAATTGGCTGCTGTCAGGTTGACAGGTTTGCCGGCAAAAATAGCCTGTTTACATTTTCCGCAGTTGGGTTTGTCCTGCAGACGTTCCGCCGGGATGCGGTTGGTAACGTTACAGTGCGGGCAGCTGATGTTCATAAGTGTTGGCTCACTGAGTCGGTTATTTTTAATGTTATACACCTAATTCACAGATGGCTGTGTATAACATGTGATAAAGGTGTCGTTAAACACTGAATTCTTTCTGGATTAAATCGTTAATTACTTATTTTTGCTGATTTTTTAATCAAAGTACCTTGGTCGCCTGTGGCATACACACGATCAGTATCCGGCATGTAAATCGGCAGTTGTTAATAACTTTTGATCTAAGCATTTTTGTTTTTATATCTTACTCACATAATCCACAAAAGGCTGTGAATAAGTTGTTATAAAGATGTAACTAATCTTGGGGTTATCACTGTATTAGTTATCTATCCTACTGATTAATATAGCTATTTTTGTAAAAGGTGGCGGTTTTGCTGATAACACTCATCCAGTGCCTGCCGTACGGTTCGCTGGGTATCCCGGTGAATATTCAGCTGGCTGGCGAAAATTTCCCAGTTTTGCAGGGCATCCAGTATCTCTTCGATCGCCTGACGAGCCTGATTCCAGTGGCTGAAATTGGCCAGTGATGCCAGTTTTTGCATGCTGCGCCGGTCGGGCTGTGCGGTTGCTCCGTTAAAAGGCATTTCATGCTGCCGGTTACCGGCGGGTCTGAAACCGGCGCTGTACATCGGAGCCGGCCGCCACTGCCCGGTATCATCCTGAATGAAGCTCCAGTGCTTGCTGTGGTCGTCGCGGTTACAGCTGAGCAAGTTGAACACTGCCCGGTTAAACATGTCCCGGCCGGTGGCCGGACGCTGACAGAGCAGTTGGCTGGCCCTGATAAGCTGTTCATAGCCGGTGCCCGCTTGCCACCACGGATTGTTTAACAGCGATGAGAGACGCTGGATATGCTGCCGGCCCTGCCCCTGCACATAGTCCGGCCGCCGGTAAGCCAGCCAGGGAGCGGCTTTTGACTGGGCAGGCGGGGTAATCAGCTGCCACTCCGGGATATCGATCCCGGCAAGCCTGGCCATTTGCAGATAGGCAGCATCCGCCAGGCCCTGTTCCTGGCCCAGAGGATTAGCGGGATGACCAAACCGGAGTATCCAGGGCTCCAGATGGGCGGCATTGTCACTGTGCAACTGGTCCGGGATTAACGGGTCGATGTAGACCTGTGCCTGCCAGGCCATACCGCGGATATGGTTGTCACTGTTAATGAGAGACTGCACCTGGCCGGACAGGCTGTGGCCGGCAGCGAGCTGCCCGTAGTAATCGGTGGGCGTTGCCGTTTCTGCGGAGGGCTGGTGGCTATCTCCCCCGTAGCGCAGCGCGCCTATCAGGTCTGCTGTCGGGGTTTGCAGCAAGTCATGGCAACTGGTCGGGCTGACCGTGTTTTGCTGACCCGTGCGGAAAAAATCCATCAGTGGCCGTAGCCCCCAGTGCTGGCTGAGGCTGTCAGTAAACAGACCCGGCATGGCGTCAGGGTTCTGTTTACTGAAGCGGTGAACCCGGTCATCAGGGGGCAGGAGAAAGGGCGACGGATTCAGCGGGCTGTTCAGGCAGTCTTCGTGGTACTGGAACAGCAGGCTGTGGTGATTTTCCCCCAGCGTTCCCAACTGAATCCGGCTGCCACCTGTTAGTTGCCGCCATACTTTGACGGTCCGTTGAGTCATTTGCTTAACTCTGTTGCGAAGTTTGCAGGGGGATCGGATGGTTCTGAGGATGCTGTCAGTGCTGCCAGATTCTGCAAATCATCCACACATTGCCAGAGTAACAGGAACTGCCGTAATGAAATCTGGCCGGAGGTTTCAAAATGTTTGATGGTGGGGGCCGGAACAGTGCTGCGTTCAGCCAGTGCTGCCCGGGAAAGCTTTAGCTGCTTACGCCGCTGCTGCAGATAACCGGCAAGCTGTTGCTGAATGTCACTGGCTGTGAGGAGGTTAAGATCAAACATTGTGAATTCTATAATGGATATGATTTTATCCATTATAGATAAATAGATAATATAATAGATATTATTTTATCTATTTTGTTAAGAGAGGTTGATGTTGGGTTCTGCTGATAAAAAGGCGGTGAGGATGAATAACGGGTGATCAGGCGTGGGGGTGAATTGGCTGCCTGCTGCTGTTTCGCTGGCGTATGGGAAGTTAGTCAGGCAGGAAAATGGGTTGCCAGGATGCGCATGAACTGGCGCTTGTGCTGATGCTGCTGGCGTAATTCTCCGAGCAGTTCCCTGAGTAGCTGGTCCGCCGCAGGTTGGCACTGGGGATGTTCTGCGGCGTATTCGGGGATTTGCTGCAGCAGTTCTGCGATGTAGGTGTAGGCCGCTTCAGAGGCGTCCTGCAGTATGCTGGTGAGTATACGCCGGTAGTATTGCCCGCTGTGCCGGGGTTCGGTGTTGAGTAACTGCAATGCCAGCGCCTCGAGGTGGGCCGGGCTGAGGGATAGCTGATCGGCGATGATTCTGGCTTTGTGTAGCTGTTCACTGGCGAGGTAAAACTCAAACAGGTGCTCATGGCTTCTGGCCAGCGCCTGATGCCCTTCCCGGCTGCTGTGTTTGGCACATTCTAAAAGGTATTGTTCGGCTGTTTGCTGTGACTGTTCAGGGCTGATGCTCTGCGCGGCGTTAGCCTGCTGATAGTTCAGGTAGCTGGTGGGGTTTTTCTGTCGGGTGAACAGCTGCCAGTACAGCTCTGCTGACTGTTCTCCTTTTCCCTGCAGTGTCGCAAATTCTGCCTGTAACTGCTGCAGTTGCTCCTGCTGCCGGGCATCCGGAGACTGCCGGGACAGGCTGTCAAACAGTGACTGTAGCTGTTGGTAGATGGCGTTCTGTTCATCTGCCGGGCGGGTTTCAGCGGAGGTTCCCAGCTGTACAAGCCGTACGCGGATAAATTGCAGTACGGTGTCGGTATCCCCCGGGCCTGCTGAATGGCTCAGTAATTCAGCCAGTAAATCATGGTCGTTGTATTCGCTGGCATAGCTGTTCAGCAGTTCCGATAACGGCCGGTTGGCTGGCTGGTTTCGCCAGCGCTGACGGGCCTGACTGATCAGCGGCTCAAGCCCCTTGCCGGGGGCCAGTATGCTGAGCGGATCAGGATAGATTTCTCTGGGCTGATTCAGCTGTTCCAGTACAAACGTGGCCAGCTCTTCAGCCGGCCGGTTTTGCCGCAGCAGTTGCCGGGTGTATTGCCGGCAGCTCAGTTCAGTGCAGGGGTGCTGATACCCCTGAGGGTCAAAGCGCATGAGTACCTGGTTGAGCCGTTCAAGGGTGTATTCACATAGTTTGAAGGCCGCATCCGCAGGTAAGGCATCCAGACAGCTGCTCAGGTCTGTCAGTTCATTGCAGGCGTGCTCAAAGTAGCTGCGGATTTTCTGCCGCTGGCTGAGTTTCCGGTAAGGCAGCGCCTGAGTGATCTGTTTACGAAGGCCTGCGATATCCACCGAGCCGCTGGCGATCTGCGCCTGGCGGACAAAACGTCGCTGTAAAAGCGGGTCTGTCTGGATAAGATTCTCTAACTGAGCGAGTAACTGTTGCTTAGACAGGCCGCCTAAGTAGTGATGGATACTGGCTTTTTCAGGTGTGCTGGCAAGATTCTGATCTGAACATTGTCGGACACTGAGTGCGACAGCCACACAGTGCTGACAGAATTCAAACCCTTCCGATACCGGGCAATTGCAGGCACTGTCGATGCCTTTGGCCGTTATGTTCAGTCTGACATGGTAAATCTTTTCATCGAGTACTGCTGCGGTAATGGTATGTCCGATCTGTTGCCAGTCGCGTACCGCTTCGGCACTGAATAACCTGTGCCCTTCTGCATAACCGGATTCACCCGCCAGATTCGTCAGTTGCTCAGCGCTGAATTCAGGGGTCATAATCTTATTTAAAGGCCAACTTTACGCCGGTAGTCGGCCAGATTAATAACGGTAGCGGTCTGTGTGGACTGAGGGGGCTGGCTTTGTGGTGCTTCTGTTTCATCATCCTCTTCGAGCATCATCAGACCGGTGTCGATAAACCGGGGCAAGGGTACAAAACGGTGTTTTGCGCCGGTCGGGTCTGTCACCGTTTTCTGTAATTCATTGAGATGCATTGCCAGGCTGACACTGTGTCTGTCACTGAGAATATGCAGCTCATGCTGCTGGCAATAGTTCTGTATCCAGGACTTGATATCGGTGATGTGTCCACTGATGCTCAGATCAGTATTTCTGGTCATTTCGATTCCGGTGATCTCTTCCAGCAGGGCATCTGCCAGTTCTTCTATATCTTCGATGGGTGCTTCCGGGTCATCGAGAATAAACATGGCCATCTCAGTGCTCCAGCGATAATTCAGCTGTTGTATGAGATCGTCGCGGGCCAGTTGAAGCGTCAGCGGGATAATGATGCAGTAACGGCTGTGTGCTTCGACAGCAATCAGCGAACAGGATGAGCCTGAGCCGCTATTCTCCACAAGATGGCATTGCCAGGCGAATGTGTCGGCATCACTGTGCAGCCGTTGTTTTCCGATGTCTTTAGCCTGTGCACTGCCCTGCTGAGGTAAGTTCAGATCTAAATAGCGGGCCAGTTTATTGCTGCAGGACAGGAGAAGTTTCATTGCAGGATCACTTACCGATACAGAAGGAGCTGAAGATCCGGCCCAGCAGGTCGTCAGAACTGAAGGCGCCGGTAATTTCGCTGAGGTGTTGCTGGGCCTGCCGCAGGTCTTCCGCGAGCAGCTCGCCTGCCCCGCCAAATACCAGCTGTTCCTGCCCGGTGAGCAACAGGCTCTGGGCTTTGCTGAGCGCTTCCACGTGGCGGCGTCTGGCCAGAAAGCCACCTTCGGTGGTGGCAGCATAGCCCATGCAGTCTTTAAGGTGCTGGCGCAGGGTATCGACGCCGATATTGGCTTTGGCGGACAGTGAGATCAGCGTGTGGCCGTGGTGCTCACCAATGCCAGTGGTTTCGGATGTCAGGTCACATTTGTTGCGAATAACGGTAATTTTGCTCTGATCTTCGAGGTTATGTACAAATTCAGGCCAGATCTGTTCAGGATCATCTGTGGCGGTGGTGGTGCCGTCCACCATCAGCAGAATCCGGTCGGCTTTATGGATTTCCTCCCAGGCGCGGCTGATGCCGATACGTTCCACTTCGTCCGGTGCATCCCGCAGGCCGGCGGTGTCGATGATGTGCAGTGGCATCCCGTCGATGTGGATGTGTTCGCGGAGTACATCACGGGTGGTGCCGGCAATATCCGTAACGATGGCGCTTTCCTTGCCGGCCAGCGCATTCAGCAGGCTGGATTTACCGGCGTTCGGCCGGCCGGCGATGACCACATTCATACCCTCGCGGATCAGGCTGCCCTGCTGGGCTTCCTGCATCACGCTGGTGAGTTGCAGAATAATGGTTTCAAGGTCGCTGGCGACTTTACCGTCACCCAGAAAATCGATTTCTTCTTCCGGGAAATCAATGGCAGCTTCCACGTATATACGCAGCTGGGTGAGGCTTTCAACCAGGGTGTGGATGCGTTCCGAGAACACCCCCTGCAGGGAGCGCAATGCGCAACGGGCGGCCTGTTCTGAGCTGGAGTCGATCAGGTCGGCAATGGCTTCTGCCTGGGCCAGATCGAGTTTGTCGTTGAGGAAAGCCCGTTCTGAGAATTCACCGGGGTTGGCCAGCCGGGCGCCCAGTTCCAGTACCCGGCGGAGGATAAAGTCGATAATGACCGGCCCGCCGTGCCCCTGCAGTTCAAGAACATCTTCGCCGGTGAAGGAGTTTGGTCCCGGGAAGTAGATTCCGATGCCCTGATCGATCTGGTTATGGTCGGCGTCGTAAAACGGGCCGTAGTGGGCATAACGGGGGGCCGGTTCAGTGCCCAGTATGGCTTTGGCAATGGGCTTGGCCAGTTTGCCGGATACCCGGACGATCCCTACCCCGCCCCGTCCCGGGGGGGTGGCTTGTGCGGCAATAGTATCCTGATCGATAAGGGTCATGCTGGTATCCGGTATGCTGTGTTAGTTAAACGCTGATGCGGGGTATCTTCCCCAGCGCCGCTGGCGGAGTCAACCGCGGGTAAACGTAAAAAAGGCCTCACAGGAGGCCTTTTTTAATTCAGATCAGGGTGGTCAGGCTTTCTTGGCGTTGCCGCCGTCACCTTCGATCTGCTTGTTAATGACATACTGCTGAGCAATCGACAGTACGTTGTTCACCAGCCAGTACAGTACCAGACCTGCCGGGAACCACAGGAAGAAGATAGTGAAGACAATTGGCAGCATCTTCATGATCTTGGCCTGCATCGGGTCCGGAGGGGTCGGGTTCAGCAGCTGCTGAATGAACATGGTTGCCCCCATCAGGATTGGCAGTACAAAGTACGGGTCCATAACAGATAAGTCGTGAATCCACAGCATGAACGGCGCCTGACGCAGCTCAACGGATTCCAGCAGTACCCAGTACAGTGCGATGAAGATTGGCATCTGCGCCAGAATTGGCAGACAGCCCCCCAGTGGGTTGATCTTCTCTTTCTTGTACAGTTCCATCATCGCCTGAGACATCTTCTGGCGGTCGTCGCCGTGAAGTTCTTTCAGACGGGCCATTTCAGGGCCAAATTTACGCATTTTCGCCATGGAGCGGAATGCTTTGGCGTTTACCTGGAACAGCGCCGCTTTGACAACAATGGTGACACCGATGATCGCCAGACCCCAGTTACCCAGCAGGCCGTAGATCGCTTTCAGCAACCACTCAAGTGGACTGGCGATCCAGTACAGGATGCCGTAGTCGATCGTTAATTCCAGATCAGGTGCAGCTTCTTCCAGCTTGTCAGTAATTTTCGGCCCTGCGTAGAAGTGGGCGCTTACTGTCTTGTTCTGGCCGGCCGGTACAGTGAACTCAGGAGACACAAAGCCGACAATGAACTTGTCGTTAGCGGTCCGTGAGCTGTAGCTGTACTCAGCACCCGGTGCAGGAATCCAGGCACTCAGGAAGTAGTGCTGGCTCATTGCTACCCAACCGTCCTGGCTGGCGCTCTTGAAGCTGGCGTCCCGCATATCGTCGAACGAGTAAGTCTGGTAGTTATCTTCTGTTGTAGAGAAGACGCCGCCCAGGAATGACTGCATGCCCATATCAGTATTGGATGTCGGGTCAGGGCTGGCATCACGTTTGATCTGGCCAAACAGCTTGGCCTGCCACGGATCGGCAGTCTTGTTATCAACCACCATGTCCATACCAACGTCGTAGCTGCCGCGCTGGAATTCATAGCGCTTAGTGATTACAACACCTTTGGCGGTGGTAAACGACAGGTCAACATTCAGTTCGTTGCCTTCCAGGGCGTAGCTGCTGGTGCTGCTGGTGTAAGTCGGACGGCCATTGCTGCTGGCATCCGGACCGTTCAGGCCCACCAGGCCACTCTGGGATACATAAGTACGGTTAGCACTCTGTTCCAGCAGAATGAATGGCTGATCAGAACCCAGTGCGGCTTTATATTCAGGCAGTGCAACCTGAATGATGTCGCCACCCTTAGGGTCGATCAGAACTTCCAGGACATCAGTTTTGACTGAAATCAGCTGGCTCTTCTTGGCAGCCGCTGTCGCCGGGGTTACGCCCGGTACGTCGGAACCGCTTGCGGCAGTTTCCTGCGGCAGTTCACTGACAGGGGCTGTTGAGTCATAAGCGGATACAGTCTCAGCCTGAGCGACCGTGGCTGGCGGCTGGCTGTAATCCTGATTCCATTGCAAGACCAACATATAGGAAATAATGCCGAGTGCTGCAATCAATAATACGCGCTGTACATCCATGGTTGTTGGACCATTATCGTTATTTAGATTGGGATTTGGGCTTAGCTTTGTTAATCAGGCGAGACCAGCTGCGCTTAATAAGCTTATGAACCTGCTTATTTTCCATATCCCCCAGGCCTTTACGCGCCAAAATGACGATATCGACGTTGGGAAGTTGCTGCTGTTCAAGCCGAAAAGACTCGCGAATGATACGCCGAACGCGGTTACGATTGACAGCTAAACGGATATTTTTTTTGGAGAAGACGAAACCGACACGTGAATGGCCGAGATCGTTAGGGCAGGCTAGGATCAGCAGATGTTGATCTGAGATCTTGAGGCTGGCTCGGTTGAATACCTGTTTAAAATCCCCGCCGGTAAGGAGCCTCACGCGGCGGGGATAGCTGAATTCATTCATTCAGTGAGCCTGACAGGCAAATATTAAGCAGCCAGACGCTTACGGCCTTTAGCACGACGACGGTTGATTACCGCACGGCCGTTTTTAGTAGCCATACGTGCACGGAAGCCGTGTGTACGAGCGCGCTTAAGATTGCTAGGTTGAAAAGTTCTTTTCATGGTTTCGATCCTACTAACGTACAGTGTGGTGGTATCAGTAAGGTTGCTGAATCCCACGAGTCAAAAATAGACGCCGAATTCTAGTGAAATGCTGTACGGTTTTCAATCACTTTTTTGAGAAAAATCTTAATTAATGCCACGGATGACGCCGGTTGGAAGGTTATTCACTGCTGGGTATAAGTCCTGTTTTGCCGGCGCAAAATGTATAGTCAAATATGT